>JACMOI010000052.1 GCA_014378105.1 Pseudopedobacter sp.
TAAAGGGCCGCCCTGAGTTCCAGGAAAAACTGCTCCATCTAAAAGTGCAGACATCATTTTAATCTCTCCTTTTGGCGTTTTTATCCCGAATGGATTCTCGAAATCTTTACCCATCATAATTAAACCTCCACGTGGACCTCTCAAGGTTTTATGAGTAGTAGTGGTTACGATATGGCAATGTGGAAGTGGGTCTTTTAACAACCCACGAGCAATTAAACCTGATGGATGAGAGATGTCCGCTAAAACTAAAGCGTCAATTTTATCAGCAACAGAACGAATAAATTCGTAATCCCAATCTCTTGAATAAGCTGAGGCACCGCAAATAATTAATTTTGGCTTCTCTTTCAATGCCACTTCCTCTAATTTCTTATAGTCAATTAAACCTGTGGATTCTTCAACACCATAAAAAGATGGTTTGTAAATTTTCCCAGAGAAATTAACAGGTGAACCATGCGTTAAATGACCTCCATGTGACAAGTCGAATCCCAAAATTTTATCCCCTGGATTTAAAACAGCTAGAAATACTGCAGCGTTTGCTTGTGCGCCAGAGTGTGGTTGTACATTGGCCCAAGCAGCATTAAATAATTCTTTAGCTCTCTCAATTGCTATATTTTCGATTTTATCCACTACTTCACAACCTCCGTAATACCTCTTTCCTGGTAAACCTTCGGCATATTTGTTGGTCAATACAGATCCTGCAGCTTCCATTACTTGTTCACTCACGAAGTTTTCAGATGCAATTAATTCAATACCGTTTTCTTGCCGTTGAAGTTCTTCTTCAATTAAATCGAAAATTATTTTATCTTTTTTCATCAATCTTTATAATATACTTGATTAATTTTAACCTAAAAGTCACTATTAATCCTGAAAATTTTATTTTAGGCTAAAATATGGAATTTACCCCACTATTAGAACTTAAAAGTTATATGAATAAAATTAGCTTTGTTATTGTTGGGGTGGGCAATATAGGAGAGAAATATGCTCAACTTTTAAGTACTATGCTTAATGCTGATCTAGTAGCTGCCGTTGATATTGATTTTAGGAAACGTAAACTAATTCATAAATTAATTCCTTTTTTTACTTCACTTGACGACTTTTTAAAATCACAAATTGAAGCTGATATTATCTGCATCTGTACACCAAATGGATTACATCCTGCACATACTATCAAATGCTTAAATGCAGGATATCATGTAATTTGTGAAAAGCCAGTTGCCTTGCATGCTGAGGACGTTCATAAAATGATGGCTGCCGAAAAGATAGCAAGAAAGAAAGTTTTTGCTGTGATGCAAAATAGATATAGCCCTGTGGCTATTTGGTTAAAAAAACTAGTTGAAAGTAAGAAGCTTGGTGAAATCCGATTTTTGCAAATTAATTGCTTTTGGAATAGAAATGAAAGTTATTACTCCGAATCTCCATGGCGAGCAACAAATAAAATTGGAGGAGGACCTTTGTACTCTCAGTTTAGCCATTTTATAGATTTAATGCTTTGGCTGTGTGGCGAAGTAAAAGATATCAGCAGTAATTTGTTTACTTTAAATCCTGATATTAAAACAGCATTTGATGATAGTGGAGTTATTAAATTTAATTTAAGTAACGGTGCTAAAGGGATGTTTAATTTTACCAATGCTGCCTATAAGATGAATATCGAAAGTAGTCTAACCATCATTGGTTCAAAAGGAAATGTAAAAGTTGGTGGGCAATATATGGAGAAGCTAGACTTCGTTAATCTAGAAAATAGTTTTGAGGTCCCAGTATTTGAGCAAATCACTCAAGCTAATAATTATACTTATTACAAAGGCTCGGCAGACAAGCATGATGTGTTTTTAGAGAAAGTAATTAACTGTTTGATTAACAATTTAGAACCAGAAATAGGTTTACATGATGAACTTCAGGTAGTGGATTTTATTGAGCAGGCGTTGACTTCTGTAGAATCCAAAAATTATTAAATCCTAACCCGATTTGTATTTCTAAAAGTTGCTGTTGCAATAGTTCCAAAATAGCTAAAAAGTTATATACAAACTGCACTTTATCTTTCGAAATATCTTTTAAATTTTGAAAATCGAATTGTTTATTTATTAATAACAAGCTTGAGATCTTAGCTTTTTGCTCTTCAATGCTATAAGGATACTTATCAATTCTATGCTTTACTTCTTCAGACTTCACTAAATAATTACCCCATACCTTTTGATAGGTTTTCAAAAGTTTATATAAATTAAAAGAAGAGAAATCCTCCAGTAACTCAGAATCGATATTCTCTAAAAGCCTTTTAACATCCTCATTAATATTTCCGCGTCTTTCTTTAAAAAAACGTTCGTTTTCTAGTAATTTAAATTCTTCGGTAATTTCCTTAAATCGCTTATATTCAATTAACCTTTGAACTAAATCCTCCTTCAAATCAATTTCTTGACCATCTTCATCGAGCTCTGGTCTAGGTAAAAGCATTTTTGCTTTAATACGCATCAAAGTAGCTGCTACAAAAATAAATTCACTTGCAAATTCTATATTTAAAGTATTTAACTGATGAATATAATGAAGAAAGTCGTCTGTGATTTTAGCAATTGGAATATTTTGAATGTCTAACTCATCCTTTTCTATAAAGAAAAGTAACAAATCAAACGGACCTTCAAAAACGGGTAACTTTATAGAAAAATCTTCTACTTCAATCATTGAAATTTATTAAAATTTGGGCTTTCCGATAGCTATCGGAATAACACGCTGTTCTCTAATACTGCTTTAGATATTAGCCAAAAAACTGCTATCTCTGCCCATTTTGTTCAGGTGGACGCTGCTATCTTTAACGCAAAACCCTATCTAAGATTTCTGAATATCTTCTAATGTGAGCGGAATCAATTTTTTAGTTTTAAACCAAGTCACTCCAGAAACTACTAAAGTCATAAATCCACCAAAAACAACAGCTGGAACAGTTCTCATCAATTTAGCCGTTAAACCAGATTCGAATTGTCCTATCTCATTAGATGAACCTATAAACATCGAGTTTACCGCCGAAACCCTTCCCCGCATATCATCTGGTGTTAACAACTGCAAAATGGTAGAACGTATAATCACGCTCACACTATCGAAAGCTCCTTCTAAAAATAAAAAGAATAAGGTTAAATAAAAATTACGTGATAAACCATAACAAATAATGGAGATACCGAAACCCGTAACTGCAAATAAAAGGTTTCTCCATGGTTTTCCCATCGGCGAGAAGCGAGTCATCAATAGCATCGTAATTACGGCTCCTGCGGCCGGCATTGCTCTCATGATACCAAATTCAGTTGCGCCTACATGTAAAATTTCAGTTGCTATTACTGGGATTAAAGCAACCGCACCGCCAAAAAAAACAGAAAATAAATCCAAGCTAAGAGCGCCTACCAACATTTTTGTTTTAAAAACGAATTTCAAACCTTCTGACACGCTTTTAAGCATACTACCTGTTTTAACAAATGTTGATGGTCTGCTTTTTAAAAAGAAAGTACCAACAAAAGAAATAGTGATACAAATCAGTACAACAATAAAGGTTTGGTGAATTCCTGAAAAACCATACAATAAACCTCCTAAAGCTGGACCTGCAATTGAAGCAGTTTGCCAAGCTGAACTATTCCATGTAGATGAATTTGGATAATGCTCTCTGGGTATAATCATCGCCATCATTGAAAAAGCTGTTGGCGCATAAAAACCTCTGGCAATTCCATTTACGAAAATCATACAATAAATAATTGTGATTAATAAAGATTGACTAAGGCTTAAGGTGACGTTTGGCAAAGTAACCACAAACATTACTGTTGAAGACAGCAAAATTAATCCAATTACTTTGTGCAATAAAGTTTTCTTATTTGATTTATCGGCAATATAACCTCCATAAAGAGCAATTCCAATAGCTGGAACGGCTTCTGCTAAGCCAATTAAACCTAAAGACAACGGATCTTTGGTTAGGCTATAAACATACCAGCCTAGAATTACGCCTTGTATTTGATAACCTATAGTCAAGAAAAACCGCATCACTAAAAAAGACCTAAATTCAGGAAATCTTAATGCGATATATGGATCGTTTCTAAGATCCGAATTTTGCTGCTCCAAAAAGTAAGATTATTTGATCCCGTGTTGATCTATTAAGTAAACCAAAGATGTCATTGCTGCAGCGCCTAATTCTAGCTCTCTTTTATTCACGTTCTCAAAAACATCGTTAGGTGTATGATGGATATCAAAATAACGTTGCGAATCGGCTCTGTAGCCAATCAAAACTGCGTCTTTAAATATTGACAAGGGTTCAATGTCGCTTCCACTCCCTCCTGCATCTAAATGATCTGCAAGGTAAGGTCTCAATAAACCACTCCAGTTTTCATTAATCTCTTTTAAATCTTTTTTAGAAATATCCTGAAAAGTAAAACCTCTAGGTGTGAAACCACCACCGTCAGATTCTATAGCCGCAATATGTTTCTCTCCGTTTTTCATAGCCAATTCAGCATATTTATCACCTCCTCTACCACCGTTCTCTTCATTCATAAACATTACCGCTCTTATAGAATGTTTTGGCTTCATGCCTAATGCTTTATAAACTCTTAAAACCTCCATTGCTTGCATCACTCCCGTTCCATCATCATGGGCACCTTCTGCCAAATCCCAAGAGTCTAGATGTCCACCTACAGTAATTACTTCATTTGGAAATTCAGAGCCTGTCATTTCACCTACAACATTATAAGATTTCGCATCAGGTAGTAATTGACAGCTTTGCTTAAAATAGAACTGGATAGCTGGTAGTTTTTTTAACTTTAATAATGTGCTTAGCTGATTAGCTGCTTTTGTTGAAATAGCTGCAGCTGGAATTTGCTTGCTCCCCTTCGGAAAATTAGTTGTTCCTGTGTGAGGATAGTCATCTAAGCTTTCGGTTAATGATCTTACAATTACACCCACAGCCCCATATTTTGCCGCTTCAGCTGGACCAGCAAACCTTTGATCACCTGCTGTACCGTAAGCTCTTCCTGTTTCAATAAAACGGGGATCAAATGGTCGGTTAAAGAAAACAATTTTTCCTTTGATTACGCTTTCCCCTAGTTTGGCTAGCTCATCCAAACTGCTTAATTCAATAATTTGAGCTTTTACACCTTCTTTTGGTGTCCCAGGAGACATTCCTAGTGCACAAATCGGCACATTAATCTCTTGATTTCCATTGATAATTTTACCAACTTCTTTCTCTCCCCTCACCCAATGAGGCACCATACACTCTTGCAAGTAAACCTTATCAAAACCATATTTGTCCATTAAGCTTTTAGTCCAATCTACTGCTTTTTGAGCATTTGCTGAACCGCTTAATCTAGGACCTATTTGTTTACACAGATACCTTAAATTCTGATACGATTCTCCGTTTACCAGAGCCTCATCATAAATTTTTCTTAAAACTAAAGAGTCCTGAGCATGAACGCTCAATGCAAATAGAAAAATAACTGCGATAAGAAGTTTAATAGCTTTCATTTTGTAAAGTTTAAATCAAAAAAAGATTAATAGTCAATATTATGATATTTTATTTAATGTTATGCCATTTTCTGCGTTTGTAACAAAGCTTTTTAATATTTTATTTTCAGGTTTGTTTAAATCAGGATCATTTTCAAAAATTTCTATGACACTTTTTCTCGCTTCTTGCAATATTTTTTGATCGAGAGCTAAATCGGCTAATTTTAAATCCATTATACCACTTTGTTGTCTTCCCTCGATATTTCCTGGTCCACGAAGCTGCAAATCAATTTCAGCAATCTCGAAACCATCATTGGTTTTAACCATGGTATCTAACCTTACTCTGCCTTCCTTGCTTAGTTTATGCTCCGACATTAAAATACAATAAGATTGCTCGGCACCTCTGCCTACCCTTCCTCTTAGTTGGTGCAATTGGGATAAACCAAAACGCTCAGAATTTTCGATGATCATTACAGAAGCATTGGGAACATTCACGCCAACCTCAATCACTGTGGTTGCTACCATAATTTGAGTTTCTCCTTTTACAAATCTTTGCATCTCAAATTCTTTTTCTGATGGTTTTAACTGTCCATGAAGGATGCTGATTTTAAATTGCGGTAACGGGAACTCTCTACTCATCGTATCAACTCCATCCATCAAATTTTTAAGATCAAGTTTGGCACTCTCTTGTATTAACGGATAAACTATATAAATCTGGCGACCTTTGGCAATTTCCTGTTTCATAAAACCAAACATTCGTAATCGATGATTTTCGAACATATGAATTGTTTCTATAGGCTTTCTGCCAGCAGGTAATTCATCAATAACTGACACGTCTAAATCGCCATATAAGGTCATGGCAAGTGTACGAGGTATTGGTGTAGCAGTCATCACTAAAATATGTGGAGGAATACTATTCTTACGCCAAAGCTTTGCTCTTTGTTCTACGCCAAAACGATGTTGTTCATCTATCACTGCTAATCCTAAATTCTTAAAAATCACAGGATCTTCAATCAGAGCGTGAGTTCCTATCAAAATACAAAGTTTACCAGATTCTAATGATTCTGCAATTAATTTTCGCTCCCTTTTCTTTGTGGAACCTGTTAATAGTTTGATAGATACAAAATCATCTTTTAAAAGTGCATGCAGAGAGTGATAATGTTGTGTAGCCAATATCTCTGTTGGGGCCATCAAGCAAGTCTGAAAACCATTATCAATCGCTAAAAGCATCGTCATTAAAGCAACTACCGTTTTCCCAGAACCAACATCCCCTTGTACTAATCGATTCATTTGAACACCTCTTTGTGTATCAAGTCGAATCTCTTTAATTACTCTCTTTTGAGCATTTGTAAGCTGAAATGGAAGAAGATTTTCATAAAATAAAGTGAATTTCTCACCCACACTTTCAAATATATTTCCTTTGAATTTTTGACTTCTTAAAAGTTTAGACCTCAACATCCTAAACTGAATAAAGAAAAGCTCTTCGAATTTTATAGTATTCTGAGTAATTTTTAAAACCTGAGTATCCTTAGGAAAATGAATATTTAATAGCGCAATGTTTCTTGTATAAAGCTTATACTTTTTGATTAGATATTCAGGAAGTTCTTCTTCAATATCATTGAAAACAATATCTATCAAATTTGCCATTATTCGTTGAATCCCTTTAGAGTCTAAACTAAATTGTTTCAATTTTTCTGTTGAGGAATACACTGGCTGAAGCGAAAGATTTCCTTTATTCTGATTTTCTTTATTGAAAAATTCAATTTCCGGATGAGCCATTTGAGGCTTTCCATTAAAATAGCTTACTTTACCGAAGATAATATAAACCTGATTAAGCTTTAAAGTTTTCTGAATCCAATTTACACCCTGAAACCAAACCAACTCAATCTCTCCAGTATCATCTACTGCTTCAGCAACTAATCTTCTGGTTTTTTTTTCTCCTATGATCTCAAATGATTTTAATCGAACTAAGATTTGAATGTATGGTAAGTCAGGATTGGCGTCTCTAACCTTATAGAATTGTGTTCTATCTATATAACGGAATGGATAATAATGAAGTAAATCTCCGTAAGTGAAAATGGAAATTTCTTTTTTAAGGATTTCAGCCCTTTGCGGACCAACTCCTTTTAAGTATTCAATAGGGGTTTTAAAAATTTGCTCATTCAAAATTAAGATGCAATATCTATTTCCTTTTTCAGCTTGTCACCTAATTTAAAGTAAGATTTGCTTATTATTTTCCAATTAAAAATAATAACAGCTAGAATTAATAAACTGTAAGCAACAATCTGTTTAAAAACTATAGGTTCATGAAAGTAAAAAAATGCGACTGTAAATGCAACTATTGGATTCACATAAAGCATTATCCCTACTGTAGATGATGGAAGGTGACCAACCGCATATAAACTCAATAATAGAGGAATTAAGGTGAATAAAATTCCAACTAACACGATAACCAGCCAAAAAGATAAATCTGTTGGTATATTTTGTGGATGGAAGAAAAATAATGGGCTGACTAAGATTAAACCTATTAATAGTTGAAAGCCCAGCATATTTAATCTATCAAAATTCTTTAAAATCCGTTGAATAAGAACAAAAGTAGCATAAAATAAAGCAATCAAACCCGACCATATTACACTACCCAGAAAACCACTTGCTAATAAGATTATTGATATTGCAGCTAAGCCTAACGCGAAAAACTTGAGCTTACTTAACTCTTCTTTTAATAATACAAAACCTCCTAAAGCAGTAATTAAGGGACAAATCATATAAGCAAAAGCTGCTGATTTTATATTTATGTTATTCACAACATATATAAAAGCAAACCAGTTTAGTGTAATCCCAATCGCTGATAAAATTAAAAGTAACCAAAATTTCATCTTTGGCATATCCCTATTTAATTTAACATTTTTTAAATCTTGTTTTAATTGTTTTCTCTTAAATATGGAGATAGATAAACATGTAATAAAACATGCAATCACAATTCTATAAAACAATATTAAATCTGTAGGATATTTTTGAAGAAACCTAAAAGCTATCGAAACAAACCCCCAAATAACATTTGCAGAAAGTGCAGCAATTAATCCTTTGCTTTTATTAGTCATTAAATAATTGCAGTAACGGAAATTTCGACATTCACATTTTTCGGTAATGTCTTCACCGCTATTGTTTCTCTGGCTGGATAATCTCCATCGAAATATTTTCCATAAGTTTCATTTACTTTTGCGAAATAATCCATATCACTTAAAAAAATAGACGTTTTAACCACATTTGTGAGACTCATTTCAGCGGCTTCTAAAACTGCTTTAATGTTTTTCATAACTTGATGGGTTTCGTCTTCAATTGATTTATCAACAATTTCTCCTGTTTTTGGATCAATCGCTATTTGTCCAGAAGCATATAGAATTCCATTAGTCAAAATTGCTTGACTATACGGACCGATTGGCATTGGTGCATTAAACGTTTGTATAATTTTTTTCATATCTGTTACTTTTTTAATATCAAGACATCTACAAGTTTCCAAATAATCCCTAATATAAATACAATTATTGCGATGCGATTAATCATATGCATTGCTCTTAAGTTAAAGTTGTCTGGTCTATTTGGGTCTTTTTTTCTGAAAAAATACATTTTAGTCAAATTTAGAAATAAAAAAAGGGAGTTCAATTTGAACTCCCTTTTTTAATAACAATTATTTTTAGTTATTGTTGTCTGAATTCAACACGACGATTAGCTATACGTCCTTCTTCTGTTGCATTAGATGCAATTGGACGAGTCTCACCGTAACCTTTAGTAGCAATTTTCTTAGCATCAACACCAGAATTTACTAAGTAAGTCTTAACAGCGTTTGCTCTATCAATAGATAATTGCATGTTATAAGCATCAGTACCTTCTGCAGAAGCATGACCATCTAATTGTAACATCGAACTTGAATTAGCTCTCATCATTGAAGAAACTTTATCTAAAGTTGGGTAAGAAGAAGTTCTTAATACTGAAGAGTTATACTCAAATTGAATATTATTTAAACCTGTTATGGTCGCAGCTGCTATTTCTGGACATCCGTTTAATGCAGCAGTTCCTTTTTCAGTAGGACATTTGTCTTTCCAATCTGGAATACCATCACCATCAGTGTCTAATTCACAACCAGCACCATCAACTTTAGCTCCTGCTGGAGTGTTAGGACATTTGTCTAAATGATCAGCAACACCATCACCGTCAGAATCTTTTTTCAAATCTTCAACTGACTGCTCTAAATTAGATACACGACCTTTTAAAGCTTCTACTTCTTGACGTAAAGTTGGGTCTTTCAACTCATCATACATCATAGCTACTGGATTAACCCAGTTTAAATCAGGCTTAGCAGCAGAACCTAAAGAAAATTCTAAACCAGCGTGAGTATAGGAGAATTTATCGTTTGATGGAAAATTGTCTATTCTATAAAGTCCGTCAAAATTGTCAGAATCTATAAACTTCATTGTATATCCTAAGTCTAAAGCTACTCTATCTCCTAATTTAAATTTAATACCCATTCCTACGGGAATATATCCCTGTTTTACATAAGTTTCATTTCTACTAGAACCTGCTTTACCTTTGAAGTCATAAACAACAGTATTATTTTTGTACGAAGTAAATCCTTTAGGAGCATAACCCATTAAACCATAACCAGCACTTACATAAAAATTAATTTTATTTTCTCTTTTAATAAAATCAATAGTTGCTACGTTAACAACACCTGATAAACTTAAGTCGTATCCAACTTTAGTTTCGAATGAATTAACAGAAACAACTGGGGAACCTCCTCCGTTTGACCCAACACTAACAAGACCATTTTTGTTATAGCCTAATACTTTTCCCATCTGCAAATCTCCTTGTAGACCGAAAGAATGAGCTAATTGCTTTCTCAAATTGATTCCATAATATGGTTTAAAAGTATATTCTCCAAAACCTAAACCTTTGTTAAAATCGTCTTGACCACCAGTAATTACTGTTGGAACTGTAAAACCAGCGTTTATACCAACTGTCCAAGTTCTATACTGCGCTCTTCCACCAAAAACTTTGGCAGAACTTGTAGTAGCACTTGGCTTATCTTGCGCATTTGCCGCTAGAGCAAAAGCAGTCGCTAGCGTAAAAGCTACTGTCTTTTTTAATGTAGAATAATTCATAATTTTCTTTTTTAAGGTTAACAATTTTTAATTGTGTTTTTATTTGTAAAATTAACTATAAGTTTGATATCTACAAACCTTTCAAAATTTGTTCCAAACTTTAGATAAGACAAAAATAGCTATAAAAGGTTTATTATTTTATAAAATTTAACAAATAAAATGAAATATCAGATTACAGAACAGCGTCTTTTCGTTGAAAACCGAGAAAAATTTTCATCTAAAATGGAAAAAAAAGGGATTTTAATTCTTAATTCAAATGATGAATACCCTAGAAGTGGCGATCAAATATATAATTTTAAACAAAATCCTGACTTATTTTATCTATCAGGAATTGATCAGGAACAATCAATTTTGATATTATTCCCCGATTGTCCTAATCCTTTATATAAAGAAGTCCTATTTTTAAGACAGACTAACCCACACATTGTTATTTGGGAAGGACATAAATATACAATTGATGAAGCAAAGGCAATTTCTGGAATTAAAAAGATTTTTTGGATTGATGAATTTTGGAATATATTAACTTCTATTATTCATTATGCTGATCATATCTTTCTTAACACCAATGAAAATGACAGATACGTTCATACAGTACCATATAAAGACTATCGCTTTATAGACGAAATAAAAAATAAATATCCATTACACCAATATAAAAGAGCGGCTACAATTTTTAGAGAATTAAGGCCCATCAAATCATCCACTGAGATTACTTATATACAAAAGGCTTGCGATGTTACAGAACTTGCTTTTAGAAAAGTTTTAAGTTTTGTAAAACCTGGCGTCTATGAATATGAAATAGAGGCCGAAATAATTCATGAGTTTATTAAAAATCAGTCGACAGGCCATGCATATTCCCCAATAATTGCATCTGGAAAAAACGCTTGTGTTTTACACTATAATGATAATAAAGAAATTTGTAAAGATGGTGATGTTATTTTATTTGATTTTGGAGCAGAGTTTGGAAATTATAATGCTGATTTGAGCAGGAGTATTCCTGTAAGTGGTAAATTTTCGGAAAGACAAAAAGATGTTTATAATTCTGTTCATCATGTGATGAAAGAGGCCACAAAAATGCTTGTTTCAGGAACTAATTGGAATCAATACCACGAGGAAGTTGGTAAAATTATGACGCAGGAGCTTATTAAGCTTAATTTATTGGATAAACACGATGTTGAAAAACAAGATCCTAAAATGCCTGCATATAAAAAGTACTTTATGCATGGCACATCTCATCATTTAGGGATCGATGTTCATGATTTAGCTAGCAGATACGATCTTTTCGCAGAAGGAAATGTACTTACATGTGAACCTGGAATTTATATCTTGGAGGAAGGCCTAGGTATCAGACTTGAGAATGATATTTTAATCACTAAAAATGGACCGAAAGATTTAATGGCATATATTCCAATTGATGCAGACGAGATTGAAGAGATCATGAACTCTTAAATTGCTCAATAAACTGATATAAATTAAATGGTTTTGCTAAAGCTTCGGTTATTTTTAATCGAAGCTTTTCCTTTTTTAAATCTTTCATTCTGTGGTTTTGAATCAATTGCCAAGCTTTTTCAGTTAAAAGGTAAGCTCTTTTTTCATCGTTTATCTTACTAGATTTACTAATTTCACTAATGATCTCCTCAACGCCAATTGATTGACTTGCAATGGCTTTTAAAATTGGCACATTTTTGCCTCCATGAGTCATCATTTTTAAATGATTGGAAAAAGCATCTGCTCCTTCTCTATCAGCCTTATTAACCACAAAAACATCTGCAACCTCCATTAAACCAGATTTAATACTCTGTATATCATCGCCAGCCTCAGGAACTAAGACTACAATCGTTAAGTCTGCCAAACCAGCAATCTCAATTTCCGATTGTCCAACACCAACAGTTTCTACAAAAATATAATCGAAATCAGCAGCTTTTAAAACATCGCACATTTCTATCGTTTTGACTGATAAACCACCTAAAGATCCTCTTGTGGCAATTGATCTGATAAAGACATTTCCATTATTAAACTGATCTGTCATTCTAATTCGATCACCCAATAATGAGCCTAAATTGAAAGGAGAAGTTGGATCAACTGCTAAAACAGCAATTTTAAAATTTTGAGTTAATTGATTGATAATAGCATTCAATAATGTGCTTTTCCCAGCACCAGGAGGGCCAGTAATTCCAATTACTGGAGTTTGTTTAATCTCTATTCCTTTTAAGATAACTTCTGATCCATTGCTTTCGTTTTCTATCAACGATAAAACTCGGGCAATTGCTTTAAAATCTCCGGATTTAAGTCCCTTTATTAATTGCTGTATTTTGTCGGCCATTAAATTAACTTTGAAAACAAATTAACTACTTATTGCTGTCATTGACTAATATTTGGAGAAAAAGCATCTCGATAATTCAACATTATGGATTTGATATTGCTTGCTATTTATTGGTTTTAGGCTTGTTATTTTCAAGGGCAATCCTTTCAATGTCTAGTTGTTTATTACTTTTCACAGCTGTAATATCCTACGATAATAAATCATTGCCAAAGTTCAAGCTTTACTTTTTGGTGTTTCCGCTAATTTATTTTTTCTATTTAACTAGCTTTTGGAATACCGAAGATTATGCTAATTACTTTAGAATTATATTTAAAAACCTATCCTTACTTATTATACCAATATCGTTTTGGCTTAATCCAAGAATTAACAGTAAGAAAAACATCATCAATTTATTTTTTTCCGGAAGTTTATTGATCTTAATTATTACATCTTTTGAAGTTTTAATTAATTTTAATACTTCAATAGAAGCATTAAAAAACAGTAAAAATACACTCACTATCTTCACTAATTTTTATGCTGAATTCTCCATATTATGTGCAATTTCTTTTATTCTCTTTTTTGATCAGACAATCAAAGAAAAAAAATCAGCTCATAAAAAGCTTACTCTCATCTCTCTCATAATATTTTTAGTGCTAATCCATATTATTGCTTTAAGATTTTCCTTATTAATAATCTATTTATTCCTTTTCACTTATTTAGTTTCTTATTTTGTTAATCGAAAACAAGTCAAATCAATGATTTTAATGCTTTTATCTATCATTTTAATTCCCATTTTTTTTTACAAGTTTATTGAATCTTTTAAAGCAAAAGTTGACAATACTTTTCAAGATATTGAAGTCATCATCCAGAATAAAAACCCTAACGATTTTTCTATAAGTCAGAGAGAAGTGGCGCTAAAATGTTCAATCGCAGCTATAAATAAAAATATTTGGTTTGGAGTTTCTCCTGCTGACGCAGAAAATACGATGAAAGTAGAGTATGCTAAAGGATCTTATCTTTTGACTCCAGAAAATCGAATTTTTATCCACAACCAATTCTTTTTATTTGCACTATCTTTCGGCCTACCCATTGCATTAATAATAATTGGCTTATTACTCTATTTCTCGTTTACTTTAGTTAAAGGAAATCAAATTTTAATCTATATAATCCCAGCGTTCTTTATTTATTGGATGATTGAAAATGGTTTAGAAAAACAAATTAGCGCAACGGCTTTTTTATTTATTGTATTTCTTTTGTGTCAAAATTCTAATAGAAATAAAAAAAATAGTATATCTTAAATTATGGCAATCCCCAAAGTAATTTATCAGACATTTAAGAGTAAGGAATTACCATTCATCACCAAATGGCATATTAAAAAGTTTTTAAAAAATAATCCCGAATACATTTATGAATTTTATGATGACGTAAGAATTGAAGAATTTTTTGAATCAAATTACGATAGTGAATGGCTTAAAGCTTATCAAAAATTGAATATTGGTGCAGCTAAGGCCGATTTCTTCCGATATGCTATACTTTACAAAAAAGGAGGCGTTTACTTAGATATCGACAGTGGCATAAAAGGTAAGCTAAGTGCCTTTATAAAACCAGATGACAAAGCCATTATTAGTATGGAAAAAAATGATGGTGTCTATATTCAATGGGCTTTGATATTTGAAGCTGGCCATCCTTTTTTAAAAGAAACATTAGACTTAGTTAAAAATAATATTGACCAAAATCTTTATCCTCATGATGTACACGGCATGACAGGACCAACAGCCTACACCAAGGCAATTAATAATTGTTTGGAAAAAACTAAAGATGTTTCATACAGATTATTAGGGATTGATTACGAAGGTCATTTACAATTCAAATATAAATTAGGAAAGTTTTTTCTTTACAAAAAAGGAGACCACTGGAAGAAGCAACAATTGATTAAACCAGTTTTAAAAAATATCGATCAATGAAAATTGCAGGATTTACCTTCATCAGAAATGCCATTATTAATGATTATGCAATTGTAGAAGCTATTACTTCTATTCTACCAATCTGTGATGAATTTGTGGTTGCAGTTGGGGATAGTGAAGATGAAACTAGAAAACTGATAGAAAACATAAACTCTTCGAAAATAAAAATCATTGACACAGTTTGGGACATGAGCCTTCATGAAGGCGGCAAAACTTTCGCTACAGAAACTGATAAGGCTTTCCATGCGATTTCAAAAGATATAGATTGGGCCTTTTATATTCAAGGCGATGAATGCGTTCATGAAAAATATCTTCCACTCATTAAAAAAGAAATGGCAGACAATCTCTATAATCCTAAAATTGAAGGGATGCTTTTTAAATACGTTCATTTCTATGGCTCTTATGATTATTACGGTGAATCTAGACGATGGTATCGAAGAGAAATTAGAGCGATTAAAAGAAATTTGTATGTCCAGTCTTACAGGGATGCACAAGGTTTTAGAATTGATGACCGAAAAATAAATGTTAAATTAATTGACGCTTATATTTATCATTTTGGCTGGGTAAAACCACCCGCTGGTTTGGTAAATAAAGTGAACAATTTCAATACTTTTTATCACGATGATAGTTGGTTGCAAGAAAATAAAATCAGCACAGAGGAGTTTGATTATGGTAATGCCGATAGACTATTAAAGTTTGAAGGTACGCTCCCAAAAGGTTATCAAAACAGAAAAGAAAAAATGAATTGGACTTTTTCCTTTGACCCAACAAAATCATCTAAAAAATTAAACTTTAGAAGAAGATTTCTTGCTTGGGTCGAAGATAAATTTGAAGTAAGGTTATTTGAATATAAAAACTATAAGAAGATAAACTAAGTTTGAACTTAATTTTCAAATGTTATTTTTGAGAATCAAACCCATATTTAATTATACATTAAACAAAGTCCAAGCAATATGTTAAACTATATAAAAAGCTCTTTAGCTAGAAAAAAAGCCAGAAGAGTTACTCAGGAATATCCACCAAAAGTTTCAACTTTTGACATTGGAAAATATGGTAAAATAGAATTTGCTAATTGGTCTAACCCGCTTGTTACTCAAATAAAAATAGATTCCGAAATGATCGAATTCTTTAACCAATTCATTAAAGAAGGAGATTTAGCTATTGATATTGGAGCAAATATTGGGGATACAACCGTTCCTATGGCCGTTTGTTCTGGCAAAACGGGTTTAACAGTAGGATTTGATCCAAATCCTATGGTTTTAAAAATTTTGGAGAAAAACGCATCTCTTAACAGTAATAAATATAAATTGGAATTTCAGCCATATGCTATTTCTACAATGGAAGAAGAATTTTTCTTTGTTTCTTCTGAGGCTTCATTTGCGAATGGCGCAATTTCTAAAGACAAAAATAGCACTCACGGAAATTTTGTGTTACCCAATAAAATCAAAGGCGTTCATCTGAAGACATTTTTAGAATCAAAATACCAAAATTGGATCAACAAATTATCTTTTATTAAAATAGATACAGAAGGATACGACAAAGAAATCATCAAGTCCATCACCGATTTAATTTTGGACTATAAGCCAGTAATTATAGCCGAAAGTTTTGTTGGCGTAACAGATGAGGCTAAAATTGAGCTTTATAATGTAATTGCGAAAAATGGATATGATATATTTTACTTCGAAGATTTTAACATTAATGCAGAGGTAAGAAAACTAAATAAAAACTCGGATATGTTGAGTTTCAAAAAAACCATTAATATTTACGCAACACCGATAAAGTAAATCCAAATAAAACCTAGTTTTGTATTGCTCAATTTAAAAAATAAATAGCTGTTATTCATTTATTTAGCTATTCTATACCAGCATTAAATTAATTAATGAAAACCTATTTCAGATTACTTTCTTTCGCAAAACCCATTAGTAAATTTGCATTTCCATACTTCATATTCACACTGTTGTATGCCTTATTCAATACAATAGTTTTTTCCTTATTGATGCCTGTATTGAATGTTTTATTTATTCAAGAGGGTATTACAAAAGCAAATACTGTTACTCAAAAGCCTCAATTTGATGGTTCTTTTCAGTATTTCACAAACTTATTTCATTATTATTTTGATTACTTTACCCAAGCAAACGGACAAAAAGGAGCACTTGTTTTTGTAGCCATAACACTGGTGATTTGTGTCTTATTGAGTAATGTTTTTAGGTATTTATCTGCAAGGATAATGGAGAATTTACGGATTTACACCTTACATAACCTTAGAAAAACCGTTTTTGAATCTGTAACTAAACTTCATTTACACTTTTTTAATAACGAAAGAAAAGGAGATATCATTGCAAAAATAACTTCCGATGTTCAAGTTGTTCAATTTTGTATTACCAATACTTTGCAAGTGGTTTTCAGAGAGCCCTTATTGATTATCGGTTACATGATTTTATTGTTCACCATCTCAGCAAAATTGACGCTTTTCACTCTTCTACTTTTACCAGTTTCGGGATTGGTAATTGCTCGAATTGTAAAGCGATTAAAAGCACAAGCTTTGGATGCGCAAAGTTCTTTTGGTGTAATGGTGAGTCAAGTTGATGAAGCTATCAGTGGAATGCGAATTGTTAAAGCCTTTAATGCTTTGCCTTATGTGCAAAAGAAATTCAATCAGGAAAACGACAAATATTCAAACATCAGTCGTTCAATGGCTAAAAGACAACAATTAGCTTCCCCAGTTTCTGAGTTTTTAGGCGTTTTAACTTTGTCAGGGATTTTAATTTATGGCGGTTCGTTAGTCTTAGATAAAGATGCTAGCATCACCGCCGCTGGATTCATTACCTATATTGGCGCTTTTTCTCAATTACTACGTCCCGCAAAAGCCATATCAGACGCATTTAGTAACATCAATCAAGGTCTCGCTGCCGGAGAAAGAGTTTTAGGATTGGTGGACACTCCTTCCATCATCAACGATTTACCTCTAGCCATTGAAGTTGAAGATTTCGACACTGCCATTCAGTTTAATGATGTGACGTTTGCTTATGGTGATAAAGAAATTCTTAAGAATATTAATCTAACTATCCCAAAAGGAAAAACTGTCGCTTTAGTAGGTCCATCTGGTGGTGGAAAATCTACTTTGTTAGATTTAATACCCCGTTTCTCAGATCCAGTGGCTGGAGAAATTTTTATAGATGGCAAAGATATTAAAGCTCTTAGTCAGGATTCTTTAAGGAATTTAATGGGTGTGGTAAACCAAGAATCCATACTTTTTAACGACTCTATTTATAATAATATTGTTTTTGGTCGTGAGGGTTTTACGCAACAACAAGTGGAAGAAGCTGCGAAAATTGCAAATGCTCATGATTTCATTTTGAAAACAGATGAAGGTTATGAAACTAATATCGGAGATAGAGGCATTAAACTTTCAGGCGGACAAAAACAACGGATTTGTATTGCCAGAGCTGTTTTAGGAAATCCTCCAATCATGTTATTAGATGAGGCAACTTCTGCTTTAGATACAGAATCAGAAAAATTAGTGCAGGAAGCTTTGGATCATTTGATGCAAAATAGAACTACATTAGTAATTGCTCATCGTTTAAGCACCATCCAAAATGCAGATTTAATTGTGGTAATTGAAGCTGGTCAAATCATTGAACAAGGTTCTCACAGCGAGTTGATACAACATAATGGTTTGTACAAAAAACTCATTAGCATGCAAACTTTCGAATCTTAGAATTTATTATTAGTCTTGTTCCTTTGGGCTGGGCTTTACACAACAATCCGTTACGCGTTAGCGATAGGAGCGGCCGCTTTTTTGTTGCCTTATGCGATTGAAAATTGCAACAAAAAACTATAGCAAATAGCGTGTCTGAACGCCAATGTAGATTATTCTAAATCCATTTCAACAAAAAAGCCACTCTGATATAGAATGGCTTTAAATTTATATTGCTGTTGAGATTTTACAACTTACGTTTTACTTCAACTTGTTCGTAGGCTTCAACAATGTCTCCAACTTGGATATCGTTATAACCTTTGATATTCAATCCACACTCGTAACCTCTATTCACTTCTTTCACATCGTCTTTGAATCGTTTTAACGATTCTAACTCGCCTGTATAAACCACCACACCTTCACGTATAATCCTAATTTTATTGTTTCTATGAATAGTTCCATCTAGCACCATACAACCTGCAATAGTACCCACCTTGGTGATTTTGAAAGTCTCTCTGATTTCAACGTTGGCAATAATTTTCTCTTCGAATTCTGGCGCCAACATGCCTTCCATCGCTGCTTTAATTTCGTCGATAGCTTTGTAGATAATAGAATATAATCTTACATCAATTTCTTCTGCCTCTGCTAATTTACGAGCACCTGCTGATGGACGAACTTGGAAACCAATAATGATTGCATCTGAAGCAGTTGCTAATAATACATCGGATTCTGAAATAGGACCAACCGCTTTATGAACAATTTTAACCTGAATTTCTTCAGTAGATAATTTCTGTAATGAATCTGATAGTGCTTCCACAGAACCATCCACGTCACCTTTAATGATGATGTTCAACTCCTTAAAGTTACCAATCGCTAAACGACGACCAATTTCATCTAAAGTAATGTGTTTCTGAGTTCTTAAACCTTGCTCACGTTTTAGTTGTAAACGCTTGTTTGCGATTTCACGAGCTTCTGGCTCACTTTCCACGCCATTGAATCTATCTCCAGCTTGTGGCGCTCCCTGGAAGCCTAAGACTTGTACTGGTGCCGCTGGGCCAGCTTCTTCTACTCTATTTCCTCTTTCGTTATACAAAGCTTTCACTCTTCCGCTATAAGAACCAGCTAAAATTGGATCTCCAACTCTAAGTGTTCCTGCCTCTACCAAAACAGTTGCAACGTAACCTCTACCCTTATCTAATTGAGCTTCAATTACGGTTCCTACCGCTCTCTTATTTGGATTTGCTTTTAGCTCTAATAATTCAGCTTCTAATAATACTTTTTCTAATAATTTATCAATGTTCATCCCTGATTTAGCAGAAATTTCTTGAGTTTGGTATTTACCTCCCCATTCTTCTACTAAGATGTTCATTGCTGATAATTGCTCACGAATTTTATCAGGATTTGCACCCGGCTTATCCATTTTATTGAAAGCAAAAACCATGGGTAGATTTGCTGCTAAAGCGTGATTAATTGCTTCAGTGGTTTGTGGCATCACTGTATCATCCGCAGCAATTACAATAATTGCAACGTCAGTAACTTTAGCTCCACGAGCTCTCATCGCTGTAAATGCCTCGTGACCTGGAGTATCTAAAAAAGTAATACTTTTATCTTCATCAACAACCACCTCATAAGCACCAATGTGTTGCGTAATTCCACCCGCTTCACCAGCAATTACATTTGCTTTACGAACAAAATCTAGTAAAGATGTTTTACCATGATCTACGTGACCCATTACCGTAACAATTGGTGAACGTGGAATTAAATCCCCTTCTATATCCGCTTGCTCCAGATTAATCTCTTCATCCTCTGCCCCAACGAATTGGATTTCATAACCAAATTCATCAGCAACAATTGTTAAAGTCTCCGCATCCAATCTTTGATTGATTGACACGAATAAACCCAAGCTCATGCAAGTTGCAATAACTTCGTTAACTGATACATCCATCATGGTCGCCAACTCATTTGCAGTAACAAACTCTGTTGTCTTCAACACTTTAGATTCCATATCCTCAGCCATTGCTCTTTCCTCGGCACCTGCAGCTACATCATCACGTTTTTGACGACGTAATTTAGAACGTTGCGCAAATTTACCAGATTTACCAGCACCACTTAGTCTAGCTAATGTAGCTTTAATTTGATCTTGTATTTCCTTATCAGTAGGCTCGGCCTTTGGAGGAACAGGTTGTCCTCTTTTATGTGGAGGTCTTCCACCTTTATCGTTGCTTCTGTTATTACTATTGTTTCCTCCAGTATTTGGTGTATTTGGACGGTTTACACCGGCACCTGGATTACCTTGGCCACTTTGTCCGGGAGTAAATCCTCCAGGACGACCACCTTGTCCTTCTTGCGATGGTTTACGTTTCCGTTTTCTCTTATTATCTGCGGTATTTGGATTGGATGAAGAAGCAACTGGTTGATCTTTCTTTTTGTTAACTGGTAGCTCAATTCTGCCGATAACTTTTGGACCACTTAATTGTTTAGCTTTTGCTCTAATTATTTCATTATCCTCGTCTGCTGCTGGAGCAGTCGCGAGTTTAATGGTAGGCTCTTCCTTTTTAGGAGCTTCTGCGACTGGTTGCGTCGCTTTCTGAGTTTCTTTATCTTCCTCTAATTTTGATTCAACAAGTTTAGGAGTCTTTTTAATTTCTTCTACTTTCGGTTCAACAGCTTTAGGAACTTCTTTTACTACTTCTGGCTCTACAGTTTTTGGAGCTTCTTTGGCTTCCTCTACTTTTGGCACAACAGGTTTAGGAGTTTCTTTTACAACTTCTTCAACCTTAGTTTTCCTGTCAGGACGTGTTTTTGAATTTAGGCTGGCTAAGTCTATTTTACCTACAATTTTAACACCAGGACTAGTTTCTGAACTTATTGAAGCAGGTTTTACCTCTGGCTCTTTTTCCGCTGGGACGAAGGCAGGTGCTGTTGATCCTGTATTTTTAATCAGGATTTCTTCTGGCTCTTCTTCTTGCTTTAAAGCTGAGGTATGATGCGTATCATTACTATCAATAACAATGTTTACGTCATCACGACGAATTTTGCCAATAACAATACTCTTAGCCTCTTCTTTGAGGATCTTATCTCCCTGATATTCTTTCAAAAGATCGTTATACATATCACTTGTTAGCTTTGTATTTGGACGAGCTTCCACCTTAAAGCCTTTTCCGTTCAAAAACTCAGCTATTGTACCGATACCAATATTCAGCTCTTTCGCAACTTTTAATATTCCTAAATTTTTGTCTTCTGACATTTACTCTTTTCTTTCTAAGCTATATTTATACAAAAGTACGTTTAATACTACAAAACAAAAATTATTCGAACTCAGAACGTAAAATTCCAAGAACCTCTTCTATTGTTTCAACTTCTAAGTCGGTACGTTTTACCAAATCAGTAGCAGAAAGTGCTAAAACACTTTTCGCAGTATCTAAACCTATTTTCTTAAATTCATCAATTATCCAGCTATCGATTTCATCTGAAAATTCTTCTAAATCGACATCTTCTTCTTCTTCAGTAGATTCACGGTAAACATCAATTTCGTAACCAGTTAATTTTCCAGCCAATTTGATGTTATGCCCACCACGACCAATTGCCAATGAAACCTGATCTGGCTTCAAGTAAACAGCAGCTCTCATGGTTTCATCATCTAATTTAATAGAAGTAATTTTAGCCGGCGAAAGTGCCCTGGTAATATATAAAGAGATATTATTTGTAAAATTGATTACATCAATATTTTCATTTCTTAATTCTCTCACGATTCCATGAATACGAGAACCTTTCATTCCCACACAAGCTCCAACAGGGTCAATTCTATCATCGTAAGATTCAACCGCAACTTTCGCTCTTTCACCTGGTTCGCGAACAATTTTCTTGATGGTAATTAATCCATCAAAAATTTCAGGAACTTCTAATTCAAATAATCTTTGTAAAAATTCTGGTGCTGTTCTAGAGATGATAATTCTAGGATTGCTATTCAGCATTTCTACTTTATAAACAACCGCTCTAACTGAATCTCCTTTTTTGAAATAATCAGCAGGAATTTGTTCTGTCTTTGGCAAAATCAACTCGTTTCCTTCATCATCTAAAACCAAAGTTTCTTTTTTCCAAACCTGATAAACTTCACCGGTTACAATTTCACCTACTCTATCTTTATAGTTTTTGAAAATTTCGTCTTTCTCTAATTCTAAAATTTTAGAAACTAAAGTTTGACGAGCGGCTAAAATTGCTCTTCTACCAAAACTCTCTAAAGTGATTTGCTCAATAAAATCATCTCCAACTTCTAAATCAGCATCAATTTTATGAACATCAGCCACTTCAATTTCTAAATCGTCATCCTCAGAAAAACCATCTTCCATTACTGTTCTAGTTCTCCAAATCTCTAAGTCACCGTTATCTGGGTTCACGATCACATCACAGTTTTCGTCAGTGCCAAAACGCTTACGTAACATGCTTCGGAATACTTCTTCCAAAACGCTAATTACCGTTGGTCTGTCAATATTCTTGAAGTCTTTAAACTCCTGAAAAGAATCAATTAAATTAATGCTGCTCATTTTGTGCGATTAATATTTTCTAAATTCATGCTGTTTTTATTTGAATGATACTCCAACTTTTACCTCAGAGATTTCATTTTTATTGATTATTCTTTCTACTTCTTTTGCCTTTTTTCCCTTTTCTTTCACCATTTCATTAATGGTAATTGTGTCGCCTTCTTGACTTATCAAATTTCCTTCAAGTTGTTTGCCATCTTTTAATTTGATGATGAATACCCTCCCTACATTTTTTTTATACTGACGATCTAATAAAAGCGGCGTATCTAAACCCGGAGAGCTTACTTCTAAATTATAAGCCTTATCAATTAAATTCTCTTCTTCTAAGTGAAACCCAACATGTCTACTCACCATAGCGCAATCATGAATCCCAACTCCTTCATCTCCGTCTAACAAAATCATGATTTTGGAATTGTTAGCCACCTTAATCTCTACAATAAAAAGATCAGGTCTATCGGCTATTTTCTCCTCTATCAGTTCCCTAATTCTCTTTTCTACATTCATCAATTCGAATTTTGGTAAATAAAAAGAGGGGACAATAGGTCCCCTCTTTCATTTTCTGTACGCAAATGTAACAAAAATAAATTTATTTCCAAGTATGCATCAAGATGATAAATTAATTAAAAGAATGAATACCCGCCAGAAAGTTTAGATAAAAATATTTGGATAACCTGTGGATATAAAATAAACGTAATTAGGATTCCTGTAACTGCACCATAGAAGTGTGCATCATGATTAATTCCGTCATTAGATTTTCTGGCGGCATAAGAAGAATAAATCAAATATAAAACACCAAAAACTACTGCTGGGATAGGAAATGGTATTGGAAATATAATTAGTTTATCTAATGGTGAAAACAAAATATAACTAAATAAAATGGCACAAACTGCACCAGAAGCGCCTAAGCTATTGTACCAAAAATCATCTTTATGCTTTATTACTGTGGGCAAATCACTCAAAATTAAACTCACAATATAGAGTAATGCAAACTGCCAATGACCTATAGTCTGCTCTAACTGGAAAGCAAAGAAAAAATAGGAAAGCATATTAAAAATCAGATGAGACCAATCTTTATGAACCATCCCACTAGTAATGAGCTGATAAATATTTTTACCTTTTGCCACACTATAAGGGTGAAGCATAAACTTGCCATAAGTGTCTGCATTATAAAACGCAAAAATACTGGTTACGATGGTGAAAATAAATATAATAGAAGCTACTGGGGTAAGCTGTAAATAATCCTGCATTTTATTTTAAGTCTAGTTTTGTTTCTTGATTTAACCTGGAAACTGGGTAACGTAAAAATGTTTTCTCATAATAAGGTGAATGTTGGTAAACCCAATTTAATTGCGCTTGACTGCTGTTCTTCATTTTTTCGTCGGCCTGCACAGCCTTGTCTAATTGTTTTCTTAACTCTGGATTTTTTCTCAATAAATCAGCAGCTAAATCCTCGAAAACATAAGGTGAGAAATATTCCTTTTGTCCTAAAACAGCATCAAAAAAATTCCATGCAAAAAATGAATCTGTTGCTTGTGGTTCTAAAGTCTCCACAATGTATCTATTCGATTTTTGATTAGGATAAATGATGTAATCTCCTTTGTAATATTTAATATTATTTTGAACTGTTTTAACTCTCACTCCACTATGATTATAGTGTCCTTCATAAGGCCTTTGAGATGTTTTATAATCATCAATATAATATGAACTGACTTTTAATGTAGTGTCATGACTCAATTCTTTCATCTCTACATTATTTAGCTTTAAAAGCTGAATTGCTCTGTCCCATGCCTGTGGAATAATGTAAGCAAAAGGCTTTTCTACATTTATTGTAGCATCGTATTGATTAAATTGAGGGATTGGCTTAGTAAAAGGTTCTGATTCGTCATAATATAATCTGGGCTGTCCGCTAATTTCACTTGGCTTATGTTTTCCTTCGTATCCTTTAAAATTGATAGTTTTTGAAGAGTCCTTATTTAACTCCCAAGTTAAAGCAAAAACATTTTGTTTCTTAACATCATTATCAGCTTTTCGCTTGTTTTCAACTAATACAGTTGCATCGTTTGAAACCTTTTGAAGAATAATTTTTAAAAAATCAAAAGTCGCTTCTTCCCTTTTAGCGAAAGGTTTTAACATGTGTGTTTCGGTTATAAAACCTATCGTGTTATGTAAAGTAGTGTATCCTGTTGCATAACGAGGGGTTTCAAGAAAACCTGCAATTCCTGAGTCAGGAGTTTCGGCAATATGATCGACGTAGGGAGTAATCTCAAAATTCACTTTCGCCATTTCTTGATACAAATGAGGAACTAAATTTTGAGTCATATATTTTGATAAAATAGGATTCAATTTATCTTTTTGAGTTTCTATCAATGTCATCACGTATTGATAATCGGCCCCGTTACTGACATGAGTATCTACAAAAACCTCAGGATTCCAATCATTATAAATCTTCTGAAAAGCATAAGAATTTTTAGAATCAGTTTTAATAAAATCTCTATTCAAATCTAAATTTTGCGCATTCCCTCTGAAACCATAACTCTCTGGTCCGTTTTGGTTGGCTCTTGAGTAACTCCCTCTATTTAAAGCACCCCCAATATTGTAAAGAGGAATAATGATAATGACTACATTTTCTGGAAGAGCGTTATTTTTCAATAATTCTCTAGACAAAATCATACTTGCATCCACACCTTCGGGTTCGCCCGGATGTATGCCATTGTTGATGAATAAAACTGCTTTATTTTTCTGGTGAATAGTCTTTGGATCGAATACTTTATTTTTAGAAAGCACAATTAAATTTAATGGTTTACCAATATCTGTTAATCCATAATCTAAAATCTTAATTTGATTATAACTTGATGCTAGCTTTTGGTAGAAACTGATACACTCTTGATAAGTGGTTGTTCTTTGTCCTTTACTGAGCTCAAATGGAGTTTCCTGAGCGAACAGACTTCCTACTAAAAAAAAAGAAAAAAGAATAATTGAAAAAGTTTTTTTCATAACAAAAAAGCTTGGTTGTCAAAAGTATAATTATTCAACAAGCTTATCTATTTCTGCTGCTAATTTTCTATCCTTATCAGTTATTTTATTACCTGCATCATGCGTTGAAAGTTTGATTTCAACTTTATTGTACACATTACTCCAATTTGGATGGTGATCCATCTTTTCTGCAATTAAAGCCACTTTATTCATAAAAGACCAAGCTTCTATAAAATTCTTAAAAGTGAATGTTTGTGTTAATTCGTGATTTTCTTCTTTCCAACTCATATTTCATTAATTTGCTTTTGTACTATTTTTGGAAGGCTTTTAAAAACTAAATCGTAAGAATGATCTATTATTTCTTCTAAAAGCTTCCCAGATAAACTTCCATTGTAATATACGGTATTCCAATGCTTCTTGTTCATGTGAAAGCCTGGAATAATTTCTGAAAATTTTTCTCGAAGTTCTATTGCTTTATCAGGATCACATTTAGCATTAAAACTTATTGATTTTTCAAGACTTGTTAAAATGAATATTTTATCGTTGACTTTAAAAACTAAAGTGTCTTCTCCAAAAGGTAACCCTTCTGTCGCCCCAGATTTAGATAAACAATATTCTCTGAGGCTTTCGATATTCATTTATAGATCATTAACGGTAATACAATCCCTTAGGACCAAAAAGGTATTTGATAGAAAAACTAAATGAAGTATATGCGTCATTTAGTTTATTAGAAAAATAACTTGGATCATTATTATAACCATCTAGATCATCAGACAAAGTATATACAAGCTTATAATCTATTCCCAATACAACTTTAGGCTCTTGATAAGAGTTATAGATATTTATGAAATAACCTATTGAAAATGGTAGTGAAATAACTCCACTAAATTTACTCTTACCTAAATCATGACTATTTTCTCTACGTGGGAAAGCTGTTGACCCAAAATCCGAAACATTGTTGGAACCATTGATTAATCCCAAACCAAGTCCTACATTTAAATTTCTAAAAGAATACAAAAATGGGGTTGATGAAAAATCTACAAATTGACCAACACTTACTTTTCCTTTGAATTCAATTGCACTAAAATTGGATATGTAAGCTCTATTATATTTATCCGCTTCTTGCCTAATAGAAATTTTATCATAGGAAATTCCTGCATTAATAAATGGTGTAAAATAGTAATCTAATGATCCTCCAAAAGTTTTATTATCAGCTATAACATAAGTATCCTTTGCCACATACCCAGGAATAGTAGTACTTGGTCCATAACTTAACCCAGTATAAGGTTTTGTCAGGCCTCCATTTACGCCAATAGCTATCCTACTAAAATTAGCTTGAGAATACGATTTTATTGACCCAAAAAGTAAAAGAATAAAGATTAATTTTTTCAACTTTTAAATTATCTAGATAAAAAAATAGCTACTTATTGAAAACAAAAACTATCTATTACTTTATTTGTCTTTCAACCATTTGGGCATAAAATTATTTTAAATTATTCGCTTATCAAAATCTTAAATAAATGAAGTTCAATTATACAGTAAAAAATCGCTTTTTAAAGTACGTTAAAATAGATACCCAATCCGATCCGTCTTCTATAACAATTCCATCTACTTTGAAACAAAGAAACCTTTCCGAAATTTTGGTAAAAGAATTATTAGAATTGGGTATTTCTGATGCTCATTTAGATGATTTAGGATACGTATACGCGACTATTCCTTCAAACGTTCAGAAAAATGTTCCAGTAATTTGTTTCTGTTCTCATGTAGATACCTCTCCTGATTGTAGCGGAGAAAATGTAAAACCTATTGTTCACGAAGATTATAAAGGTCAAGATTTAATTTTACCTATTGACCCAACTGTAATTCTAAGAAAAGAAGAACACCCAGATTTAGTTTTTCAAATCGGAAATGACATCATCACTGCATCAGGAGATACACTTTTAGGGGCTGATAATAAAGCTGGACTTGCTGAAATTATGGATGCGGCTTTTCATTTAATGTCAAATCCTGAGATAAAACACGGCGAAATAAAAATCCTTTTTACACCAGATGAAGAAATCGGAAGAGGAGTAAACCATGTGGATATTAAAAAATTAGAAGCTGATTTTGGCTATACCATAGATGGTGAAACTCTAGGTTCCTATGAAGATGAAACTTTTTCTGCAGATGGAATGAGCATTGTAATCAACGGTATAAGTGCTCACCCAGGTTTTGCAAAAGGAAAAATGGAAAGTGCTATTAAAATTACAGGTGAAATTATTGCTGCTTTACCAAAAAACAAACTATCTCCAGAAAGTACTTCGGGAAAAGATGGCTTTATACACCCTGTTAATATTAGCGGACATGTAGAAAAAGCTCAAATCGATTTTATCATTAGAGATTTTGAAGATGAAAAATTAAAATCCCATGAGGATGCATTGAAAAACATTACGAATGAGATTCTAAAAAATTATCCGAATTCTACTGCTGAATTTAATATTACGGAGCAATATCGTAATATGAAAAAGATAATAGCTCAGCATTCCCAAATAAGTGAATTTGCCTTAAAAGCTATTGAGAGATCTGGAATTAAGCCAAAGAAAAGAAGTATTCGTGGTGGAACGGATGGTTCGAGATTATCTTTTATGGGTTTGCCTTGTCCAAATATTTTTGCTGGTGAGCATGCTTTTCATGGGAAACAAGAGTGGGTTTCTGTTCAAGATATGGAAGCAGCGGTCAGAACTATCGTAAACTTAGTGATGATTTGGGAAGAGGAATCAATTTGAAAATTGAGTGATTTGAAAATTTGAAGATTCTCAAATAAATTGATTCGCAAATGCTTGAGTTAAACAAACCCATTTGAAACGATAGCTCTCGATTTTTCATCGGGACTATAGCGAAAAGCGAGATTATCGTTTTTAACTAATGATAGAGTAGTTTTTCTAATAGCTATATTTTTTCCAAAGATTTTTAAGGTGTACACGAATTTTATTTTCAGCAGTATTATTTTGCGGTTCGTACAATTTTGTACCGCTTAGTTGCTCTGGAAAAAACTCTTGATCAGTAAAATTATTCTCGAAAGCGTGTGCGTATTTATAGTTTTTACCATAGTCCATGTTTTTCATGAGCTTGGTTGGCGCATTACGAAGATGCAGCGGAACTGGCAAATCACCAGTTTGTTTTACCAAAGATTGCGCTTTACCAATAGCCTCATAAGCTGCATTGCTTTTTGCCGATGAAGCCATATAAGTCACCGCCTGTGAAAGGATAATTCTCGACTCGGGCCAACCAATAACATTGATTGCTTGAAAACAATTATTAGCCAATAATAGCGCATTGGGATTGGCATTTCCAATATCTTCAGAAGCTAAAATTAAGAGTCTGCGGGCTATAAATTTCGGATCTTCACCACCTTCAATCATTCTGGCGAGCCAGTAAACGGCGGCGTTTGGATCGCTTCCACGAATAGATTTAATAAAAGCCGAAATGATATCGTAATGTTGCTCACCAGTTTTGTCGTACAAAGCCATGTTCTGTTGAACATTTTTAAGCACAAAATCATTGGTAATTTCTACTTTTTTACCTTCTGAAGCGTTGATTAAAAGCTCTAAGATATTGAGTAATTTTCTTCCATCACCACCAGAAACTCGCAACAAAGCTTCAGTTTCTTTTATTTGGATGGATTTTTCTTTTAAAACTTCATCATTTTTTATAGCTCTTTGGAGCATGTTTATTAATTCTTCTTCACTCAAGTTTTGCAAAACATAAACTTGGCAACGAGAAAGTAAAGCTGAAATAACTTCGAAAGATGGGTTTTCAGTTGTGGCGCCAATTAAAGTCACCAAACCACGTTCAACTGCACCTAATAAAGAATCTTGTTGTGACTTTGAAAAACGATGAATCTCATCAATAAACAAAATCGGAACAATGCCCCCCTTTTTATATTGCTCTGCCTTTTCAATGGTATCTCGAACATCTTTAACTCCAGAATTGATCGCACTTAATGAGAAAAAAGGTCGATCTAAACTTTTAGAAATGATAAAAGCTAATGTGGTTTTACCCACGCCTGGAGGACCCCAAAAAATCATGGATGGAATTCTTCCACCTTCAATTGCCTTACGTAAAACAGCCCCTTCACCAACTAAATGTTGCTGACCAGTGTATTCGTCCAATGTATTTGGACGCATTCTTTCTGCTAATGGATCTGATAAAGCCAATTTTTATTTTTTTAGAATTAGAAAGTTAGCTCTTTTCTGATGATTTTTGGGCGAGTTGGGTTAACTTTTGTTTGAATTTGGTTTAAAACCGTTGGATTTGGATCCTGAATATATAACTCTACCAAATAAGTTCTACCTTTTACAAAAGAAGTATCTGGCTTAAAAGACACTGACTTTTTATTTATCAAATAGATTCCAGGAATTGGTTTTTGCAATTCTTGAACATCTTCATCAACTTTTTGATAAACCGAGAAATAACGCTGCCAATTTTCGTTGCTTAAAGAATCTGTTTTAAGTTCTTGCAAAATGTAGGGGTTAAAACCAGAAAATTCTACCGCATTTGAATCTGAACTAATTCTTATGGCTATTTCCTCCTCCAATTGATTGTTAGATTTTGGTTGGCAAGAGGAAAGTATTAATAATATTATTGGCACTATTAAAAGTACTTTACAAATTTTTGATACTTCAAATACTTTTGTTTTAGTCTGCATTTAATTTTGAACTATTGTAGATTTATTCAGCAAGTAAATCATTAATTAATTTATCGAACTCATTTACAAATTCTTCGTAATGATTACCAGTTCCTGGGCCACTAAATCCTGTATGAATTTTTCGAACATTTCCTTTTTTATCAATCACAATCATAGTTGGGAAAGCGATTACCTTATTTAACATCGGTAAACTTTTAGCAGCATCGCTTTTTACATCAGTATATCCAGTGATCAGTAATGGATATTTAATATCAAATCTATTTTTCAGACGCTCGATATTCTTTTTTGATTTTTCAAAATCCCGGGTTCGCTCATATGCTAAACCAACGACTTCAACTCCTTTTTCTTTATTTTGATTATAGAATTTTGTTAAGAAAGATGTTTCATCCATACAGTTTGGGCACCATGAACCCAACATTTGCACAATAACTACTTTGTTTTTGAATTTAGCATCATCTAACGAAACTGTTTTGTGTTCTAAATCAGGAAAAGAGAAATCAATTTTTTTTGTCCCATCCTTTAAGAACATTAGCCCATAAGCGTCTGGTAATTTAGCCTGATCATCTTTTTTACCTTTAAAACTATCAATAGAAGAAAATCCAGAGTAAAATTTACCATTAGTCATCACGCTATCTCCTTCTATACTGACGGTAAAAAGAAAGGCATGTGAACCATCAAATGTAGAAAGCGAGAGTTGATTCCCTTCTACTATACCTTCTAAAAAACGATAATCCCCAGTTGGAGTTAAAAAAGTTCCGGTAACTTTTGATTTATTTTGAACAAACTCACCAACGGCAACAGTAGTATCTGCCCTATCGCCACTAATAAATGTTGCAGACCATCTTCCTGAGACGTTTGTTGTGGGTTGTGCAACTTGTTGTTTAATTCTCCAATCTGCTTCTGCCTGAGCATAAAAAGTCATGTTTGCATCCTTATCTGCTAAATGCTTTGTCCAAACGCCATTAATTTTACCATCAGATAAAACGCCATTAATTTCAGAATCAAATAATGGCATTTGGATATGAATAGAATCACCATTTCTGGTTATTTCGTCAACTTTAAACCGTTCAGAACTATTCATTATAGCTAGGCTTAGCTTTCCTAAACTGTCTTTAACATCAAAATTAAATGGAATTTCTGCTCCAGATTCTGTGATTAAAACACCTCGCCAAACTCCTGTGTTAAATTTTGAATCTGGTTTATCACAAGCAAAGAAAAGAATTCCACACAAAGTAAATAGGCAGAAAGAAGATACTAAATTTTTCATGCCATAAATATTCAAAAATAATATCGAATTACTTTAATATCTCTCTAGAAATGACAACTTTCTGAATTTCAGAAGTCCCTTCATAAATCTGAGTAATTTTTGCATCACGCATTAAACGTTCTACATGAAATTCCTTTACAAAACCATATCCGCCATGAATTTGTACCGCTTCAACCGTAGTTTTCATAGCCACTTCAGATGCAAATAATTTAGCCATAGAACTAGCTTGTGCATAAGGTAATCCTTGATCTTTTAGCCAGGCCGCTTTTAAAACCATCAATCTGGCAGCTTCGATTTCAGTAGCCATATCGGCCAATTTAAAGGCAATTGACTGGTGTTCTGATATTGGCTTTCCAAAAGTTTTACGTTCCTGAGCATATTGAGTTGCTAATTCGAAAGCTCCAGATGCAATACCTAAAGCTTGTGCTGCAATTCCAATTCTTCCTCCCTCTAACGTTTTCATGGCAAATTTAAAACCGAAGCCATCTTTACCAATTCTGTTTGTTTTTGGTACTTTAACATCAGAAAACATCAGTGAATGCGTATCAGAGCCACGTATACCTAGCTTATTTTCTTTTAAGCCGACAGTAAAACCCTCCATGCCTTTTTCAATTATTAACGCATTTATGCCTTTATGCCCTTTCTCTGGATGAGTTTGAGCAATAACCAAATAAATAGATGCAGAACTGCCATTGGTAATCCAATTTTTAGTTCCATTTAATAAATAGTAGTCTCCCATATCCTCGGCAGTGGTATGTTGCGAGGTAGCATCAGAACCTGCTTCAGGTTCTGATAAACAAAATGCACCAATCTTTTCACCAGCAGCCAAAGGCTTCAAGTATTTTTCCTTTTGCTCTTCATTTGCATAAGTTTCTAATCCGAAACATACTAAAGAATTATTTACCGAAACAACTACTGAAGCCGAAGCATCAATTTTAGAAAGCTCCTCCATCACCAAAACGTAGGAAATAACATCCATTCCAGCGCCATTGTATTTTGGGTCTACCATCATGCCCATAAACCCAAGTTCACCCAATTTTTTTATTTGCGCTGCTGGGAATTTTTGATGTTCATCTCTTTCTATTACACCAGGTTTAAGTTCTGTTTGGGCAAAATCTCTTGCCGCCTGCTGAATCATTAAATGTTCTTCCGTAAATTGAAATTGCATATTCTAATAAGTGATAATTAGGAAAATAAGTTTTATTAATTGGGCGTTTCCCCTAAATAAGAGCGGGCTTTTCGCTCATACTGCTTCTGGCATTAGCCACAAGCTGGTATGCGCTACAATCCCTAACGCGAAATTTAGTTTAAGCAAATAGGAAGTTCTTAGAAAAATCAAAAAACCCCCTATTTACTAAACCCTAAACACCCAAATATAAGGAATATATTATGCAAGCATAGTAATGTTTGTAAAATTATTGATGAGCTTTTAAAATTTTTTGCTCGATTAATGATGTTGAATAGCCATCGAGGAATTTAATCGTCTCGACATCTCCGCCATTTTCTAAAACTTCTTTAGCTCCAACAATTTGATCGATAGAATAATCAGCTCCTTTAACCAAAACATTTGGTAATATATTTTTAATCAAATCAAGTGGTGTATCTTCATCAAACAAAATCACGGCATCAATAAAAAAGAAAGATGCAAGAATTCCAGCTCTGGAAATTTCCGGATTAATTGGGCGAGTTGCTCCTTTTAGTCTTTGGGTGGAAGCGTCTGAGTTTAAACCTACGATTAACTTTGAACCTAAATCTGCCGCTTTTGACAGATAATCTACATGACCTAAATGTACAATATCAAAGCATCCGTTTGTGAAAACAATCTTTTCATTATTCATCTTCCAGCTTTCCAATAATGGTTGGAAATCATTTACAGAACTGAAAAATTTATTCTTGATGGTTTGATTGTTGTTTCTCATTGTTCAAAGAAATATTGAAGTTGAAGCCTAAAATTAAGCTTAAAAATCCAAAAACAATTACTATTAGCGTTTGAGCAGCATGAATAATAGTTGCGTATGCTAGGCCAATAGTTGGACCAATCCCTAAAAACCTTAAGCATTCTGATACCATAAAATGAAAAGCTCCTATCCCACCTTGAATGGGTGCAATCATTCCGAAACTACCTCCAACTACTGTAAACATCGCTGAAACGAAATTTAGCTCTTGTGTTGCTACAAATAATTTAAATCCTATGAAAGATGATAGCGTATAAAACAGCCAAATCAATAAAGTATAAAATGCAAATAGAGTTGGATTTTTTATTTTTTTTGAAGCTAGAAATCCTTCTTTGAGCTTTAAAATTCCTTTTTTTATTTTACTTAAGAAAGGAGACTTTCCTTTTCTTTTGAAAAGAAAAAAGAAAAGAAATACAATAATTAGCATCAGAAAAAGCGCTATTAAAATTCTTTGAATAGTGAAAATTGAACCAATTTTTAAATTGTCTAAAATTCCAAAAATCTCTGAAGAATAAACAAAAAGAAGAATAACGATAAACAAAAAGAGCATCAATAAATCAAAAATCCTTTCTGCTATTACTGTCCCAAAAGCAGCAATAGGATCTAATTTCTCCTTTTTTGATACCAAACCACACCTCAACAACTCACCAGCTCGTGGTAAAACTAAATTGAGAAGATATCCAACCATTAGCGCATTATAAACATTAAAAAAAGACGTTTTTTGTTTAGCAATTGGATTAAGCATTAATTGCCATCTTAAAGCCCTAAAAACGTGGGCAACTAGCACAAAAAATCCTGCTAAGATGGCATAAGACCAATTTGAACTGGCAAGAATATCAAAGAAATTACGCTGTAAATTTTCTTTGAAGAGGTAATAACAAATCCCTAATCCTATAAAAAAAACAATAATATATTTTAAAATTGATCTGAGGTTTACTCTCAATAGATTATTTGATTAAACGATTATTCTCATCCGGAAAAACCAAAATAGGTTCAAATTTTTTAGCCTCTTCCATTTCCAAAAGAGCATAAGAAACGATAATAACAACATCACCTATTTGTGCCAAACGGGCGCAAGAACCATTTAAGCAAATTGTTCCACTTCCACGCTCCCCTTTAATAATATAGGTTTCAAATCTTGCTCCGTTGTTGTTATTTACAACTTGGACTTTCTCATTCGGAATCATATTGGCGGCGTCTATCAGATCTTCGTCGATGGTAATACTACCTACATAATTCAACTCAGATTGCGTAACTTTTACCCGATGAATTTTAGATTTTAAAACTTCTATAATCATACTACAAATTTATAAATAGTAATTATACTATTGTTAAGAAAGGATCATATTATCTATCAGCCTAGTTTCACCAACCATACAAGCAATTAACGCGATTGCTTTTTGTTTTTTTTCGCTACGAATTTCTTCTAACGTTAACGTATCGCAGATTTTAAGATATTCCAAACTTACATGGTCATCTTTTTCAAATAATAACTTAGCGCTATCCAAGAGCTCATCCATAGGGAGCTGATGAAAATTTGTTCGAATAAATTCTAATGATTTAAAAATCGCTAATGATTTATTTCTTTCAGATGCACTCAATCTTATATTTCGAGAACTCATCGCTAAACCATCCGCTTCTCTAATTATTGGACAAGCAATTAAATCTATATTTAGATTAAGATCTTGACTCATTTTACTAACCACCAAAAATTGTTGATAGTCCTTTTGCCCGAAAAAGGCGTTATCTGGTTTAATCAAATCAAACAATTTAAAAACAATTTGAGTGACTCCTTTATAATGTCCAGGTCGAAATTTGCCTTCCAAAATATTACTCATTGGGCCTACTTCATATACCCATTCTTCCGTTTCTGAATACATTTCATCAACTTCAGGACTGAATAAAATATCACATCCCGCATTTTCTAAAAGTTGAATATCCTTTTCTATTGGCTTTGGATATTTCTTTAAGTCATCCGAATTGTTGAATTGAGTTGGATTAACAAAAATACTGACGATTGTAATGTCACAACTGGCTTTAGATTGCGCAACCAATGATAAATGACCTTCATGGAGAGCTCCCATAGTTGGCACCAATCCAATTTTAATTTTTTGACTTCTAACAGTTGACAACAACTCCCTAATCGCAAACCTGGTTTTAAATATCTTCAAAAGAAAAAGAATTTTGAGCAGCAAAATTGTACAATTACTTACTAATAAACAAAAAGCATTTGCATAAATGATTGATAATCCATAAGTTTTTTCTTATATTTGCCTCTCTAAAAATACTTCTTAACAAAAACTTAACACAGATTAGGAGATGGGAAAAACCAAGCTTTTGTTTATCACACATGAAATGTCACCATTTCTAGAACTAACAAAAATTTCCAAAATAACCAGACAATTACCACAAGTTATGCAGGAAAAAGGATTCGAAATTAGAATTCTTATGCCAAGATTTGGTAATATTAATGAAAGAAGAAACAGACTTCACGAAGTAATCAGGCTATCCGGAATGAATATTATTATAGATGAAACCGATAATCCATTGATTATTAAAGTTGCATCTATCCCTGCAGCAAGAATGCAAGTTTATTTTTTAGATAATGAAGATTACTTCCACAGAAAGTATGTCTTCAATGATGCTAAAGGGAAATTCTATGCAGATAATGACGAGAGAGCCATTTTCTTTTGTAAAGGCGCTTTAGAAACTGTTAAAAAATTAGGATGGGCTCCGGATATTGTTCACTGTCATGGTTGGATGAGTTCGTTAATACCAGCATATTTAAAAACTAATTATAAAGACGACCCTACCTTTAAAGATTCTAAAGTTGTATATTCTATTTACAATAATAGTTTTTCTAATTCTTTAGGTGATTCTTTTATAAAGAAGGCTTTAATTAAGGGAATGAAGGAAAAAGATATTGAAGAATATCAAGAAGCAACACATCTTGCACTCAACAAAGCAGCAATTAAATATACTGATGGTATTGTAATTGGCGACGATCAAGTAGATGAAGAACTGTTAAACTTTGTTAAAAAATCAGAAAAAGCGGTTTTAGATTATGAATCTACATTAGATTTGGAAAATTATTACAATTTTTACCAAGAAATCGCGTCTGATGTATTAGTATCAGTTGCTTAATTATTGAAAGATCATATATGAGATTTATAAAATCAGGCTTATTAACTTTGTTAGTAAGTCTTTTTATTTTAGGTGGTTGTAAAAATCCATCACAAATTGGTTTGGACATTGATCCTAAGTTAGATTTAAATTCTACCCTAGTTGATACCAGCACTGTTATTACGAAACTTATTAAAGAAGACAGCGTTCTATCTAATTTTACGAGTAATAGCGTTTTAGGATATTTTAAAGATCCTATTTTCGGGACAACTACAAGTAATATTGCTGCAGCTTTATCAATACCTTCTATAAGCACTAGCTTTGGTAAAAATCCTACACTAGATTCTGCAGTATTAGTTTTGCCTTTTCTTGGCTTTTATGGAGACAGCATCAATACGGTATACAATGTAGAAATAAGACAACTTAATGAGGTTTTATATAACGAAACTAATAAGTCTTACTACAACACAAAAAAATGGGCTGTCAAATCTACATTAATAGGTTCAAAGAATTTTTATGCTGCTTATAAAGACAGTATAATTATTCAAGATATTATTGTAGGCAAAAAAGATACAGTCAAAAAAGTTGTTCCTCAATTACGAATAAAATTAGACCCAACCTTTATTAAAAATAATATTTTAAACCTTGATTCAGCTTCCCTGTCAACCAATAAAACATTTAACAATTTTATTAAAGGTCTATATATCTCCTTAAATAAAACATCGACTGCTAATAATGGTGGTTTATTTAGTTTTGACACCAACACCGCGGGCAAATCTCGTCTTGATTTATTTTATAAATCGACTTCTACAAAGGGAACTACAGATACATTAAATAAATCATTCAATATTGAAGGTGCTCGAGGATTTGCTGTATCAGAAATAACTTGGGATTTAAACTCAACTCCCGTTAAAACGGAATTAGAATCTCAAACTTCAAATAATAAGACACTTTATTTTAAAGGTTTAAATGGTACAAAAGTAAAAGTTGAATTTCCTTATTTAAGTAAGATAAAAGCGCTAGGTAAAACCATCTCCATAAACAGAGCTGAACTTGTTTTAAAGGTTGTAAATGGAACGGAAACACCTTATGCTCCTATAGCTCAATTAAGGATTTATAGATGGGATATAGCCAATAGACCTCAATTTTTACCAGATGAAAATCCATCTAATCCAAGATATATCGGTGGTGGATTTATTGGTGGTTTTTATGATAAAGCCCACACAGAATATGTTTTCAATATGACTGGATATATCCAAGACATTTTGAATGGCAAAACAAAAAACTACGGCACATTCTTAACATCGACTGATTTTACGAATGGCAGTGCTCTCCTAAGTAAATTAGGAAGGTCTGTGACTGGTGGAGCCACTAACGTAACTTATAAAGCCAAATTAAGAATTTATTACACTGATTTAAAGTAAGTTATCAAAAGAAATTTTTCATTGAAACTATATTTTGTAGATTAGCAGCAATCTTCAAAATATAGTTTTTTTTATGTGCGGAATTGTTGGTTACATAGGGTATAGAGATGCTTATCCTATTATTATTAAAGGGTTACACCGATTAGAATACAGAGGTTATGATAGTGCTGGAGTTGCACTTCTTAACGAAAATGATAAATTAAATATCTATAAAAAAGCTGGTAAAGTCAGTAATTTAGAAAATTTCATTTCAGATCAAGATGCCTCAGGACATATAGGTATGGGTCATACACGTTGGGCAACTCATGGCGAGCCTAATGACAGGAACTCTCACCCTCATCAATCTGGCAATGAAAAGCTAGCTATCATTCACAATGGTATCATAGAGAATTATGGTCCAATTAAAGAAGAATTGATTTCTAGAGGTCATGTCTTTATAAGCGACACCGATACAGAAGTATTAATCCACTTAATAGAAGATATCCAAAAAGAAGCTTGTTTAGATCTTAAAGAAGCCGTTAGGGTAGCTTTAAACGAAGTTATTGGCGCCTATGCTATTGTTATTATGAGCAAAGACAATCCAAATCAGCTAATAGCCGCTAGAAAAGGAAGTCCGATGGTAATTGGAGTGGGTGAAAAAGAATACTTTATCGCTTCTGATGCGACACCAATTGTAGAATATACAAAGAATGTCATTTACTTAAACGATAATGAAATTGCTTATATCGATGAAAATGAAATCCTGATTAAGACCATAGATAACGTTATACAAACCCCTTATGTTCATGAGCTAGAATTGAAGTTGGAGATGTTGGAGAAGGGCGGGTATGATCATTTTATGTTGAAAGAGATCTACGAACAACCGAGATCAATTCATGATTGTATGCGTGGTCGTATTTATCCATTAACAGGAAAAGTACAACTAGGAGGAATAAAAGACTATGCAGATAAGTTTAAAAATGCAGATAGGATTATCATTGTAGCTTGTGGAACTTCATGGCATGCTGGCCTAGTTGGAGAATATCTAATAGAGGAATATGCGAGAATACCAGTTGAAGTTGAATACGCTTCTGAATTTAGATATAGAAATCCTATTATTTCAGAAAAGGATATCGTAATTGCTATTTCACAATCTGGGGAAACAGCAGATACCATGGCCGCTATAGAATTAGCAAAAGAAAAAGGGGCAACAATTTTGGGGATTTGTAATGTAGTTGGCTCTTCAATACCTAGATTAACTCATGCTGGAGTTTATACTCACGCCGGGCCAGAGATTGGTGTAGCATCAACAAAAGCATTTACTGCTCAAGTAACCGCACTCACTTTGATGGCTTTTTACATGGCTCAAACTAAAGGAACTTTGTCTCAAAGCAAGTTGATTAACTTATTAACTGAGCTTGAAAGAATCCCTAAACTTGTTGAAAAAGCATTATTATCAAACGATTTAATTCTAGAGATCGCCAAAAAATTCAAAGATTCCAGAAATGCCTTGTTTTTAGGACGAGGAAGCGGCTTTCCTGTTGCACTAGAAGGCGCATTAAAATTAAAAGAAATTTCATATATACATGCTGAAGGTTACCCCGCAGCAGAAATGAAACATGGACCAATTGCTTTAATTGATGAAGAAATGCCCGTAATTGTTATTGCAACCAAAAACTCATCTTATGAAAAAGTAATATCCAATATTCAGGAAGTGAAAGCAAGAAAAGGCGTTGTACTGGCGATTGTAACTGAAGGAGATACTGAAGTGAGAGCTATGGCAGATTATACGATTGAAATCCCTCATACCGATGAAGCGTTTTTACCCTTGATAGCTACCATCCCATTACAACTACTATCCTATCATATCGCTTTATTAAGAGGCTGCAATGTTGATCAGCCACGAAATTTAGCTAAATCAGTAACAGTAGAATAAAATAAGAAAGGAGCTTTAAAGCTCCTTTCTTATTTATTGATATTTTTTTCTGTTCACATAGTATTTTTCTATATTGGGATATGACTATTGTTCAATTAGAATATGCCGTAGCGGTTGATACCTACAGAAGTTTTGTTCTAGCAGCCGAAAAATGTTTTGTTACTCAACCGACTTTAAGTATGCAAATCCAAAAACTAGAAGAGCATATTGGCGTAAAATTATTTGATCGATCTAGACAACCCGTTATCCCAACAGAAATTGGAGTAGAAATAATTGAGCAGGCTAGAAAGATTTTACAGGAAAGCTATAAAATTAAAGAGATTATTGAGGAAAGAAAAGGTGAACTCGCAGGCGAATTAAAAATTGGAGTAATCCCAACCATAGCACCTTATTTATTGCCGAGAGTTATCGGAGGTTTTATAGAGAAATACCCGAAAGTTAAGCTTACGATTTCTGAGTTAACGACAGAAAGTATCATCCATCAAATTAAAGTGGGTTTGTTAGATTGTGGAATTTTAGCAACTCCTTTAGACGAAACACTCATCATTGAAAGACCTGTTTTTTACGAGAATTTTGTGAGCTACCTCTCTAAAAGTAGCCCGATTTTTAAGAAAAAAGCAATAACTACTGATGATTTAGATGTGGATAATCTGTGGTTACTCAATGATGGACATTGCATGAGGAATCAAGTTCTAAATATTTGCCAGCACAAGAAATCAAATCATGCTCAATTAGATTATAACACAGGAAGCATCGAGACACTCATCAAAATGGTGGATTTGAATAATGGAATCACCATTCTTCCTGAGCTTTCTATACAAGATTTTTCTATTAAACAAATGGATAAAATCAGATATTTTAAATCTCCAGAACCTAGTAGAGAAGTGAGTATTGTTACCCATAAAAACTTTATTAAGAAGAGAGTAATTGATGCTTTAGAAATTGAGATTTTAAACAGCGTTCCTAAACGTATGAAGTCTAAAAAGAAAAAAGAGATTATTGCAATATAGCGTAGCAGTATATGTTAAATAAACCCAATGAAAACAATAGTCTCTAATTTTTGTAAAAATCGAGACTCATTCATACTGTTGGTCTATTCCACTCAACACGGCATAGGCTTTGCTTTTCTAAATAAATTTAAATCAATCAACATTATTTAGAATTTGAGGTTATTAGTTTATGTCCAAGAAGCCCCTTTTAGAATTTAACCAGAATGGGATTTACTGTCCTGAAGGTGATTTTTATATTGATCCCTGGCGACCCGTTAAAGATGCGGTGATTACTCATGGACATAGCGACCATGCTAAATGGGGACACCAAAAATATTTAGCACATACACTTTCAAGAGAGATTTTATATTACAGGTTGGGGGAAATCAATCTGGAAACTATGGATTATGGGGAAAGTCGAACCAAAAATGGCGTGACAATTACTTTTTATCCTGCTGGTCATATTCCAGGTTCAGCTCAAATTAGGCTTGAATACAAAGGTGAAATATGGGTGGTTTCTGGAGATTACAAAACTGAAGATGATGGTTTATGTACGCCCTTTGAACCTATAAAATGTCATTCATTTATATCGGAATGTACTTTTGGAATGCCAGTTTATACATGGCAGCCGCAGGCAGAGATTTTTAAAGGCATTAACGATTGGTGGGCTCAAAATAAATCGGAAGGAAAAACTGCTGTTTTAGCAGGATATTCTTTAGGAAAAGCACAACGGATTCTTCAAAATTTAGACTTAAACATTGGTAAAATTTATGCTCATGGGGCAATCCAAAATTCTAATGAAGCTTTAATCAGAAATGGAATAAAACTAAATCCTTCCAAACTAATTACCGCAGCAACCACCAAAGAAGAATTAAAAGGAAATATCGTCATCTGTCCTCCATCGGCCATTGGTACACCATGGATGCGAAAGATGAATCCTTATAGTTTTGGCTATTGCTCGGGTTGGATGGCGATTCGTGGGGCGAAAAGAAGAAGAGCTGCAGACAGAGGTTTTGTACTTTCCGATCATGCCGATTGGGATGGATTAATTTCGGCAATAAAAGCGACTGAATGCGAAACTGTTTACCTCACACATGGCTACACTGCCTCTTTTAGTAAATATTTAAGAGAAATGGGTTATGATGCAAGGGAAGCGAAAACTTTATATGGGAATGAGGAGGAGAATGAAATAGGAGAAGCGAAGGGAGAAATTTCATGAAAGCCTTTGCTCAACTTTTCCTTTCTTTAGATGAAACCAACAAAACCAATGAAAAGGTAAAGGTGATTAAAGATTATTTGCTAGCTGTATCTGATGAAGATAAAATACAGATGTTGGCTCTTTTTACTGGCAGAAAACCTAAAAGACCCATCAACTCTACAAAATTAAAAGAATGGGCTTTAGAATTGAGTCAAATCCCTGATTGGCTTTTTAGAGAAAGTTATGACGTAGTTGGTGATTTAGCCGAAACGCTTTCTCTACTATTACCTGAATCAAAAAATCGGGAAAATAAAAGTTTATCTGCCTGGATTCAAGAAATCAATAAAATTAGAAAGCTTAACGATGAGTTTAAAAAATCCTGGTTGCTAAATTCGCTAAACAAAATGACACGACAAGAGAAGTTCGTCTTCTTTAAATTACTGACTGGTAGTTTTAGAGTGGGTGTTTCGCAAAATTTGGTTGTCAAAGCCCTATCAGAAATTGCAAATTTAGAACCCGCTACACTTACACACCGTATCATGGGAAATTGGGAACCCGCTACTTTTTCTTATCAGGATTTAGTTGCCGAAGAAGATGGAACATCGGATATTTCCAGACCATACCCATTCTTTCTCGCTTACCCCATTCAGGAAACTTCAGAAAAGCATAAAACCATAGAAGAGCTTCAAAATGAACTAGGCAATGCCGATGATTGGCAAGCTGAATTTAAATGGGACGGCATCAGAGCACAATTGATTAAAAGAAATGATGAAATTTTTATCTGGAGCAGAGGAGAAGAATTAGCAACCGATAAATTTCCAGAGCTACATCCTTTTATAATGGATTTACCAAATGGAACAGTGTTGGATGGGGAGATTTTAGCTTTTAAGGATAACCAGCCTCTATCATTTAATATCCTTCAAACTCGCATCGGAAGAAAAACAATTTCGAAGAAAATGTTGATTGATAATCCTGTAGCCTTTATCGCTTATGATGCGATGGAATTTTCTGGGGAAGATATCAGAAGTAAGAACCAAGAAGCAAGGCGAGAGATTTTGCAGCAAATTCAAAACAATTCTTCCAATCAGGATATATTCAGAATTTCAGAAATTATTAAGACCAACGACTGGGATTTTTTAGCTCAGGAAAGAGAACGCTCCAGAGATTTATTAGCGGAAGGCTTAATGCTGAAAAGAAAATCGGCAACTTACCAAGCGGGTAGAAAACGTGGTGATTGGTGGAAGTGGAAAATGGACCCTCTTTCTGTAGACGCAGTGATGATTTATGCGCAAAAAGGTCATGGTCGCAGAGCAGATTTATACACCGATTATACTTTTGCCGTTTGGGATGGCGATAAATTGGTACCTATTGCCAAAGCCTATTCTGGTTTAACAGATGCTGAAATCAGAAAAGTGGATGCGTTTGTAAAGCGTAATACCTTAGAAAAATTCGGACCCGTAAGAACTGTAAAAGCCGAGCTGGTTTTTGAAATTGGCTTTGAAGGAATCAACCGTTCCTCTCGACATAAATCCGGCGTAGCCTTACGCTTTCCAAGAATCTTACGTTGGAGAACCGATAAGAAAATGGAAGAAGCCGATACCTTGGAAAGTTTAATCGCTTTATTGCCTGATGAAAACTAAAGGCGAACAAATCGTCCAAAACTGGTATAAAACCAAGAAATGGCAACAATTTCCTTTTCAGCAGGAGATGATGGAGTCTTACCTTTCGGATTTTTCAGGATTACTAAATGCCCCAACTGGTAGTGGTAAAACTTTCGCTATGTTTTTGCCTTTTCTGGCAGATTATATCAATCAACATCCAGAAGATTATCAGCACAAAAAAAATAATGGGCTACAACTTTTATGGATTACTCCACTGAGAGCTTTAACCAACGATATCCAAAAGGCCATGCAATCCGTAGTGGATGATTTAGAAATTCCTTGGAAAATTGGAGCTAGAACGGGGGATACTTCCACTGCTGATAAACAAGCCATCAAACGTAAACCACCAGAAGTTTTATTGACTACGCCAGAAAGTTTACACCTCATGATTGCTCAAAAAGAATATCCTAAAACCTTTGAGCAGCTGCAATTGGTGGTAATTGATGAGTGGCATGAATTATTAGGAACAAAACGTGGTGTTCAGGTAGAATTAGGGTTATCCCGTTTGAAAAGCTTGAAAAGTTGGAAGTCCGAAGACCGAAGACCGAAGACCAATAATTCTTCACATCTAACATCGGACCTCAGACTTCTGACCTCAGACCTCAAAATCTGGGGCATCAGCGCAACAATTGGAAACTTAGAACAAGCAGTACAGGTTTTGTTGGGACCAAATTTTCCGGAAGAAAAAACCAGAATGGTAAGGGCGAAAATTGCTAAGAAATTAGATATTCAATCCATCATTCCAGAAAATGTAGAAAAATACAGTTGGGCTGGGCATATTGGGTTGAAGCTTTTACCCGAGGTGATGCAAATTGTTGCAGACAGTAAAACCACTTTAATCTTCACCAATACCAGAGCACAATCAGAAATTTGGTATCATGCCATTTTAGACAGTTATCCCGAATATGCTGGCGTCATTGCCATGCACCATGGCTCCTTAGATAACGAATTACGGAGTTGGGTAGAACAAGCTTTACATGCTGCCATTTTAAAGGTGGTGGTTTGTACTTCTAGTTTAGATTTAGGTGTCGATTTTCGTCCTGTTGATACGGTGATTCAAATCGGTAGTCCCAAAGGTGTCGCCCGCTTTATGCAAAGAGCGGGAAGAAGTGGACATTCGCCCGGAGCTACCTCCAAAGCTTATTTTGTGCCCACTCATTCCTTAGAATTGTTAGAAGGAGCTGCTCTAAAATATGGTATCAAGAACGAAATATTCGAAAGTCGCGATCCTATTTTATTGGCTTATGATGTATTGATCCAGTATTTGGTGACACTAGCTGTTTCTGAGGGCTTTAGAGCCGAAGCAACTTATAAAGAAATCATCAGCACTTTTGCTTACGCCGATTTATCTCGAAAAGAGTTTCATGATATTTTAGAATTCATCTCTCGTGGCGGAAAATCTTTAAGTGCTTATGACGAGTTTTTAAAAGTAGAAATCGAAGAAGGTTTGTTTAAAGTAAATGATAAGCGAGTAGCTATGCGGCACCGCTTAAGCATGGGAACCATTACGGGTGATGTAAATATTCGAGTGAAATTTCAGAGTGGTGGCAGTTTAGGTTCGGTGGAAGAAAGTTTCATTTCGAGGTTGAAAGTTGGAGACACTTTTTGGTTTGCGGGCAGGAGTTTAGAGTTTATCCAACTCAAAGAAATGACCGCTTATGTGAAAATCAGTAAAAATAAAAAAGGGCAAATCGCCAGCTGGAATGGAAGTAGAATGCCTTTATCTTCTCAATTATCGGCTGTTTTTAGAGAAAAACTAGATGAAGTTTCGATGGGATTAGAAGAAGATGAAGAAATTGTCGCTTTACGTCCACTTTTCGAAAGGCAAATGCAGCAGTCACATCTGCCAAATAAGTTTGAATTTTTAATGGAAAAAGTAGAAACCAGAGATGGCTTTCATTATTTCTTTTTCCCATTTGAAGGTCGATTAGTCCATGAGGGTTTAGCCTCTCTTTTTGCTTTCAGAATGACGAAATTAAAAAGCGCTACCTTCTCTATTGCCATGAATGACTATGGTTTTGAATTGTTATCGGATCAACCTATACCTATTGAAGAAGCAATTGGCTACAATGTGTTTGGCGAAGAGAACCTGGCTAATGATCTGTTAAACAGTCTTAATGCTGCGGAGATGGCCCGCAGAAAATTTAGAGATATTGCTAGTATTGCCGGACTGGTATTTCAGGGATATCCGGGCAAAAATATAAAAAGCAAACATTTACAGGCTTCTTCGGCATTATTTTTTGAGGTGTTTAAAGATAATGAGCCCAATAATTTACTGCTTAAGCAAGCCTATGAAGAAGTTCTTTACCTTCAGTTGGAAGAAGTGAGACTAAGAAATGCGCTCCGCAGAATAAATGCATCAAAAATTATTATAACTCAGATTAAAAGTCCTTCACCATTTTCTTTTCCAATACTGGTAGATAGTTTAAGGGAAAAGGTTACAAGTGAAACATTAGAAGACAGAATAAAAAAGATGCAGTTAAGCTACACAAAGCTTAAATAAGACAATACCATTAAAAATGTTGATATTTACGGTTGAAAAGTATAAGGCAGATTGCCATAACTTTGCAGAATAACATAGCTTTTTTGCTTTAGCAAATTTGTTGTCGTCATTAAATTATCTCTTACATTTGTCATTAACCTAAAAATAAAAAAGTAGTTAAGCTAGCCCTATAACAATTTACACTGACTTATAGTTGGTTCAAAATTTGCAAAAGGAAGTTAAAACACTCAAATTAAAATTTCAAAAATTATGAAAAAATTAATGTTAACAGTAGTCGCACTTGCGTCTTTGCAAGTCTTTGCTCAGAACAGCAATATAGAGAGTGCTGCAATTTATTTAAGGAATGGTGAAATGGAAGATGCAAAAAAAGCAATTGATGCAGCAGTTCTTCATCCTGAAACCAAAAATGATCCGAAGGCATGGTTTTTTTATACTGCGGTTTACGATACACTTTATGTAAATCCGCTTTATGCCAATATAATGGGTAACGATATTGAGGAGAAGTTTTTTTATGCCTGTAAAAAATGTATTGAAACGGATGTGAAGAAACGTTATGAAAGTTATTGTAAGGATCAGGCAATTATTAATAGTGCCTTTAGGAGTTTTAACAGAGGAGTATCTGCCAACCAGCAAAAAGATTATAAAACGGCTTTAAAATTTTATCAAATGGTATTAGAGGTTTTGCCTTATGATAAGAATGAAGATCTGAAAAAAAATAATCTTTCTGAAAAGAATGTATATTTATATATGGCAAATGCTGCCGTGCAAGGTGGAGATAAACAAAACGGCAAAAAATACCTGCAAAAATTAATGGACCTAAATTACGATGACCATTTAATTTATATGCAAATGGCAACTTTATACCTGGAAGAGTCCGATACTACCTCAGCTATGAAATTTATTGATAAGGGCCGGGAGAAATATCCTACAGAAAAAGACCTGATTACCCAAGAGCTTAACATTTACCTGGTTCAGGGACGGCAGGATATTCTTATAAATAAACTGAATTCTGCTCTCGATATCAATCCTGATGATATTACTTTACTATTTGTGCGTGGTTCGGTACTTGATAATTTTGCCAATGAGCATTTAAAGAAGTATAAACACGAAAGAGATACCGCTACAATTTTGAAACGTAAAATTTCTACAGAAAAAATACCGGCCAAGAAAACAGCCATGGCTACCTCCTATACCAATTTTACGAAAGCAGCGGAGCTAAATCTTAAATTAAGCAAGGAAAATGTTGTTAAAGCAGAAACAGATTACAAGAAAGTAACCGAGTTAAATCCTGATTATATTGATGCGTTTTTTAATTTGGGTGCCTTAAACAACAATAGAAGTACAGAAATTGTAGAAAAGATAAACGATTTGCCCAATTCAATTTCGCAGGCAGAATATGACAAAAAATACAATGTATTGAAATTGCAAAAAGATTCGATTTTAAAAACCGCACTGGGATATTTTAGTCAGGCATTAGCTATAGCTGAAGCAAAGGGCGAAGACACACCTGAAAAGAAAAAGGAAAAATATGCTTATTTGAGAGATATACTTTACAGCATGCAACAAGTTTATGCAAATTTGGGTGATGAAAAGAAAACAATGGAAATGAAAAAAAGAAAAGAGGGTTATGAGTTATAGGATTTGATTTTTGATTAATTACAAAAAAACCGGATCACTCCGGTTTTTTTGTGGTATGAGAAATATTGATTGATAAGTAGGGCAAAGTTTTTACGGTATGATGCTAACGGTAGATATTGATAATCACCTTTGCTATTTAACATAATATTAATTATAGGATAATACTTTAACATTTTTTTATAACTAAAAAACTGATTATTAAATGAATGATGGTTTGAAAGCAAAGTAACTTAGCAATACTTTACATGTCTTAATGATTATTTAAAAGATTAACATTGAATACTATCAAAGGATTAAATAGTATGGGCAATTACAAAAAGTTAACCTCAGGAATTCTTAAAGATGGGTAAAAAAAAATTCAATAAAAATTAATTTATTGAATTTTTATTGAATATATTGGAAGATTGGTTTTAATAAAGTTTAACCTGCTATTTATTATTTAAGCAGGATAAAGTATTAAATTAACCATTTAATTAACTTATAAATTATCTTGCTATTTTAACATTAACAGCATTTAAACCCTTTGGTCCTTTTTCAACTTCAAAAAGCACCTTATCATTTTCTTTAATTGGTTCTTCAAGCTTATTAGCATGCACAAAAATACTATCCTGAGATCCTTCTACTTTAATAAAGCCGTAACCTTTGGAGTCGTTATAAAATGTAACAGTACCTTTTTTGATTGGATCTTCATCCTTAGCCGGTTTTTGACGGGATACACCTATTTCTATATTTTCGGCAATAATGTGTTTTCTTTTAGATGAATCCGGAGGAGTGGAAGAGAAATTTCCATTTTCATCAACATAAGCTATCATGCTTTCAAAACTGCCATCAGAAGCATTGGCCTTTCTTTCTTCTTTTCTATGTTGTTTATCTTCGCGCTTTTTCTTTTTTATCTTTTCTTTTTCTTTTTTGTTGAATGTTTCCTGTGACTTAGCCATATTACTTTTTACTGTTGTTATTTATTTTAAATGGTTTAAAAAATAGCTGAGAAGTAACAGCATTTTAATAAATTATAAACCAATTATGCAAAGATACAAAATTCCTGATATTATATTAAAAATTCATGCAAGCTTTTGAATGTGAGTTTTTGCAAGCCTCTTTACAAAAAAAGCAGCTCATGGCTGCTTTTTTTGTAAAGAGATAAATATAATCTACTCTTTTATAAACTTATTGCGTAAAACAGTACCGGATTCAGTTACTATAATATAAAAATAAACACCTGAAACAAGGGAGGCTGTATTAATTATTAAAGATGACCCATTTGTAGAATAATCGTTTAAAATAAGCGTACCAGTAAGATCAAATACAGAAACAGAACCTATTTCATTTTGCAACATTCCTGTATTAATATTTAATATGTTGCTAACCGGGTTTGGATAGAAATTATGTTTTAAATTACGGGCATCCGATGTTATCAGACCGGATGATAAAGGAGCAGATTTTAACTGAATATTATCAAGGTACAAAGTTCCTTTTGCGTCATCAGAAAAAGGATATGCAAGTGATTGAACATCAATTCTCATAAGATCAGGTGCTGCAAATAAATTGATAGGTATCTCAAAATACGTATAAGCAGATACAGGTTTCAGGTAAAGTGCTTCTCCACCAGCAGGATTGCCGTTTTTAGAAACAGTATAAGCAAACAATGCAGAATCTCCGGTTGAAGAAAAGAATTTATAATAACCACAAATGGTGTCTGTTTTATTGCTGAAAGGCTTGCCACCAGTGGGTGAGCCTTGTTGAAATGGATCTCCGGTTGTAAGGGAAGTGACTTCAACAAATCCCTTTCCATGATCAATGGAAGATAACTTGATAGCATATTGTCCTTTGTATCTGCTGGTATCTTTGTTTACCATGCCCGAAAGTTCATTCCAACCGGCAGGTATATCTTTTGCAAAAGTTGACCATAATTCAAAATTTCCATTTGGGATTGGTTTATTTACGCCAATTCCTGCAAATGAAAAATCATCAAATACTATACTACTGCCATTGGAAATATTTTTATTGGTTTCAAGATTACTGGAAGCAAAAGCTAAAATCACTGAATCGGGAATACCAATTGGGGTAACCGTAAAAGTAAAAGTTGAAAAAGTAGTTTGATTTTTGCCACCGAGTGTAAAAAAATTCTGGCCTAACAATGTACCATTCTTTTTAAAAATTACTAAGATAATAGCTGAATCATTCCCCACCATATTTGCCATGTACTTGCCGCTAAAAGTTTGAGGTTTCTGATTGTAAGGAACTCCCCCTTCCCCACTGGTTGGATCTCCCCCGCCAGTGTTGGTAAAAAAGCCTCCCATAGTGTCAATCCCAAATGCTTTGGTTTGTATTTTAATAGCGGAACCGGTTACACCAGGAACTTTAGTAACATTAACTTCATTAAATCTTAATACTTCCGAGTTTGAAGTAATCCAGCCATTGGGTTCATCATAAGGAATACTTGTCCAGGTTTCAAAATTTCCGTTCGGAATGGATTGTGCCATCACCATGGTGCTATAACCTACAGCCATGCTTAACAGAAGTAGTAATTTTTTTTTCATTTTTGTTTTAAATTAAGGGTTTGCAATAATAAGATTTTCTACGTTAATTTCTTATACCGGATTTTTTAAAAAACACGTTGCAATGTATAGTTTAACTTTTTCTTATACTTGTTTATATGGATCAAAAAATAAATTAACAATTAATATTTAATGGTTTGGATCAAAACCTTTTAACATGCAATTGTAAAGGGAATTGTACATACCAGCGTACTTGTTATAATAAAAAATTCTGCTAATTGGCAGTAAGCAATAGAGGTAAGGGAGTAAATTAAGATCATTATTTTTAAGTAAGTTTTATGTAAGAACAGAAAAAGCACAAATTTTAAAGCATTTAATAATGAGAAATGTAAGTTATAAATTCGCATAATCAAATAACATGATCCATATAAACAAACTGCCTTCCAACTCTCTACCGGATATTATACTGGATGCCTTTACCGTTCAGGATCTTCCGGCTATTCAATTACTTCAACCTGAGGGATGGGGAGATATTTTACCCGGTATGCGCTTTTACCTTAACAACGATTATTGCTTTAAAGTAAAAGCTAGTTGTAACAATAAAATAGTAGGTACCGGAATTGCTATTATACACCATAACCTGGCTTGGATTTCGGGAATAATTGTTCAACCGGATTTTAGAAACAAAGGAATTGGTTTTGCAATTACCAATCATTTAATTAAAAAATTAAACGGCAAATGTTCTTCATTCTTATTGGTAGCAACTAAGCTTGGAAAACCAGTTTATGAGCGCCTGAACTTTGTAAATGATGGAGAATATTTGTTTTTTACTAAAGGCAAAATAAATGTTCCTTTATCAGATTATATTATTTCTTACAAGGAGCAATATAAAAACGACATTTTCAGGCTTGATTTGCTGGTTACCGGCGAACAACGCAAACATTTACTTGAACCATTGTTAAAAAAAGCATTTCTATATATTGAAAATAATAAACTAACCGGCTATTTGCTTGCCGGCTTTGGTGAAGGACTAATTATTGCAGAAAACCCTGTTGCAGGCACTGAGTTAATGAAGTTGAACCTACTGGAAGAAAAAACGCCTGTAGTACATGAAGAAAATAAAACTGCAATTGATTTTCTATTGCTTCATGGGTTCAGTATTGATTACAGCAGAGTTGCTTCGAGAATGTATTGCGGTAAAAAAATTAACTGGAATCCGCAGTGTGTTTTTAGCAGAATGGGTGGAAATTTAGGATAAAAAAATCGTTTTACCTGAACCATTTGTAGTAAGAAGAATGAGGTGTTTTTAAACATTATTTGATTAGAACGATATAAAAAACCTGGAATTAATATTACTAAAAACCTTATGAACAGATTTAATATAAGAGATTACCAAATAAATGACAGGGTAGCTTGTTTGGAAATTTTTAAGAGCAATAACCCCTTATATTTTGAACCTCACGAACAAATTTTATTTGAAAAATTTCTCGATTTCAGAAATGGAGAAACAGAAAGTAATCCTGTTTATAATAACATTATTTTTGATACGTATTATATAATTGAAACGGGTGAAGGAATAATGGGGTGTGGTGGATTTTATGTTTTGAAAGATGAGCCCACAGCGGAGATGGCCTGGGGAATGATTCATTTAAAGGATCATAAAAAAGGCTATGGTAGTTTATTGTATAAATACCGTGTACAAAAAATATTTGAATATAATCCAACTTTGCGGATTTCATTAAATACCAGTCAGCATACTTTTGGCTTTTATGAAAAAATGGGCTTAAAAGTTACGGATATAACAAAAAACGGATATGGTTTAAACCTGGATAAATATGATATGTTTTTGATCTGACCACAGAAATAATTGATGTAAAAATAGATTATCCTAAAAAAAATAATCACAAAACACATTTCTTTTAATACAATTCTTCCTATAATTGTTTCTCATTTAAAATAAACTATTTTCCATCCTGATTAAAAACGACTTATGTATTGCAACGGATTAACAAGCGAGCGATTAATAATGCGCTCCCTAACCCTGAAGAATGTGATCAAAACAGGATAATTTAGGAGCAATGTGGCTTATTAACCCAGTAAATAGATGGACAAACTGAAATTGAATTGGGCTGGCATCTATTTCCGGAAAACTGGGGCAAAGGTTATGCGGGTGAAGCTGCAATGGCTTTTAAAAATAACCTGAACAATTAATTAATTTCCATTGTTCATAAAAATAATATGTTATAGCAAAAAGTATTATGGCGAAACGGAATGTTTATAGAAAAAGTAATTACTCATTTTAATGAAAAACATTTAATTTTCCTTATTGAAAAGAATGAATGGGCGGAACATAAATATGAAAAAAAAAGAATTAACAATTAAGCCGGAATCTAATTTCATCATCGAATCAAAAGGACCTTTATCAGAAACCTTTAGAGAATTGGGTATTTTCGATTTTGAAAATGCTGCACTTTTTATAAAAAATCTGCCTTATTCGAGAAATAAAAACAAATCGAAATTACTTAGTGTTTTTGCAGATAAATGTGGAACTTGCGGAACAAAGCATGCTCTCCTAAAGCAATTAGCAACAGAAAACAAAATAGGTGTTAAACTTATGATAGGGATATTTAAAATGAATTCGTTAAATACCCCCAAAGTTGCAAAAATATTAGGCCTTTATGGTTTATCTTATCTTCCTGAAGCACATAATTATTTACGAAGCTCAAATCAAATTATTGATTGCTCTCACAGTAAGTCCTCTGAAGCCGATTTTATAAATGAGTTAATGGTTGAAATTGAAATTTATCCTGAACAAATTATAGATTTTAAAGTTGCTTATCATAAAGCTTATTTAACCAATTGGATCAGGGAAAATAAAATTCAGCTTACACTTGATGAATTATGGGAAATTCGTGAAGCATGTGTATTAGCATTGTCGCAGTAAGTTCATACTCATATCAACTATCAAATAAAAGTTAAAAGTGCATTTGAATTTTTACTTGCCGGTTTCAGGATGTTTTAGCAACCATACAAGACTTTTAACATTTGACCGAAGTTCTTGGATGATAAAAAGTATAATTAATTCTTCAATAAATGAGATGTAACCAATTATCATTGCCACATAAAACAGTGGCTGGTAATAATCAAAAACAAATAAAACAAAGAAAAAAATCCCTTGTACATATCCTCCTATTTTAGTGCTGTATAAATGAAAACTTTGATATTGCCTGAATCTGATAAATGAAACCAAATAACCTGCAACAAACAAAAATGCAAAGAGCCAAAGCAGCCATATATCTGAACCTATGTTAATAATTTTAAACTGATAAATGCCTAAGAAAGCCAATATATAAGTGGCTATATCTGCCAGAGAATCCAGCTTAGCTCCTAAAGCAGTTTGTAGATTAAAAGTTCGTGCAATCAATCCATCAAGAATATCTGTTAACAGGTTAATGCTGATAAAAATGGCAAATAAATTTTCTTTGCCGGCATAAACCATCCACAACACAAATGGAAACGTGAGCAGACGGTAAAAGCTTAAGATGTTTGGGATATTGATTATTTTTTCATTCGGCATAACTGTTTAATTTTCTTGTACGAATGTATTTAAATGAGAGTAAACTTCACTTATCAGTATTTATTTATAGCAACTTGTGATAGATGTTTAATTTATGTATTAAACGTACTAAAAATTTAAAAGCTTATTTTGCCTTAAGATTTGTCACCAGTAACGTGCATTCAATTATAATTTAATCATTAATTATCATTGTAAAAAAGATGGATATACAATTGAACTTCAACAGAGAATTAGCACTGGAAAAATCTTTTAGAAAGTATCCTTTTTTTATCCCGTTAATTACCCTCCTCACTGCTACATTTCTGGTATTGGGGATTTATATCTGCATACTGTTATTTAACAACGGGCAGTATTGGATCATTCTGCCTGCTGCTATTCTGGTACATTCATTTTTTATTGTGGTGGTGCATGATGCCGCTCATAAATCAATTACACGTACTTCATCAGATCGCCTCCTTCTTAACATAGGTTCGGGCATTATGTTATTACCTTTTTATGGAGAACCTTTCCGTAAATATCACCTCATACACCATGTAAATACAAACAATCATTACGACCCTCTCTGGCCTCCTTTCAAAAAAACATTGTATGATGATAAACGATGGTTCTACATTATAGGTGAATTGGTACCATTGATGTTCACCTTATATTTAGTTTTGAGTTCAAAAAAACAACATCAAAGTGATCAAAAAAAACGCCGTGAAGTAAAGGTTAATCCAATGTACATTGTTGGTTCGGCCCTCATAAGTATTAGTGTATTGTTGTGGGTAAAGCCACCTGTAGTTTTTATACTAAGTACCTTGTTTGTTCTTAATTTTTTAAGTGCATTAAGGCATTGGTGTGAGCACTTGGGTTCAGTAAAAAACAAAGAAAGTAATACGTATTGGTTTCCTTTAGGCATGGGAATTGGCAACCATGAGACGCATCATCAATATGCGCATTTAAGCTGGCTTACCTTAATGATTGGTTTATTTTATAGAAAGAAGGATACCAACCCAATAAAAGTATTAAGAAGTATTTTATTTGATAAATCATTTACTCACTATACTGAAACTCTTATTGAACCGGGTTTCAAAAAGAGTAAAATGGAAACAATTTAAGTAATAAAATAAATGAATATTATGCGATTGCTTAAGCAGAGTTCTGGAACATTTGCCGATAAGAAATTATGAAGTGTTAATTAACTAACTGCACTACTTGTAGTAAGCAATTTCTGCATAAACAATCTTTAAAATTATTAGAAATATACGCTCTCTGTGATTCTGTTAATACTATCTGATAACATTGACATTGGTTTATTTCTAATGGTTTGCATACCAATTTACACCCGCATTGTTCGCATGTTTTAATACTAAAGCTACTCATTTAACGACTATCTTTTTTATAACAGACTTAGCTTCAAATTGAAGTTGTAAAAAATATATTCCGCTATGCATTTCAATAATTGTGCGGTATAGGTTCAATGATTCATTTGCTAATGTAAGCTGCGTTTGGATGCCGGTAAAATCAATGAGATTTGCCTGTAAAATGGGCTGATCAGACTGAATATAAAAAGTACTGTTACCACACACCGGAATGGGATAAATTGCTATTTCATTTTGCGGATTAATCGTTTGCAAAGAAGTAGTTTTATCTTCATGCAGCACCGCTACTGCATCCAGATCAAAACCGGCTGATGCAAAAGGTGTAGGCCATGGATCATTAATAACGCGATTGCGAGAATCTTTTGTTCCATATAAGTTTTGTACACTGCCAACCACATCTGTAATACGGATATGTGTTATATAATTAACATTTAATCCCTGTTCCATTTTAAGTTCTTCAAGATCAAATGGTGTTCCATATAAACCAATATATTTACCGGCCAGGTTGTTAATTTTTGATGCATCAATGCCACCATAATAATTTAGTTGAGGCAGGGTATCAACATTGCTCACGGAAGCAAATTTAAAAAAATGTTCACCATCAGAACTTACTTCAACAAAAGCCAGCTCAAGAAAAGCAGCACTGTCGGTTAAAAAGCCATTTTCGAAAATAGCAAAATCCGGCCCTGAACCATTAATAACAGCATGCTTAAATGTAACAACAGCCCTGCCACCATCGCCCAAACTTACTACAGCGTTGCCTGCCGGTCCGGTTGCATACATTTCATCTCCCACCGTTGTTTTACCCAAAGTTGTATCCGCTATATTTTGCCAGCCACGAAATAAAGCGCAGTGCGTTGCCCAAGCCACAATAACAGAACTGTCTTTAAAAATGGCGGTTGTACCTGCTTGTCCGGCCTGAGGCGCAAACTGTGCATGTGCTGGCATTTGGTTCAACAACAAGATTAATGAAAATATTTTTTTTGAAAGATGCATACCTTTAAAATAGGGGCAAATATAAGTTACCATCTTATATTTTTGAACCTGTAATTTTAATTTATAAAAAATTATAGGTTCTAAAATATAATACATTTCAATAAATTACAGCCATTATTTCAAATCAAAAATTTAAAATAAATTAATATCAGAATTATATCAAATTAATTATTTTGCCCTCGGTTTAATAAGTACATAAAAATCTGAAAGTTATTATATAAACAGCAAATGAATACTCAAAATAAATTGGTTATAAGTAAACCAAAGCAAGAAAAACTTTCTAAAAGCCAAGTTGAATTTAACACTTTAAATAATCGCATACGTAAAACAAAGGAATTTATTGAACTTGATTTGGAATATTTTGAATCAATACTTAACACGTATCATAAAATGCTTTACCCAAAAAAACAAATTTTTGCCAAAGCACTATTTAACCTGTGTAAATCACTCGATTTAACAGCAAATAAACTACAACTAATATCTCAGTTTAAAAATTTGGGTTCAACCATTCATGACGTTTTTGATATTGCTTTTGGTATTACTGAACCCAACGAAGAGGAAGAAAATTTATATAACCGCTACGCAGAAAAAACTTACAAAGATGAATTACTGATTCAAGTAACCATGGCTAAAAACATGTTTGCCGAAATGATGAAAGAATCTACGGGTGTTGATATCGATTTATCCGAAATAAATATGGAATCGGCTGAAGACAGGGCTAAGCTAAAAGAAGAACTTGATTCTAAAATAAAAGAGGCAAAGGTAAACAGGCCACAGTCGGCATCTGAGCTAAAGAAAGAGTTAAAGTTAAAGCAGGAAGAAGAAATTAAACTCAAAAGTATTAAGAGCATATACATTAGTTTGGTAAAGTTGCTTCATCCCGATACAGAAATTGATGCCATTAAAAAACTAGAGAAAACGGCCATTATGCAAAGGGTTACAAAAGCGTACCAGGATAAAGACATGAACACACTGCTGCAACTGGAATTAGACTGGTTAAGTTCTGAATCAAAAAACCTGGGCACTTTGCCTGATAAGCAATTAAAGATGTACAACAAAGCTCTGGCTCAACAATTAAGGGAATTAGAAACATCCCGCAATACAGCACGTTTTAATCCAAGGTTTCAAATGATTTCAGCGTATATTGAACTGCCCTTAAAGCAAGCAGAAAGTTCTATTTTTACAGAAACCCAGGCCTCCATAATTGATGAGAAAATAATAAAAGACTTGACGATTGGTATTGAAATGGTGAAAAATAAAAAGGAATTTAGTAAGGCTTTAATAAATGTAAATGAGTTTGTATCTGACTTTAAACATGATGCTATGTTTGGCGATGATTATGATGATGATGATGAACTTGATGATTTTTTTAACAATGTATTTTATGAAAGTCCAAAAACTAAAGTGAAGAAAAAAAAGAAATAGTAAAATGTTAAATTGCCTGCCAACCCTCATTGTCGCACTTGCTAATTGCATACGACTTTACTTAACTTTTTGATGAAAAAAAAACTCCGGTAGCATAAAGCACCGGAGTTTTTTTATTTACCCAATTCATCAGAAATTATTCAACAGGAGGTGTTCCTTCATCATCATCTTCCGCTGTTATATCATCTTCCTCTTCCAGTTCCTCTTCTGTAATCTCAGGGCTTATTTCTTCAATTTCCTGGTCAGTACCGGCTATTACTTCAAAGCCTTCTACTATTTCTCCGTCATCAACCCCTGAAGTATCTGAAGCGCCCTCACCTTCTTCGTCTTCACCAGGGATATATGCAATTTTGGCAACGCTGGCAATTTCATCTTTCCCTCCAATATTTATTAATCGCACACCTTGTGTTACCCTGCCTAAAACTCTTAATGAACGCATGCTTAAACGAATGGTTATGCCGCTCTTGTTAATAATCATAATATCATTGGTATCATCAACATCTTTAATAGAAACGAGTTTTCCGGTTTTATCAGTAACATTCATGGCCATAACGCCTTTTCCGCCACGTTTAGTAATGCGGTATGCTTCAACCTCGGTGCGTTTGCCTAAACCATTTTCGCTTACCACCAATACGTTAGTTACTTTTGGGTCTTCAATAGAAACCATTCCAATCACTTCGTCGCCATCAGCCAAACGTATGGCGCGCACGCCGGTAGCACTGCGGCCCATTGGTCTTACGCCGCTTTCGTTAAACCGTATGGCTTTACCATCACGGCTTGCTATAATAATTTCACAGGTGCCGTTAGTTAAGCGGGCCTCTACCAGGGTATCACCTTCACGCACATTCATGGAGTTAATACCATTAGCTCTTGGGCGGCTATATGCCTCCAGTGTAGTCTTTTTAATGGTACCTTTTTGTGTAACCATAATAACATTATTGGTATGCAGATAATCAGGATCACTTAAAGATTTAACGCATAAAAATGCTTTTACTTTATCTTCAACCGGAATATTAATTAAGTTTTGTATTGCACGACCTTTGCTGGTTTTTTCACCTTCAGGTATTTCAAATACACGTAACCAGAAACATCTGCCCTGCTCGGTAAATAACAAGAGGTAATTGTGGTTGGTTGCCATAAAAATATGTTCCACAAAATCCTCCTGGCGTTTGGCTACACCTCTACTGCCTCGACCACCGCGGGCCTGTGTTCGGTATTCATTAAGGGAAGTACGTTTCATATAACCCAGATGCGAAATAGTGATCACTACATCTTCATCAGGAATCAGATCCTCCATACTCATTTCATTACCTACCATTTCAATACGGCTCCTGCGTTCATCGCCATATTTTTCTTTTATTTCGGCAAGTTCATCTTTAATAATATTCATCCGGATATCTACATTGCCAAGAATCTCTTTTAGGCGACCAATCAGCTCCATAATCTGAGCATACTCTTCTTTAATTTTGTCGCGTTCAAGCCCAGTTAAACGTTGTAAACGCATATCAAGAATGGCTTTCGACTGGATTTCCGATAAATTCCAGGTACTCATTAAACCTGTTCTTGCTTCTTCAGGTGTACGCGATTTGCGGATCAAACTAATCACTTCATCCAAATGATCCAATGCAATCAGTAAGCCTTCTAAAATATGTGCACGTTTCATTGCCTCATCCAGTTCATACTCTGTTCTGCGAACAACAACCACATGGCGGTGTTCAACAAAATGAACTATAAGGTCTTTTAGGTTTAACATTTGGGGCCGGCCTTTTACAAGTGCCACGTTGTTTACACTAAAAGAAGTTTGCAATTGTGTGTACTTAAATAGTTTATTTAAAACCACATTAGGCACACAATCTCTTTTAAGATCAAAAACAATGCGCAAACCATCGCGGTCACTTTCATCACGCACATCGCTTATGCCTTCAATAACTTTTTCGTTAATTAAATCAGCGGCCTGTTTAATTAAAGTGGCTTTATTAACCTGGTATGGAATTTCGTTTATTACAATTTGGTCTTTACCGGTTTTAGATACTTCAAATACTGCTTTAGCGCGCATTACAATTCTACCACGGCCAGTTTCAAAAGCATTAACAACACCTTCGTAGCCATATATAATTCCGCCTGTTGGAAAATCCGGGGCCTTTATAAATTTCATCAGCTCGGCAATGGTAATATCTTTGTTATCTATATAAGCAATAATACCATTTATACATTCGGTTAAATTATGCGGGGCCATATTGGTAGCCATACCCACAGCAATACCAGATGCACCATTCATTAACAGGTTAGGTACTTTTGAAGGTAATACCGTTGGCTCTCGCAAACTATCGTCAAAATTAGGCCTGAAATCAACCGTATTCTTATCAATATCTGTTAGTAATTCTTCGGCCATTTTGCGCAAACGGGCTTCAGTATAACGCATTGCTGCGGGGTTATCACCATCAACTGAACCAAAGTTACCTTGCCCGTCTACAAGCATGTAACGCATGTTCCATTCCTGGGCCATCCTTACCATTGCATCGTAAACAGATGAATCGCCATGCGGATGATACTTGCCCATTACCTCGCCCACAATACGTGCCGATTTTTTAAAGGGCCGGTTTGAACCAACGCCAAGCTCTGTCATACCAAACAAAACCCTGCGGTGAACCGGTTTTAATCCGTCTCTTACATCTGGTAATGCACGGCTCACAATAACCGACATCGAATAATCAATGTAAGCGGTCTTCATCTCATCTTCAATGTTGATTTGAATAATTCTGTCTTCTGCCATATTTAATTTTTTTGTTACTGTTTCATAAACAAAAACATGTTTTGTTTACAATACTTTAAAATCATTGCAAAATAAAGATTTCCTGGCATTTCTCCTGTATAAATTCCCACAAAAATCAGGCACTTTGTGGAAAAGAAATCTCTTAAAATTTTCACATATCTTTGAAACTTTATGAAGAAATTGTATTTAATTTTAACACTTGCATTTGTGTTTATTTTCACCAACACGCAAATACACGCCGAACGTATTGATTCTATTGATATATTACATTATGAGATTACTGCAACCATTCGAAATTTAAGTGCTAAAACAATTAGCTGTTCTGTAAAACTAATTGCTGTTGCAAAATTCAATCAAACTACAAATATCACTCTCGATTTATTAAAACTTACAACTACTTCGGTTCAATCTAAATCGCAAACATTATTTTATACAGTTAGCGACTCAACAGTGCGCATTTTACTTGAAAAAAACTACCAGGCCGGAGACACTATTCTTTTAACCATTACTTACCAAGGGACACCTGTTTTGGATGGAAGTTGGGGAGGTTTTTATTTTAATGGCACTTATGCATTTAACATGGGTGTTGGCTTTACTCACGATCCGCATACTTTTGGCAGATGTTGGTTTCCGTGCATTGATAACTTTACCGACAGGGCAACTTATACTTTTCACATTACAACCGATAGTGGATTTATGGCTGTATGCAATGGATTGCAAAAACCCAAAACAATAAATGCAGATGGTAGTATAACCTGGCATTGGCTCTTATCTGAAACCATTCCAACTTATCTGGCAAGTGTAGCGGTTGGTAAATATGTTTTGATCCAATATGATTTTTATGGTAAGCAAAGTACTTATCCGGTTATTTTAGCAGCCGAAGCAAAAGATACGGCTAACTTAAGGGCTTCTTTTATAAAGTTAACAAATGCTCTTCAATGTTTTGAAGAAAGATTTGGTCCTTACCTTTTTGATCGGGTTGGCTATGTAGCTGTTCCATTTAACAGCGGAGCTATGGAACATGCCGGAAATATTGCCTACCCAATTAGTGCCGTAGACGGGAGCAGCAATAGTGAAACTTTATTTGCGCATGAGCTTTCTCATCATTGGTGGGGCAACCAGGCTACCTGTAGCACAGCCGGAGATATGTGGCTTAATGAGGGCTGGGCAAGTTTTTGTGAAGCCCTGTTTCTTGAATGTGTTTATGGTAAAGAGGCATACAATAATGATATTAATACAAAGCTTTTTACCGTTTTGCGCTGGGCACATGTGCATGATAAAGGATATAGGGCACTAGCAGATGCTCCCACTCAATATACTTACGGTACCCATGTTTATAAAAAAGGAGCTTTAATAGTTCATACTTTAAGAACGGTTATGGGCGACAGTAGTTTCTTTGATGCGTGCAAGAGCTACCTTTATAAAAACCGTTTTAAAGATGTTAATTCTTTAAACATTCGTGATGAGTTTCAAAAATTTACCACTTATGATCTCACTCATTTTTTTGATAGTTGGATCTTTGATAAAGGTCATGCAGATCTGCAATTAACTTCGGTTAATACCGTTGATGAAAACAAAACTATATTAAATTTTAATCAGATGTCGAGGTGGAAAAGCCTTTTACCAAAGACTTTTCCAATGCCTGTAAACTATCATTTGGCTAATGGAAATGTGATAAATAAAATTGTAAATTTAAACGCTGTTAACGGTTGTGAGTTTTCTGCTGAAGTAAATACGGCAGATGTTAAGCAGGCAGCATTTATAACTATAAATGAAGAAAATTTATTGATGCCGGGAAAAACGATTGAAAAGCAAATAATAAAAACAACAGGAACAAAAAATTTTAATAATGTCTTATTATCCATTACAACTCAACAAGTGTCAGACTCTGCTTTAATTTATGTTGAACACCATTTTGCAGCACCTTTTCAAACGGATGCGTTATCACTTAAAAACATCAGGGTTTCAAATGAAAGGTACTGGCATGTAGATGGATTATGGCCAACCTCTTTTAAGGCAACTGCTTTTTTTAATTACGACGGCTCTACTCCTTCCGGTAACAGCGGTTACCTGGATAATGAACTGATAACTGTTACAGAAGATAGCCTGGTATTATTATACAGAGTAAATAATTCAGGTTCATTTAAGGTTCATACCGATAACACCAAACAATCCGGTGGCAGCAAAACGGATAAGCTCGGGCGCTTTTGGGTAAATAATCTGCAAAAGGGCGATTATGCTTTTGGTATCTATGATAAATCAGCCTCACTTGGTTCTACTGAAAAAGAAGTAAGAAGTTTTAAAATTTATCCTAACCCGGGAGATGGGTTGGTACATGTTAATTTATTGTTTGAACACAAAGCAGGCACACTTGAAGTGACAGACATGAACGGACAATTAATTTTTACAGATATGTTAAGTGTATCTATAAATGAGCTTATAATTAAAACAGCATCATGGAAAGCGGGCTCCTATGTTATTACATTTAAAGATGAAGCAGGAAAAGTTAGTACCGTTTTTATTGTAAACTAAAATGAGTAAAGCATCGGTACGTGCGGCACAGATAATAAAGGTGAGTGAGGGCAGCAGAAGTGTGCAAAGCGATCTGCTTGCTGTGGAAGAGCCATTAGAAATTCGCCTCGGATTTGGGCTGAACCAACAGCGTGAGCAAAAAAGTATTTCGGTAACCATGCGCACACCCGGCCATGATTTTGAACTGGCATTGGGATTTTTATTTACTGAAGGTATTATAAAAGACAAGGCTGAAATTGTACAGATAAAATATTGCACAGATACCAATTCTTTAGAGAATAAATTTAATATTGTACGTGTAGAATTAAATGAAAATGCCAATATAGACTTTGTTAAATTACAACGAAATTTTTATACCACATCAAGTTGTGGTGTATGCGGAAAGTCCAGTATTGAAGCTATCCGCACGGCATGCGACATACAAACAAACAATTCATTTTGTATAACACACACAACCTTGTTAAGCCTGCCACAAGCCTTGCGCAAACAACAAAATGTTTTTGAATATACAGGCGGCTTACATGGCTGTGCATTGTTTAATAATAGTGGAGAATTGTTGCTGAGCCGGGAAGATGTGGGCAGGCATAATGCCTTAGACAAACTAATAGGAGCTGCATTAGGTTCAGGCATGATACCCTTAGTAAATACTGTTTTATTATTAAGCGGTCGCGCAAGTTTTGAGTTAATTCAAAAAGCGGCAATGGCAGGCATACCTGTTGTGGCCGCAGTTGGTGCCCCCTCAAGCTTGGCAGTACAACTGGCTAAAGATATGAATATAACCCTTGTAGGTTTTTTAAGAGACGAACGTTTTAATATTTATTGCGGGGCTAAAAGAATTAAGATGTAATTCCTTTTAGAAGTTCGGCAATTTGTTTTTTGAACCAGAATGTTTTGGAAAGATGCAATGGATTGATATTTTGCCTCTGCTTGAGTTGCTTACAATAAGTTTTCATCGGTAAAGATTTATAAAATGTTTCGAAATTATTGCTTTTCAAATACGATGCAACAGTAGCCGACTGCTCTTTATTTTCATCACTTGGTTTAAACCTTTTTTGTAAATCCTTCCCATTATATTTCAGCTCACCTTCTCACCTTCCTTCCTTCCTTCTTTCTTTCATAACTTCTCACCTTCCCACCCTCTCACTTTCCTACCTTCCCTACACTACCTCCTCCTCTATCTCCTTCTCATAAACGGTATCTTTTTCAATGCGTAAGTTATCAATAATAAAGGCTTGCCTATCCATGGTATTTTTGCCCATATAATACTCCAGCATTTTTTGTATAGGGGTATCATGTCTTACCAATACCGGTTGTAAACGCATATCCTCTCCTATAAATAATCCAAACTCTTCCGGCGAAATCTCTCCAAGGCCTTTAAAACGGGTTATCTCCGGGCGTGAACCTAAGGTGTTAATGGCTTTTTGTTTTTCATCCTCATTGTAACAATAGATAGTTTTTTGTTTGTTACGTACTCTAAACAATGGTGTTTCAAGTATATATAAATGGCCGTTCTTTGCAAGATCAGGGAAGAACTGTAAAAAGAAAGTTAGTAATAACAAGCGGATATGCATGCCATCAACATCAGCATCTGTAGCTACAACAATTCTGTTATAGCGTAAGTCTTCAATACCTTCTTCAATGTTTAATGCATGTTGTAATAAATTAAATTCTTCATTTTCATAAACTACTTTTTTGGTTAGTCCGTAGCTATTTAAAGGCTTACCTCTTAAGCTAAATACTGCCTGTAATTCTACATTGCGCGATTTGGTAATGGAACCACTTGCCGAATCTCCTTCAGTTATAAATAACGTTGTTTCGAATTTTTTTTCATCTTTATGTTCATTATAATGAATACGGCAATCGCGTAATTTTTTGTTATGCAGGTTGGCTTTTTTGGCGCGTTCATTGGCAAGTTTTTTAATGCCTGCCATCTCTTTACGTTCTCTTTCGCTTTGGTTGATCCTACGCAAAAGTGCGTCTGCTGCATCAGGATGTTTATGCAAATAATCATCCAGACTTTTCTTTAAAAAATCTAATATAAATTGCTTCACCGATTGAGATTCGTTGGGTGCCATATTGGTTGAACCAAGTTTGGTTTTTGTCTGGCTTTCAAATACCGGTTCCTGAACCCTAATGCTAACTGCCGAAATTATACTTGCCCTAATGTCTGCCAGATCAAAATCTTTTTTATAAAACTCACGTATGGTGCGTGCAAAGGCCTCCCTAAATGCGTTTAAGTGCGTTCCTCCCTGCGTTGTATGTTGTCCGTTTACAAAGCTATAATACTCTTCACCATACTGGTTTTCATGGGTAATGGCCACTTCAATATCTTCTCCTTTTAAATGTATAATCGGGTAACGCAGGGCTTCCTCATTGGTTTTACGTTTTAATAAATCAAGTAATCCATCTTTAGAAAAGAATTTTTTTTCGTTGAACCAAATCGTTAAGCCAGCGTTTAAATAGACATAATTCCAGAGCATGTTTTCAAAAAATTCACTGATAAAACGATAATGCTTAAATATCGTATCATCAGGAATAAAAGTAATAGCCGTTCCATTGGGTTCAATTGTATCCTGAAGCTTATGTTCTTTAATTAGGGTGCCTTTTTCAAATTCAACAATCTTGGTTTTGCCATCGCGGAAGGATTGAACTTTAAACGATGCCGATAAAGCATTTACAGCTTTTGTTCCTACCCCGTTTAACCCAACCGATTTTTTAAAAGCATTCGAATCATACTTACCACCGGTATTTATCTGCGATACACACTCTATAACTTTACCCAAAGGAATTCCACGACCATAATCTCTTATAAAGGCTTTGCTATCGGTAACTTTAATTTCTATCTGCCGGCCGTTGCCCATTACATACTCATCAATCGAATTATCTATAATTTCCTTTAATAAAATATATATCCCATCATCCATTGCGCTGCCATCGCCCAGCTTGCCAATATACATACCCGGACGCAAGCGTATGTGCTCGCGCCAGTCTAAAGAGCGAATACTACTCTCATCATACTTTACTACTTCTTCTGCCATCACAAAAATAAAAGGTAAATATACACAGCTTTGGGTTCAGACCGACCTGTTATTTTACACATAATTGTGGATAATTGCGTTAGAATGAGAAATGAGTATTTTAAACTACCTACAACAGGTGTATTTAGTGATTGAAGTATTTGAGGAGTTTTAAGGAACATTTAAAAACAAAAAAGCCCCATTGTAAAAGTTTACAACGGGGCTTTTTTGTTTTATTTATTACTATCTTATTGCTGCATCAAATAAAGGGTTCTTGAAGAAATTTCTGAATTCAAGATCATCTTTAGCCATATTTCTTACAGCTCCATTTAAAGCAACTGCACGGGCAATATTAGTTGTAGTTACATCCTGATTATTCATTTTAGCACCGGCAATGGCGCGCAGGTAATAATGTTCCCATGTTAACGACTCAGGGTTCAAGTTATCAATAGTGGTTTTTGCACCGGCAGCATCACCATTTAGTAACATGGCAAGGGCAGTGTTAAAATCGGCTTTACCACTTTTCTTAAAATTAGCAACAGCAGCAGCATAATTGCCTGCTTTAATATCAAACACACCTAAATTATAACTTACATCTGCTCCTTTAGCTGCAGCCTGGTTATAATATGAAATAGCCATTTTATTATCGCCTTTAGCGCGGGCCAAAGCACCCATATTTGCTAAAACCATTCCATTATCCGCACTTAACTCATTAGCTTTATTAAGATTATTAGCGGCTTCTGTTAAATTATTTTGTTTGATCTGAACAGCAGCCAGATCAGAGAAACCTCTCCAGTCTGTTGGATTCTTTGCGTTATAGGCATTTAATACTTCCACCTTTTGGTTCATATCAGTAGTGATAATCTCAAGATGCATTAATTCTTCATTCGTTAACAGATCGTATTTAGAGTAGTAATTTTTTAAATCGGCATCGTTTTTAAAAGGTTTTCCGCCAATTAACACCAACTCCGATTTACGTAATTTAGGAAGGATAGTTTCTGCTGCTTTTTTCCAGGATTTTTCATGGTTTCTGCGTAATAAACTCTCGCGCTCTTCATCGGTAATACTAGTATTGTTCATTACTTCAAGCATAACTGATTTATCTGATAAGGTAGAAGCTTGCACTTCCGTTTTAAAACCGTTCCAGTCTTCTGCCAATGTATATCCCATTGTAAAATTACTGTCGTTAACCTCTGCGAAGCCTAATTTTTTTAATTCACCTTTAAAGTGTGAGAAAGTGCTTTCAGCGCGTTCTTTCGATAAGTTATTGTTACGTTCAAGTTCACCATCAGGTGAAGCAAAAGCATCAATTTTAACTCCTTTAACATTCCAGTTTGGATCACTCTTCAACAATTTTTTCAACTCAGCAATCTGGTTTTTGTTGTTGATGGATTTACCTGTTTTAAAATTCGGATTAAATTTCCCTTTGTCCATGGGGAAATAAATGAACACAGATTTGTTGGTATACACAGGCTCATAAATATCTTTATTCATTAAAACCTCATCTGTAAATTTAACCATATTGGCAGTAGTAATAGTTCCTTGCACCATTATACTATCTGCAATAGGAATTGCTTTGCCTTTAAAAGTAAAACGTGGATACATTTTAACTTTTTTCATTTCATCGGTATAAGCTATTTTATCCGAATAAGAAATGCTTCCTCCTTTTTTGCTATCAATAGTATAATCAGCACTACCTTTTGCTTTCGTTCCTTTTACTGTTACTTCCTTCAATTTTATTTCTTTACCATCACTGGTTTTAAGAATAGGTTGAAAAGTAAGTAGTGTACTTGCTTTAATTGACTTTGGAGGTACATTACCATTAATTACAAAGCTTACTGAATCACCTTTCATTTCGAGTGGATCAGGACTTACTGTGTAAGTGTTTTTTGTAAAATTAGCCGGTCCGGCACATGCTCCTAAAAATACGGCAATTGCCAGGCTAATTGGGAGAACTTTTTGTGAAAAATCCTTCATTGTTTAGTTTTTTTGTTGCGCAATTATACTTAATTTGAACCAAATATCTAAAAATAATTATCAATTTTGTACATAATAAAGATTAAGGGCAAGGCTAAGATACCAGACTACCTGCAAGTGCGGGACGATAATTTTACGCTTATTGTGTACACCCGAACCGACAGGCCAGACAGGGCCTTGGAGAAATGTGGGTTAGGTGACAAGATTGAAAAAATTAAAGAAATTATGAACGCAATTCCCTTTGGACAAATGACTAAATTAGATTTTTAAATGAACCGCGATAAGCCAATAATTAGTATTTATGATGGTGGCATTTTTCAGGGCCACAGCCTTATTTTGTCTGATATAACATTCAACATCTATCCATCTGAATTTGTTTATCTGATAGGTGCAACTGGCAGTGGCAAAAGCACTTTGCTAAAGGTTTTGTACGCCGAGCTTAAACTGGAAGACGGCACCGGAGAAATTGCAGGCTTTGCTTTAAAAGACTTTAAAAAATCTGACATACCTAAGCTAAGAAGAAAGCTTGGAGTAGTGTTTCAGGATTTTCAATTATTGTTTGACAGAGATGCATTTGATAACCTGGCCTTTGTGTTAAAAGCTACAGGCTGGAAAAAACAAGATGAAATTAATAGCCGTATTAAAGAAGTACTAACCATGGTTGAATTGGATACTAAAGCTCATAAGATGCCTTTTGAGTTAAGTGGAGGTGAACAACAACGGCTGGCCATTGCCAGAGCTTTATTAAACAAACCTGCTATTATTTTAGCAGATGAACCTACAGGTAATCTTGATCCAAAAACGAGTGATGGCATATTATTTCTGCTTCATGATATTAGCGAATCCGGAACAGCCGTGTTAATGGCTACACATGATTACCGTATCATGGATAAATTTCCCGGAATTATTATGAAATGCGAAGGTGGTAAGGTAACATTAAAAAGAAGAACTGAGGAATGATATTAAAGATAATCATATAGTTTTTTTTTAAAAATCTGATACCCACTCTTGTTTGTTGCCACAAAAATTTAAAGTTAAAAAGTGTTTTAGCCATCTGCCAAAAAACACTTAATAATCCCATTAATGCCGTTTAAATTGAACCATAAAAACGCTGGTTTTTAACTTTTTTCTTCATTTTGTGCAACTTTTAAACATAACACTTTCATTAAGTTTATTTTATAGTAATAATAGTAAGCAGCTCATATTAATCCTTTTAAAAGTTTTGCTTGCGCCGAAACATTAAATTTGCTATTCAAAATAATTTCACGTTTATCAATCTCATCTTGTATAAATTCCATCTGCATCATTTTCGGGATCAGACTAATAAACTCATCTGCTTTTGACGTTACTTCACATAATTCTGCCAAGCCTGTATTATCAACCATTGCCGGGTTAGTTAACACAAAACGACCCTTGTATAAAACGTTGAGTAGTTTAAGTTTAATGCCTGTTGGTTGAAAAGTAGAAAGTACATTAATATGGGCATTGGCTATTAACTCATCAATTTCTAATGAATTTAGGCCTTCTTTAATTTCTACATTTGCATAAATAGATGCAGCCGTTTTTAACTCCTTTGATACACCGTCTCCCGCAATAATAAAAGGTACAGAAAGCTTGCTAAACACTTGTTGAACCAAAAATAACGCCGCCTGATTATTTTCGGCTACGCTTAACTTACCATGGTAAAAACAATAATGCCCCTGCCCAGTTTTTGAGGTTACTTCTTTATTGGCATGAAAGGCTGGAAGATAAAAACAATTGCGTTTAAACACGGCAGATAATTGTATAAAATCATTAGGCGAAATGGTAAGTAATACATCTGCTTTTGATAGAATATTTTCATATTTTAACAACAAAACCGATTCAAATTTATAATATGCTTTTTTTAATCCGTTGTTTTCTGCCTCTGCTAATAAACGATAATAATCATGTTCAATATTATGCATGCGCACAATTTTTTTTCGATTAATAAGTTTCGGATGATCCAAAAAATAACAACTATGTAAGGCCTCAAAAAGTATGGGTGCATCATCCATTAATAAGTTTTTTAACAATGCGGCATCATTGCGCGTAACCACAATATATGGCAGGTTTTGAAATGGGTTCGCCCATCTTTTACGCTTATAATAATAAACTTTGTTGCAATATTTTTCAAGCTCAGGTGCCGGCAACCTATTGCCATATTTAAAGCAATGAAGCGTAATTTGAACACCCTCTTCCCATAATGCTTTAAGTTTATAAAACACATCTATAACCCCACCATAATTTGCAGGAAATGGAATGTCGAAACTAACAATATGTAAATGATGATTCAAGAGAACAAAGATTGATATATTTGAATGATTTTTTTTTCTTCCTGCTGCAAATTATAAACCCGGGCAGCTTTTGCACAGTTATGTTTTAATAAGTTATATAATTTCTTATTTACAAGTAGGTTATTAATCTTATTGGCTATCTCCTCTGTATGGCAATTGCACAAAACTGCCACTTCAAATTGCTCATTAATTTGCCTGTATTCTATAAAATCGGCGCATAATTGCGGTATGCCGGCATGCATATAATCGAAGAATTTATTAGCAAGTGAATATTGATAACTAAGACCTTTTGGTTCAAGCAAATTACAAGCAATAGTAGCTTCTGAAGTGAATAATGAAAGGTCTATAGGTTTTATAAATCCCAGAAACTGAACTTTATTCTGTAATTTTAAATCTTTAACCAAAAGCCTTAACAACTCACTCAGGTCACCTTCTCCAACTATCCGGAGTGTGCCATTAATTTGTGTCATTGCTCTTATAAGTTCAGGCAAGCCCCTGCCCTCATTTAATGCACCCTGGTAAAAGATAACCGGTAAATTTTGCAGGTTAATATTTTCATTTATGGGAGGATTGTAAGGTGGTACGTTTAATATGGTTTCAAACTTAATTCCATACTGTTTACTAAATAAAATGGCTAACTGTGGTGCAACCGTATAGGCTTTATCTACCAATGGAATGCAGATATTTGCCACTGCTTGCCAAATGTATCTGCTAAATTTTCTGCCCGTTAGTTCGGGTACTTCTGTAAAATATTCATGGGCATCAAAAACAAGTTTACTTTGTTTAAACTTAGCAACAATACTACAAGGTAAAATCGTATCTAAATCAATAGCCCCGTATACAGCAGCTTTAGTAAAAATCAAATACCAAAACAACCTGAGGTTGTACTCCAGATAAAATAATTTGCCTTTATCAAAAATGCAGTTCAACCGCTTTTGCTTAAAGGGCATTAAATCTAATGGTATCGAATGTTTTCGTTGTCGTCCCACAAGTTCCACTTCATATCCGTTTGTGCTCAAAACACTTGCAATACGCTGCATCCTCTGGTCGAAACTTAGATCGTTGGTTACGGTAAAAATTATAAATCTTTTTTTTGCCAAAACAATAATTGTTGCGGGTTAAGTTGCAATATACCTTTATCTAATAAAATGCGGGCTATTCCTGTAATATCTTCCTGTTTATATTGTTTCAATGCTACACATAAACTTTGTATAGCAATAGGTTCAGCCATGCAGGCATTTTTTATAGATATTTCAATTTGTTGATATTGAATATTATTCAGCAAACGTTTTCTTTTTCCAATGCAGGTGTCGCAACTTCCACAATCCAATGCAAAAGGTTCATTAAAATAAAGAAGAATTTTTCTGCTTCTGCACATATTTTTATCTGTGGCATAATGAACAATCCTGGCCAATTTATCTATAAACAGTGATTTTCTGTCTCTTAATAAAGCTTGATCCAGATGAATATAGTTTTTATCCCAGCGTTCGCCAATAATTGTTAATTGTGCAGCATCACTTTGCTGCTTATAATCAATAACTTTAAACTCTTGTAATTTTTTTAGTTTTAAACGTAAATCTGTTTCTGATACGTTTAATTTCATTGCAAGTAACTTTTCGTTTATAACTGTTAACGAATCAAATACGCCTCCATAACTTCTCAATATCAATTTAAGCAATTCATCTAAAGGCTTATTGGTATGCTGAAAATCAAATAATGCATCCTGTTTGTATAGAATCTGTATCCGTGATGGTGTATAAAATGCTTCTGTTAAATGAATAAAACCTAGTTGGGTTAAGATTTTTAAACTGGCAAATACCACAACCGGACTAAATTTAAAATGTGCAGAAAATTGAGGCAAGTCAAATTCAAAAGCGATTTCTGTAGGTGCACCAACCGGAATCTGGTAAAATGTTCCTATTGCGTCATACACTTTTCTTATTTCTGTTTCGTGTGGAAAGTTTTGTTCTATACGGTGTTTAAGTTCTGTTTCATCGGCAACATTGTAAAGTAAAACACAATAGGCTTTTTCACCGTTACGCCCTGCCCTGCCAGCCTCCTGGTAATAAGCTTCAAGGCAATCAGGCATTTCAAAATGAACAACCACACTACAATCAGGCTTATCAATACCCATTCCGAATGCATTGGTGCAAACCAGAATCCGCATTTGATTATTAATCCATTGTTCCTGTCTTTGTATGCGTAACTCATTGCTAAGCCCTGCATGGTAAAAAGAAGCATTAATTCCTGCCTTTTTCAGACGTTCAGCAATTTCTTCAGTTTTCCTTCTATTTCGTACATAAACCAGTCCACTTCCACGTGTTTTCTCAAAAACGGACAGAAGTTGATCGAACTTTTTTTCAGTAGTTCGCACTACATAATGTAGGTTTAGCCTTTCAAAACTCTTTTTAAAGACTTTATTTTTTTTGAACGCAAGTTGTTTTTGAATGTCCTCTACAACTTCCTTCGTTGCAGAAGCCGTTAAAGCCAACACAGGCGTGTTGGGCATTAATTCCCTAAGTGCAGCTATCTTTCTGTAGGTAGGTCTGAAATCATAGCCCCACTGGCTAATACAATGTGCTTCATCAACTGCCAGTAAGCATATTTTTAACTGGGGCAAATAATCCAAAAATAGCCTGGAATTGAGGCGTTCAGGTGAAAGGTACAGGAATTTTACTCCGCCATGAACGCAATTATTAAGAATAAGTTGAATTTCCTGATAAGCAATTCCCGAATAAATTGCCTCGGCCTGGATGCCCACTTTTTTCAATGTTTCTACCTGGTCTTTCATCAGCGCAATTAATGGAGATATTACTAAACAAATACCTTCCATTTCAAGCGCAGGCACCTGAAAACAAATAGATTTACCGCCGCCTGTAGGCATTAAAGCCAATACATCATTTCCTTTTAATACTTCCTCAATAATATCCTGCTGAAGCAGCCTGAACTGATCGTAGCCCCAATACTTCTTTAATATCTGATGAATTGCCAATGACCAGTTCTCTTAAATAATTATACCGTCTTTTATAGTCAGCATACGATCACTTTGGCCGGCAAGCATTTGGTTATGAGTAACAATTACAAAAGTCTGGTTAAATTCTTTACGCAATTTAAAAAACAACTGATGGAGTTCTTCAGCAGCTTTAGAATCTAAATTTCCAGAAGGTTCATCCGCTAAAATCACTCCCGGATTATTCATTAAAGCTCTTGCTACTGCCACGCGTTGTTGTTCACCTCCACTTAAAGCAGAGGGTTTGTGTGTGAGACGTTCGCTCAACCCTAAAAAATCGAGTAGTTCCATTCCTTTTTTTCTGGCTTCAGCCTCAGAAGTTCCCGCAATCCAGGCCGGCATACAAACGTTTTCAAGTGCATTAAACTCCGGTAAAAGTTGGTGAAACTGAAATACAAATCCAATATTCTTATTTCTGAATTTTGCCAGCAACTTACCTTTTAACCCTGAAACTTCTTGATTTCCGATAACTAATGAACCTTTATCTGGTTTGTCCAGCGTTCCCATTATTTGAAGCAAAGTTGTTTTCCCTGCACCCGAAGCACCCACTATAGAAACTATCTCCCCTTTTTGAATATGCAGATTTACCCCTTTTAAAACGGGTAATCCCCCATAAGATTTATAAAGCTCGCTAACCGTGATCATGTTTCGTCAATATTACAAAATTGAAAGCTCAAACTTATAAAAATCGGTGGCTTTTGAACATTTTATATCCAAATGGTTTTAAAAATGGATAAAAGTTTAATTTGCAAAAGAATTTTTAAAATAAAAAGTGAGCGTAAATTATATGAAAAAAGTAATACTTCCGGCTTCCATTCTAATGTCATTGCTCATAAACACCGCAGCAGTTAATAAGAAGGATCCTTCAGGCATTGATTTAAAAGCAATTGATAAAACTATAAATCCTGCTGACGATTTTTATCAGTATGCAAATGGAACCTGGTTAAGGGAAAATCCGGTTCCTGCCAGTGAGAGTAAATGGGGAAGTTTTAACATTGTTGGTGAACGTAATAACCTTATATTGAAAAACATTCTGGAAGAGGCTGCCGCCGATAGAACCGCACCCAAAGGTTCGGGTAAGCAAAAAGTAGGAACTTTTTACCGGTTATTCCTCGATACCATTAAACGCGATCAGCAAGGTGTAAAACCAGTTTTGGCCGATTTAAAAATAATTGACAAAATAGATAACAACTATAATTTAATGGAAGTTGTTGGCAGATTTCATAGAAAAGGAATCCGGTGCTTTTTTAATTACAGTGTTGGGCAAGACCTAAAAAACAGCACCTCTTATATCAGTTATATATCACAGGGTGGTTTGGGTTTACCTGATCGCGACTATTATTTTAAAACAGATAAGAAATCTGAAGATACGCGCACGGAATACATAAAACATATTGTTAAGATGACCGAACTTTTTGAAATAGGAAATATGCCTATTGAAAATGAAGTAATGGCAATTGAAAAAACTCTCGCTTTAAAAGCAATGACAAGAACGGAACGCAGAAACCAGGAAAAACAATATAATAAAAAAAGCCTTCAGGAACTCCTGAAACTTTATCCTGATCTGCAGTTTGAGACTTACTTTAAAACAATTGGGGTGAGCAGTAAAATTGATAGTCTTATCGTTTCACAACCCGATTTTTTCGAGAATCTGAACTCTACCCTTAAAACAACTTCTATTCCAGTAATTAAAGCCTATTTGCGCTGGTGTGTAATGAATAATGCGGCAGGTTATCTTGATTCAAGAATTGAAAAACAAAATTTCTATTTCTACAGTACTGTACTTTCAGGAACCAAAGAGCAAAAGCCCATGTGGAAACGCGGCATTGCTGCCGCTAATGGTATTGTAGGAGAATTACTGGGTCAGCTATTTGTGGCAAAAACTTTTACTCCCGATTCTAAAAAACGTGTGAATGCCATGGTTAATGACATTGTTGAGGCCTTTAAGGTAAGATTAAATCAATTAGAATGGATGAGCGAGTCTACCAGAGAAAAAGCACAAGTAAAGCTGGCCTCATTCAACCGTAAATTTGGGTATCCGGATAAATGGAAAGATTATAGTACGCTTGAAATTAAAGAAGATTCTTACCTGGAGAATAGCTACCGTGCAGGCGAGTTCGGATTTAATGATATGATTAGCAACTTGGGGAAACCAATTGATAGAGGGCGTTGGGGAATGTTACCACAAACGGTAAACGCCTATTATAGTCCTACTTTAAATGAAATTGTTTTTCCTGCCGCTATAATGCAACCGCCTTTTTTTGATGCTTCTGCAGATGACGCAGTAAATTACGGCAGTATTGGAGCTGTAATCGGACATGAACTAACACATGGCTTCGATGATCAGGGTGCTAAATATGGTGCTGATGGTAACCTTAAAAGCTGGTGGACGGAAGAAGATAAAAAATTATTTGAAGCGAAAACTAAAGTTCTGGCTAATCAGTACAACCAATACTTTGTAAGTGATAGCTTGCATGTTAATGGAGAACTTACCTTAGGAGAAAACATTGCCGATCTTGGTGGTTTAACCATTGCATATGAAGCATATCAAATGCGGTTAAAGAAAAACCCTGGGGTAGTAATTAATGGATTTACACCTGAACAACGCTTTTTTATTGGCTTTGCACAAATCTGGAAAAACAATATTCGTCCGGAAGCAATGCGTCAACTAATTCTCACAGATCCTCATTCTCCAGGTATTTACAGAGTGTTTGGTTCTTTAAGTAACATGCCGGAGTTTTATGCTGCCTTTGGTGTAAAAGAAGGAGCTATGATGTATAGAAAGCCCGATGAAAGAGCTAATATATGGTAAAAAATCGTATAAACCACTAAAATCAAAAAACGCATAAAAGCTTTTTATGCGAAAAAGTGTGTTTTTTTTTCCTTATTAGTAACTTTGCAGTATGAAGCGTTTCCACCTTTTTCTTTTATCAGTTCTTAGCCTTATTTTCACTTCTTGTGGCGGTGGGTTTTTAGACTTTGTGCCATTAAGTGTTGATCAGGATTTAGGTTTGCAAAGTCAAGCAGAGATCAATAGTAGCCCCCAAACTTTTAAAGTATTAGACCCGTCATTATATCCAAAACCTTACAAAGAAATGTATTTGATCCGGGATAAAATTTTATCATCTGGTAAGGTGGCGCACAAGGATGATTTTGCTTGGGAACTTAAAATTATTGAAGATGATAGTGTTTTAAATGCTTTTTGTTTACCGGGAGGTTATATTTATGTGTACACCGGGCTCATAAAATACCTTGATACAGAAGATGCTCTGGCAGGGGTACTGGGACATGAAATGGCTCATGCAGATTTAAGACATAGTACAGATCAGTTAGTTAAAAATGCTGGTTTAAGTTTTGTGATCCAATTAATTTTTGGAGTAGATAATTCAACTTTAGTAAATCTTGGTGCAAATTTGTTAAGCTTATCTTTTAGCCGGTCTGATGAAAATGATGCGGATATGCAATCAGTAGAATATTTATATAATACAGACCTGGATGCCCGTGGTGCCAGCCGTTTCTTTCAAAAACTTCAAACCGACCAAAAAGACCCCGGAGTAATTGAATTTATAAGCACCCACCCTAATCCTGAACACCGCGTTCAAAAAATTATTAATAAATGGAAAGAATTAGGTGGCAAAACAGGCGAAACTTATAAGCCTGAATACCAGAAACTTAAAAAAAAATTACCTTAAAAATTATGAAACCAAATTTGATAAAAAAACCTCTTTTCGCCTATCATATCAATGTGATAAAAAGGACGACTGAATAACATTGGATCAATTAGTTATTTAACCAGTATTTTATTAAACAAACCAATTGTAATGATCTGAGAACCCAAAAACTTCTTAGATTAAATTCGTATGAAGTGCTTACGTAGCAAGAACATGGTGGCTTTAGCGGCTGAGGTGAAAATATAAAAGTGTCTGTATATAATCATTTTTCTGGCATAGTTCCAAAAACCATATCCCAGAAGGGAGAAGAAACGCCAAAAGCTTTATTTCCATTTTTATAGTGGTGCTTGGCATGGTGTCTCCACAAAAATTTTAGTGGCTTTTGGGGCGGATATGCATGAACCAAATAATGTAAACTTACATATATAGCCCACCCGTTTAAAAATCCTGCCATCCAGATAAAAGTTAAACTCCCCATAAAACTAAAAAATCCTGCTAATATGATAATTAGAATCAAACCGGGTATAGGAGGCATAAATAACCGTTCTTCGTCTCTTGGATAATCATGATGCACTCCATGTATTGCATAATGAAAACGCTGCGACCATGAGCTTTCATTAATAAAGTGAAAAACATAGCGGTGCATTAAATATTCAAATAACGTCCACGCAAATATGGCTAATGAATAAACGATAATTGAATTTAATAAGCTTGTAGCGGTTTTAAAATAGTTGAGTGCCATTAATGCTCCCCATATACAACTATAAGTAATAATTGTTAACGGAATAGATGTCTTGCTTAAAATCTCAATTATATTATTCGAAGACACACGCCCTTTTCCGGTATCGTTTGCAAATAATTTTTTCATGATATTACGAATTTTAAGAAAATATTTTATTACACCAAATTCAAAGTATCTAATATGTAAATTTAGTAAAATTTATTTATAAGCTAAAACTTTTTAATAGATCAAAAAGTACAATATAATTTTATTTCCCTTATCTACGGCAACATCTAAAAAATTATTAACTATTGAAAATCATACTTTTAATTATAAACTGTTAATCTAATAGTTTAGCTTTAATTTTGTCCTGTATAGAATTAATTTCTTCCTTCATAAGTTTTATCTTATTTTCATTATCAAGCATATATTGGTTCAATTCGTATAAATAACTCACTTCTTTTAACAGAATTGCATTGTAATCAATTACTTGCTTCGAATTTAAACTGATTTGATCCAAATCCACTTTTAAAGAGTTAATTTCTTTAATTTCTTTAATTAAATCAGGCTTTTCAGTCCTTTTTCTTAGCATATCCCCATGACCTAAAACCAGCCAGTCGGGATCAATATCTTTAAAATGAATTAATACTTTTTGAATAAGCTCTAAACCAGGCTTATTACGTCCTGAACTGATATGTGTAAGTACAGGAAGTGAAACATCAAGAACCGAAGCAAATGCTGTTCTGCTTAAGTTCTTTTTATCCATTACACTTAAAACACGTTTATTTATATCTTCCATGTATATTGTTGGTAATCAATTACATTTACAAATGTAAACAAAAGATTTTAACAATTGTAAATGCCTAAAACATTTGTTAATAGATTTAATTACATTTGTTACATAGTTTACTGAACTATTAGTTTATATTAATTAATATAATCAGTTGATTATCATTATTTAATGAAATTATGAAAAATTAATATTTACTAATGTAAAATATGGTTTAATATTGTTAAAAATATTTATTTTATCTTATAACAAAACAATTTTGGCCATTTTAACATTATCTGAATATCTATATGAATAATAAAATTTTTGAAAGGCAAACTTTAATTAACAGACCACTAAAAGAAGTTTTTGAATTTTTCAGTAATGCAGAAAACTTAAACATCCTCACTCCTGTTAATCTCTCCTTTAAAATTCTCACGTCACTTCCTATTCAAATGCATAAGGGGGTTCAAATAAATTATCAGCTAAAATTTAAAGGGATTCCATTTAAATGGAAAACTTTAATTGTTGATTGGGAACCACCGTTTAAATTTGTTGATGAACAAATTAATGGTCCATTTGCAAAATGGGAGCATATTCATCTATTTGAGGCTAGAGATGGCAAAACTTTAATGACCGATAAACTTATATATAGATCAAAAGGGGGGTTTCTGGCAAATGTTATTCATTTTCTCTTTGTTGATAAAGATGTAAAGCAGATATTTGAATACAGAAAAATGCGCCTGAATGAACTCTTTCCAGATACTTAAATCCTCTAAAAAGTGCGAACATTGTGAGAAATGGACGGACGGAACCAAAGCTTTTTGTGCACATTGTGGAGAAATGCTCGATATGCAATACCGCAAAGAGCAACATGAGTGGGCAGAGAGCCAGAAAAGTCAAACGCCCATGATGAAATTAATCAGTCTCCACAACTCCACTTCAAATCCTTTTTACTTTTTAGTGGAAAAATTAATACAGGGCGGACAGTTAATTCTGATGGGAATTATAACGTTTGTTACCTTTTTACTGTTGTTGTTGCCGGCATGAAATTGAAGTTTCAGCCAAACTGGTACTTCCTTTCACTTCCTGTTTTATGGATCATTCTTAAAAGCCTTTTCTTTTTAAGCCCTGCTCCTGTTTTTTTCCTTTCGTATTTCGATGATTTATTAATCATTCCATTTGTAATGGGTACTGCACTTTGGATTCAACAATACTTTATCAAACCCGATTTTGTTTACAGGTCCGTTTACATTGCGCTGGTATGGCTTTACTTTTCCCTCCTGTTTGAAGGAATAATCCCCTGGTTTACCAATAATTATACGGCAGATTTGTACGATTTACCTGCGTATGCTTGCGGGGCCATTTACTTTTATTGTTTTATTAATAAACCAGCACAAAAAAACTCTCAAACAACTGCAAATTAAATCCAACTGTATTTTTGCCTATATACCAGCAGGTTATTAATTAAAATTTTAAATTAGGGTGCCGTAAATTTAATTTTATAAGCAAAATGTTTTTCTGCTCCTGCAGATAATTTAACAATCCCTTCTTTCTGAGAAAGGTCTTTTTCAAAATTTTTCGAATCGGCTAATCCAACCCAGGGCTCCAAACACAAAAAATCCTGATGTGGATATTTAGCCCAAATACCCATGTAAGGAAAGCCTTTAAAATTCAATTTAATTTTAAAGTTGCTTCCGGGCTGAACCAAAAGTAAGGAGATTGACTTTAAATATTTGAACACAATAGCATCTTTCATAAAAAGTTCATTAGAAAGCTGCAGATACCTCTGCTTGTCCCCCATGTTTTCTGTTAAACCAGAAAATAATCCATCAACCAATAAATGTCTTTGAAGATTCTCCGGTTTTTCAAATTCAATTTTAAACTTTGAAAAATCCTTTACAGGTAAATTAAAAGCGGGGTGTGCTCCTACTGAAAAATAGAGAATGTTAGTACCGGTGTTAATTATTGAATAATTAATTTTAATAGCTGATTTTATTACTTGGTATGTTATTAAAAATTTGAAGTTGAATGGAAATATCCTCAGGGTTTCTTCCGTATCGGTGAGCATTAAGGTTATAGTGTCCTTATATAATTCAATCAGTTCAAAATTAAAATCCCTTGCAAAACCATGCTGGGTCATTGGATAAATTTCTGAATTTACCCTGAATTTATTTTGGTTCAGCTTACCTACAAAAGGGAAAAGCACGGGTGCATTTCTGTTCCAGATAGCCGTTTTAGCCTGCCATATAAATTCAAAACCACTGCGTTTATCTATAACAGAATTTAGCTCAGCCCCCTTTGTATTGATACATAAAGAAAGTTCTGTAGAAGCAATTTGATGTTGATTTGTACTTAACATGTGCTTTGGTAAACGTCAACAAAAATAGATATTTTTACAAATTGAGGAAAATTGTTTTAATAACTTGTTCAGAAAATTAAACGGCAATTCTTATTTTTGATTGACAAATAAACAATTTTTACAAATGATTCATATCGTTCGTTGGTTTTTTATTGCATTAGTTACTTTTATCATAACCCTGTTTGTGGTAGATTTTCAGGCAGTTGTTGATGGATTTTCTTCTGTTGTAGATGTATTATCAAGTCTTAAGCCTTAACAGCGTTTAATAAAGTAAAAGAGGAGAAATTCTTTTTTTTGGGTGTTTCAGGTTTTTCAAAGATATTTGAACCGGAGTACTTACTATTTGCCGTGGTGGTGAAATTGGTAGACATGCCACTTTGAGGGGGTGGTGCCCGTAAGGGTGTGTGAGTTCGAGTCTCATCCACGGTACCTGAGCAGAAAGGGAGCGATTTTTGCCTCCCTTTCTGCTTTTTAAATCCTTAGCGTCGCACGTCTAGTAGCTAATCAGCGATAGTAGTTCGTTTGTTTTTTCGTTCAAGTTTTACCATCTGAAAATACAAGGTTTTTACACTTAAGCTCGAACGGACAAAATCTCGTTTACTGTTAATATTAAAGTTTTCATATAGATAGCCTAAATGTTAAACGGCAAACAACCCTTTCTTTAAATAGCTCCGGTATTTTATTTCGGTCTGGTTGAAACTCCGTTGTTGGCTTAAAACGGTGTCAATTTTTAATTCATTAATTCGTTTAATTTCTTTGTATTCCGACATTTCCAATTGGCCAACAAGCATTATTTGTTGCGTTTTATTTAGCCGCTACTTACTTTTTTCATCTCTAACGGTAACCCTTTTTCGTTGGCGTTTTTCTCTTCCGTATTGGTTTAAAAAACCTTTTTTGTATCCATAGATATAATTTCTGAACCCCACTGTTTAAATTAAAAATGGCAACGTATTCAGCATAAGCCTTATTAATGTCAGTTCCAGCAAAAGGAGAACTACAATTAGAAAAATCGTTTAATTTTAAATATAATTTATCTAACAACCCAAAAACGGCTGTACATATTGGTTGTCTAGTTTTAATGGCTTATTTATGTAGTGATATTTTACCGAAAATTGATTCATGTTTTAAAAAATTAGGAATTAAAAACTTTATAATTACTGGTCATAGTCAGGGCGGGGGAATTAGTTTTTTATTAACTTCTTATTTAAAAAATTTGAGGATCGACAATAAAATATCAAATGATATTCGCTTCAAAACCTATTGTGATGCTGGGCCTAAGCCCGGTAATTTATTTTACGCTTACGACTTTGAAAATTTAACAAGAGATGGTTGGGCTTATAATACTGTTAATACCGCTGACTGGGTTCCTGAAGTACCTTTTTCTGTTTAAACCATAGAGGATTTCACACCTCCCCCTATCCCCCTGTTGGGCGGTTAGTAGTTTTTAGTAAATCTGCAGACTAAATTTTCAGGATAGAATAATTTTCAGAGCAAAAAACTTTTAGAATCGTTTTTCTTGCATGACTAATAAAAGTTGTAGCCACTGTGATATAATGAAAGCATACTGCTTTGGTTCGCATCGAAAATGTTATTGCTTTTGTTTTATTTTTAATCAATGTGGTCTTAGTCCATTCAAACAAAGTGGCGCAAATTGCGATAAGGTACATGTATACTGTATTTGTATCCATATCAGGGAAAGGCAGATGGTTGAAGTTAAAATCATTTAACAGATAACGGTTTAAATTTTCAGCATCACCTCTCGCGTTATAAAACTCAATAACGCTTTGTTCGCTCATCTGCTCGTTGTTTGTTATGATACCTTGGTAGGTGTAGGCCGATCCGGTTAATAAGTCTATTTGTCCATCTTTTCTTTTGTGGCGAGTAACAACAATACGATGTGCTTTTTACAATTTTTAGGTTGATAAAAGATGCTTGCAACTTCTTTTACTTCATGGTTGATTCTAATAGTTTTCCATACTTTTATTTTAGAACAAGCCTGACGTATATCTTCAAAATCCATCAGCGTGTTTCCAAACAAAGAAAGTACCACATCAGCGTAGCTATATTTAGCCATGACACTTCTTGATCCTATTTTTTGATCAATGAATTTATCAATGCCAGAGCGGCTTAGAGCATCGTAAATGAAATTTAATCCACCAAAAGGTGTGATATTTTTGTTGCTTAGTGTAACTTTGTCCATTAGAGATATTAGAGCCCTCTAATTTCACCTTTTTGGTGCAAAGAAAAAGCCATTAAGTATTTATTTATCAACAACTTATGGGCTCTTTGTTAATTAACTTACGACTTTTGGGTTAATATATAATTTTTTTTTAAATACCTAATAACTACATTTGATTTATAAAGTAAATGATTTAACACCAGATCAATAATTCAGGGTAATAGATTTAAATACAGACATTCTGAAAGTGCATTACAGGCCGCTTCAAGGTATAGTCTGGGAGTTGCTTTTATTCTGATTTATTCTCTGGAGCAAATAAAACCTCAAAGAAAAAACAAGAGCGATTACAGTAAATTGGATTTTTTGTTTTTCAATGGGATTCTTTAAACAATTACTAGAATTTTTTATTAGGAGTTGGATTTATATAGTTTTAAATACCCTGTAGCAAAATGAAAGTGAACGATGAAAACGCCAAGTTACCCGCAGATAAAAGGCCATACCGAATCTTGATCATATCAGGTTCTGATCGCAGGCAATACAATTGTCCGGGCGTAGATTCCAAATCAAGAACTCTTATGTTGAAAATGGCCGCTATGCTACCTAAAAATTGGGAAGTGGATTATGAGGATTTGGGGAACGTTTATGGAAGAGCACAGATACGCAGTTGCAATGCTTGTGTTTCTACATCCATGGCTCTATGTGTATGGCCCTGCAATTGCTATGCAAAAGGCAGCTGGCGAGAGCCTGATCTTATGTGGGATATGGATATGTATGCCCGTTTTGATATGGCTGATGCCTGGGCGATAATTGGCCCGGTAAACTGGTACGCTTCATCCAGCAATCTCAAGTTGATGTTCGATCGTTTGGTTTGTATGAACGGAGGCAATCCGGATGAGAGAACAATTGATCACAAAGATCCGGAAAAAGCCATGGCTCTGGAGCACCTTGAACAATGGAAAGAGATGAGTATAAATCATCTGGAAGGAAGAACCGCCGCATTTTTCTGTTATGGTGATGAAGGCGGTGACGAAATGGATTCGACAGGCAGGCCAAAAATATTGAGGCATGAAAATTATTTTATTCCGGATCAAGAACCTTTCAGCAATATGAGAGATGCCTATGCTCCACTGGTATGGCAGTGCAGATATGGTGGAATTGAAGTGCCTGATCAGCTATGGTTATATTGTACTACAGGTAAGGATCAAAAATACAGCGATAACCAGGCAGAAGATATGATAGAAGACAATTTATTCATGAAAAAATTTGAAGTCTGGGTGAAAAATTTCGAAAACTTTACAACAGCTAAAGGGAAAGTGCAACCAGGAAAATATAGGGCATTCGGATATACGCCCCCAACAGATTTATGGAAAGAAGCAAAAACAGGTATTCGATCCTGGATGTTACGTTTCGGGATATCACCTGAAAATTCTTCTCCCGAAAAACAAAAGAAACTTAAATTAAATAAGGATACAACCCTAAATCCTTCAACAAGTGAAGGAGAAAACTTAAGAAAAAATTTACATTAAATATGTCTCAATTCTAACATAATCGCTCTTGCATTCAAAGCTATTATTTATAATTATCTTTAGCACATACACTAATCTTTTACCCAGAAAAAAACCGTCTTATTTTAAACAAGACGGTTTCACTTTCTTTTAAGACAAATATTTAATCTAAAATAACTGTACGTTCAGCATTAGGCGATTTAATTTTAACTAACTTAGTATTTACTTTAATAGCTGATTTACGCAATACTGAAGTTGTTTTATTTCTTCTGTCTTTTCTTTTCAAACGGGTGACTGCCATAATTTTATTTTTTGCAAATGTAAGGAAAAAAAATAAATATCCAAATTGAAATATGCAGATTGTGACTATAAGTTATATCAATTTGTTAACACTATCTTGCTGGTCAAATGTATTTTTAAAGTTTAACGCAAATTGGCAACCTAATAACCCAGAATATCAAGCATTGAATCTGCATTCTGCTCTTCGGCGAAAATTTCATAACTAAGTGCACCATCTTCGTTTCTGTTTATGATTATATGTTTAGGGGCAGGAATTAAACAATGTTGAATTCCTCCGTATCCTCCTAAGCTTTCCTGGTATGCTCCGGTGTGAAAAAAGCCCATATGCAACGTTTGACCATCCTTTAATTTTGGCATAAAAACCTGGTTAGTATTTGTATCTGAGTTATAAAAATCCTGGCTATCACAAGTAAGTCCACCAAGGTTAATGCGTTGAAATTCGTTTTCCCAATTGTTAATAGCCAGCATTATAAACTTTTGGCCAATACCCCACGTATCAGGTAAAGTTGTTATAAATGAACTGTTAATCATATACCACAGCTCTTTATCATTCTGCTCCTTTTGCCCAATAATAGTGTACAAAGCCCCTCCACTTTCTCCAACGGTAAAAGATCCAAATTCAGTTATCAAATTTGGAACAGGCACTCCCCTGTTTTCACAGATTGCTTTTATATAATATACAATCTGATCGATCATATAGGCATAATCATATTCTACACCCAACGAAGTATAAATTGGCATGCCACCGCCTATATCCAAAGTGTCCAGGTCGTCACAAAATGCTTTTACATCGCAGTAAACATTTACTAACCGGGTTAATTCACTCCAGAAATACGTGGTATCTTTAATGCCTGAATTAACAAAGAAGTGTAACATTTTAAGTTTAAAATTTTTGCTCAACTTAATTTTGTTTTCATATAAATCTTCAATGCGCTTATAACTCATCCCAAGCCGCGATGTATATACAAGAAAATTAGGTTCTTCCTCTGTTGCAATGCGAATTCCCAATTGTGTTTGTTTTGTGGTATATTCATCAATCAGATCTAATTCTTCCGGGTTATCCAATACACAAACAAGGTTTTTGTATCCGGTATTTATCAATTCTGCAATGTTTTTGGCATACTGCGGCGTTTTGTAACCATTACAAATGATGAATTGATTTTTATTGAACTTACCCTTGGCCGTTAGTTTTTTAATAATCTCCAAATCAAAGGCAGAAGACGTTTCTAAATCGACCCCGTTTTTTAGCACTTCATTTAACACAAAACTAAAATGAGAACTTTTAGTACAATAACAATAATTATAGTATCCTTCGTAATTATATTTTTTAAATGCCAGGGCAAACAATTCTCTCGCAGTTTTTATCTGTGAACCAATCTTTGGTAAATAAGAAAACTTAAGAGGTGTTCCAAATTTTTCTATTAAATTCATAAGGCTTACCCCATGAAAATGTAGCTCCCCTTCTTTCACTTCAAAACCATGGCGCGGAAAGAAAAAAGTTTGATGAATAAGGTCGGTATACCGATTTTTAATATTTAGTGTGCTCAACTCTTTTATTGTTTATGCAATTTTAAGGAATTGAAAAGTTTTATCCGTGAAAATAAATTGTTTATTCTACAGGTTAATTTTGCTAAGCTGCTTTTTAAAAGCAAGTCAGGGTTTTTTCTATATTTGTAACCACCTATGGAGGTTTCGTGAAAAAAATAAAAATAATTGCCATCGAATCAGATTATGGTGCCGGAACTCGCGGTGCTAAATTAGGACCGCAAGCTTTGTTGAAAGCTGTCAATAATCTTAATTCATCACTGCTATCAGGCATCTCAGTGCATGCTATTATCCCTGATGAACCAGAAATAATGGATTTACACCCAACAGCAAAAAACATAGACACCGTTATTAATGTTCAGAACCGCATTATAGAATTGGTTCAGCACACACTTTCTTCAAACGAATTTCCATTTATTATAAGTGGCGATCACAGCAATGGTTTGGCCGGAATTAGTGCACTTAAAAATTTCTATGCTGAAGATTCTGTAGGAGTTATATGGATAGATGCACATGCAGATATACATTCGCCTTATACCTCTCCAAGTGGCAATTTACATGGAATGCCGCTGGCTGCTGCTATGGGTATTGGATCAACCAAAAATGATAAGAATAATATAAATATTGATATTACTGAAAAATGGAATGAACTGTTAACCTTAGGAGATAAAAAAATAACCCCAAAGCTTAAACCTGAAAACATTGTTTTTATTGATATAAGAGATTTAGAGGATGAAGAAATATCAATTCTAAAGGAAAGAAATATAAAATTTTTTACGCCAGAACACAAAAAAGAAGCAGGTATTAGCTCCATCATCAAACAAACGCTTGCGCATCTGGCAAAATGTGAACATTTATTGGTTTCATTTGATGTAGATAGTCTTGACCCTACTGTTTCTTTCGGCACTGGTACTCCCGTTCCCGGAGGATTGAGTGAGCAGGAGGCTGTAGAATTATTGACTGCATTTATGGTTCAACCCAACCTTAAATTATTTGAAATTACTGAAATAAATCCTATCCTTGACCGCCAGCATCCAATGGAAGAAGTTGCCGCAGAGATTATAGTAAAAATACTTCCTGCTTTACTTGCCTAACAGCACATTTATTAACAAATAATCTGTATTTATCAATCAATATTAATTAGTTATGGTATTTGTTTGTACAAATGCGTTTAGCAAAAACCTGATGGTATCTTCTCCGTCTGCGTAATCATTTAATGCCGGATTTTGTGATCTCCCGAATGGAATCATTCTTTCATTGTCCATGTTTCCAACAACACATTGTAAATCATTTTTGTGTTCTTCTATGTAACTTACCACCTGATTAGCATTTTCGTAAAACTGAAACAACAATACACTCAGAGGGGAAGCAATAAGGTCATCCTGTTTTAAAATCAGAAAGCCATTATCAAGATGTGGAGCCATGTTCATTAAGAAAATTGCCTTGTGATATGTATAATTATTTGCATACTTATTATGATGAATAATCTCTTTATATCTTTCAAAAGCCACAATCATAGGTTCAAGATTATACCCCTGCGGTAGCAGTACTTTAGATACATTGCGACAACCTAAACCAAAGTACATAAAAATATCATCGGCAAGCTGATCCAACTCCTCTGTAGTTTCTTTACCGGTTAATACTGCTATACTGTTTCTGCTTTTGCGAAGCAGGTTTGGTTTGGTTCTGAAATAATATTCAAAATAACGATTGCTGTTATTGCTTCCTGTGGCTATAACGGCATCGAAGTTTTTGGTGTGATGATCTTCTGCTACATTAATTAAACTGCTCATTTCAGGATTAAGCTTAACTAGTTCCTGTATTAACCACTTCATTAAAATACTGTCATCAGAAGATGGTTTAATAAGCGCTTTATTGCCTGTTGCCAGAACACATATAAGATCATGAAGGCCTACCAATGGTATGTTTCCGGCCATAATTATCAATACCGTTTTAACTTCTGTTTGATCCGATAGGGAATATGGTTTTAACCATCTATTCAAATTTTCTTTCTCTAATAATTGTCCCCATGCTTTAATTGCCTTAACTTGCATGTCGATGGTAAACCAATTATTGTTTAAATAAGCTTGTTGCAAAACCGGAAATTCAGGATTTATATGTCTAAAAATGTTCCCCAAATCAGATAATATCTGAATACGTTGTGAATAATTCATGTAATTTAGACTAATTCTATTTTTTTGATTGTGGCAACAAAACTAAACTTGCAGGTGTTATCATCCTAACTAAAAATAATAATAAAATATGGCAATAATGATCACTGACGAATGCATTAATTGTGGTGCATGCGAACCAGAATGTCCGAATAATGCAATTTACGAAGCCGGTGCTGAATGGGCATGGGCAGATGGAAACAGTTTAAGTGGTACCTTAACTGTTAATAATGAAACAGTGGAAGTAACTAAGCGTTTTCCGCCTAAGTCTGATGATATTTATTATATAGTTACCGGCAAATGTACAGAGTGTGTTGGTTTTCATGAAGAGCCGCAATGCGCTGCGGTGTGCCCTGTAGACTGCTGTATTCCTGATCCTGAGCATGTAGAAACCGAAGAGCAATTGTTAGAAAAGAAAAATGCAATGCATCCATAAGTATTCTGTTTAATAAGTATTGGCATCATCAGACTCCCGTCTCATGGTGCCTTTTTATTTATATGCCACAATTTTTACTTAAATTATATAGAATCAATAACATTTTTTAATATAATCAAACATGTCATTTTTGCATTTGGGTCTTTCTGATCCGATATTAAAAATAGTTGCCAAACAACAATATACAGCGGCTTACCCTGTTCAGCTGGCCACTATTCCGGTTATATTATCCGGAAAAGATTTGTTGGTCATTGCTAAAACAGGCTCTGGTAAAACTGTAAGTTTTGTATTACCTGTTCTTCAAAAATTACAAGGTACAGCCAAAGCAAAAAGCAGGCATATTAAAGCTCTGGTACTTGTGCCCACCAGAGAACTTGCAGTGCAGGTTGCTGAAGTGTTTATGCTGTTTAGTAAAAACCTGCCGCAACAAATAAAAAGTATGGCCGTATATGGCGGTGTATCTATAAACCCACAAATGATGCAACTACAGGGAATTGAGGTTTTAGTGGCTACGCCTGGGCGTTTACTTGATTTGCTTGAATCAAATGCAGTAGCACTTAGCGAAGTAGATACATTGGTACTCGACGAAGCAGATAAAATGTTGAGTCTGGGATTTAAAGAAGAGATGCAAAAAATATTTAAACTGTTGAAACCGGTTTGTCAGCATTTGCTTTTTTCTGCAACGCTTAATAAAGATATTAAAAGTGTTACTGAAATACTTTTAAATGATCCTGTATTAATTGAAACAGAAAAGGAAAGCCTTAATGAACATACAGACCTCATTAAACAAACTGCTTACCTGGTATCTGATGAAAGAAAGGGGCCCTTGTTAAGATACCTGATTAAGCAAAAAAATATGCAGCAGGTATTAGTATTTGCTTCTTCCATACACCGTGCAGATATAGTGGTTAACAAGTTAAAAATGAACGGCATCAAAGCTTTACAAATTCACCGGGAACTAAGTCAGGGAGCAAGAATGGAAGCCTTGCGTATGTTTAAGGCCGGCGATATTACTGCATTAGTGGCAACAGATCTTGTTTCAAGAGGAATAGATATACCTTTTCTTCCTTTTGTGATTAATTATGAACTTCCGCGTTCACCTAAAGATTATATACATCGCATAGGTAGAACAGGCAGAGCAGAATCTACCGGAGAGGCTATCTCACTTATCAGCCCGAATGAGGAACATCACTTTCATGTAATCTTAAAAAAAATGGGGAAGTTGCTGCAGGCATTACCATCCGTTGATATCGATTTAAAAGGATATTAGCAGACCCTGATTTTATTCAGCTACTTCCTGATTACACTGAAATTTATTATTATACAGCATTATTGTGAAGCTTACAAAAACAGAACGATTCTACACGGAAAAAACAAATCTGCATTGGCGTAACAGGCATCGGATGCGGTATGATTTTACAAAATTAATACAGGAGTGTGTTGCACTTAAACCTTACGTTTATATAAATGATTATGAGGATGCGTCTATAGATTTTGCAAATTATGCAGCAGTAAAAATGTTGAACCGGGCATTGCTCAAAAGTTTTTATAATATAAATAACTGGGATATTCCTGAAGGTTACTTATGTCCGCCTGTGCCGGGCCGAGCTGATTATATTCACAACATGGCAGACCTGCTGGCTTCTCTCAATAACGGGATCATTCCAAAAGGTAAGCTGGTTAATGTTATAGACATTGGAGTTGGAGCAAATTGCATATATCCTTTAATAGCACAGTTTGAATACGGATGGAATTTTGTTGGTTCAGATATCGATCCAGTGGCTATTGGTTCAGCCCAAAAAATTATAGCAGCAAATGAACAACTGCACGATGCCATACAGTTACGTTTACAAAAAAATCCTTCCTCCATTTTTAAAGGTATATGGAATACAGATGATAAATTTGATTTGTCTATTTGCAATCCTCCTTTTCATGCATCGCTGGCAGAAGCGCAGGCAGGAACCCAACGTAAGTTAAAGAACCTTGGCTATAACCAAACGAAAAAACCTATGCTAAACTTTGGAGGCAAACAGATGGAATTATCTTGTAAGGGCGGCGAATCAGGCTTTGTGCGACAAATGATTAAAGAAAGTTCTGCAATGCCTTTAGCCTGTTTATGGTATTCAACATTGGTCTCTAAAAAAGAAAATCTGCCTGCCATATATCAGGCATTAAAAATGGTCAAAGCATTTGCGGTAAAAACCATACCAATGGCACAGGGGCAAAAAATGAGCAGAATTGTAGCCTGGAGTTTTTTAAATGAGAAGGAGCAAAATGAATGGAAGAAAAAGTGGAAAAAGTAAATTTGTGAACCCTACAGAAGAATGTAAGGATGTGACAAACATTAAAAGAAACGATTGAAATATTTTTCCTGCAATAATTTCAAAAAAGTTAAAAATACATAACTCTTTAATGGTATAGATATTAATAAGTATAGCCTTATTATCAAAAATTAAACTTATCGGATTCAGCAATATTATTAAATAATAAAGTAGTTAAGTTAAATATTGATATTAAACAACTTGCTACAATGATTCTCTGTGTGAAAAATATTTTGCTGCCTGATTATGTAAGGTTATTAATAAGGGGTTATTTCGATAGTCAGGTTCAATATCTGCATTGCTTTTAATGATTTGTTTTACCAGCATTCTTTATCCTCTGCTGTTCTGCTTAAGTTTTCGGATAGTATATTAATAACGGCTGTTTCTGCCCGTAGCAAATCATTTTTAAAACATTCATCATTAATTTAATTTCATTCCTGAGCATATTAATTCGCAGTACTTTAGCCATATTTTAAAGCTGTATTTTGGGAGGGTTATTTATGCCTTTAAATAAAATAAAAACAAGGAGTATGCTATTTAATTAAATGCACTTTGTGTATAGCTGTGTAGTTATTATCATCTGTAATTTGAATCGAGTAAATTCCTGCAGCATAGGTTGATAGATCTAATTGCATTGTATTTGAATAGTTTTTTGTATGATAAAGCAACTGTCCAAAACAGTCAAAAACATTTATATAAAATGAAGTTAGTTGTGCTGCTAAAATGGTGGTGATTTTATTTGTTGGATTTGGATAAAATTTTATTTGATCAGTTGTTTCAATCGGATCAATGCCAGTGGCCGTGTTTATGGTTATCGATTTATAAATAGTATCTCCCGGGCATCCGCCTCCCGAAATTTCTACAACTTTTAAATTAATCACTCCAATTGTATTCCACTTTATGGCAATAGTATTGGAAGTGCTGCTGCCCGTGCCATTTGTTAAGAGCCAATGATAGCCAGAACCAATAAATGGTGGTACTGAATACGTAATGGTATTGAATTTTTTAACGATAGAATCACCTGTTATTATAAACGCATTTACAGGGTTATTGATTAAGAAAATTCGTTGACTAAATGAATCTGCACAAAATCCGTTAATGGATGCAACCAACTTTATTTGGTAACTGTTTGCCACACTAAAATTATAACTGATTACAGGGCTCACCAAGGTTGAAGTATCTCCATTCCCGAAAGTCCATAGGCGAGAGATATTACCGGCATAACCCGTTGTATCTGTAAAAATAAACTGATTGCCTTTAATACACTGAATAAGATTATTAACAGTAAAGCCCGTTTTTAATTTGTTGCCAATACTTATTAATATCGCCACTGAGGTATCATAAAAACCTGCAGACATTACAGCTCTTTTATACCATATAGACGTACCTGGTACAGGTGGAAAATAATTCATCGTATGGTTAATTCCACTTGCCATAGCAAACCCTGTGTTTGGTCCGCTTAAAGAACTCAACCAATTGTACAAATACGAGCCATCTCCTCCGTTAACCATACTGCCCGTTAAGGGTAAAGGTATAGACCCCGAACAAATTAACTGATCTGCAGAAATAGTGTTGTTAGAAATACCCGCAATCATACTTAATTTAGGTAGAAAAAGAATGACAGCATCATCTTGTCCGCCATTACTAGTTTGATAAGCTCCGTTTGTAGCAATTCCATTTAGTGATGAACTGTAACCACAGGCATAAAGATTTCCTGATGTATCACTGATAAGATCATTTAACACATCAAAAGAACTGCCGCCAAAATAGGTAGACCATTGAAGTTGACCTGCTGTATTAAGTCTGGCTATAAATGCATCAGTGCCTCCCCCATATACACTTTGATAGGCACCTGAAGTAACAATGGCCGTATCTGAAGCGGTTTTTCCAGTTACCAGAATATTGTTATTTATATCAATGCCTATGCCATATCCACCATCCTGATTACTGCCTCCAAAATAAGTACTCCATTGTCGCACACCTGATGAATTAAATTTAACAATATATGCATCTGTGCCTCCCGCATACACCGGTTGGTATGCCCCTGTTGAAGCTATTCCATTTACAGACATGGTATAGCCTGTTGCTATAATATTGTTGTTTAAATCGGCCGAAATATTAAATCCATAATCATCTGCCATACCACCAAAATAAGTTCCCCATTGAAGATCTCCGCCCGAAGTTAACTTTGCAATAAAAGCATCATAGCCTCCACCAATTGATGTTTGATGAGCACTTGTTGAGGCGATACCGTTTAACGAGGCAGTATAACCGGATATTAATGCGTTTCCGTTTCCATCTGCTGCTATATCAAATGAATAATCATCTGAACTACCTCCATAATAAGTGGCCCAGATTCGTGCACCGGTATTGCTGAATTTTGCAACAAATACATCATTGTCGCCACCGCCATAAACCGATTGATAGGTGCCTGCTGTAGCAATTCCTGATGCTGAACTTGTAATTCCTAAAACAAATAAATTACCTCCCGGATCAACACTAATTCCGTTTAAAAAATCATCCGTATTAAAACCATAATAGGTGCCCCATTGCAAGGTACCTGAACCATTAAATTTCGCAATAAATCCATCAAAGCCTCCTCTGTTGGCAGGCTGGTATGAACCAGTTGTACTGATATCTGTAATTGAATTAGTATAACCCGAAACATAAATATTCCCAATCGTATCTGCAGCAATCGCATAAGCATAATCAATATCCGCACCTCCATAATAGGTAACCCATTGCGGAATGCCGGATGCGCTTATTTTTGCAATTAATCCATCCGTACTCCCATTAAAAGTTGTTTGGTGGGCTCCTGTAGTAGCAATGTTTCCGGATGATGCCGTGCGACCCGCAATAAACAAATTACCATTTCTATCTCTGCATATACTGTTGGCAATTTCATTAAGTGTGCTCCCAAAATAAGTTACCCAAGGTGTTGGATCAATAATTAATGTTTGCATTGGGTCATACTTATTTACAGTAATACCAAATACATTTGCAGATAAATATTTAAAGCCTGCCTTCACTTTTGTTTCTAAATAATTTTGGTTGATCTGATAACTGTAAGGGATACTTTCATCAATACTTCCAAATGCCGTTTCAATTGTTATATGTCCGTTATTTGTTAATGCAGTATGGTAAGCACCAGAAAATTGCATATGTATATCATTAATATTTCCTCCGGGATGTATGATGAAATTATATTTAAAACCGTTTGATCTAATTGCCTTCAGCTCTTGTTTATTATTTTGTTCAGTAACGTTGTTTATAACACACTCCACATCAATGTTAGGATATAGGTTATGATAGATAATTTTAGCATAATGGTGCACCATGTATATAGTACCTGAAGTATAATAGTTTATTTTATTTGCTGCGGGTTCAACGGCCGTTATTAGTGCATTTTTATTCGAACCTTCAAACAATATGTCAATGCGATGGGTGCTGATGGTATCGGATGCGGGAGTTATATTATAATTTAATTTTTTTTTGTTTCCATCTACTGATAAAGGGTAAGAGCCGTGTGCGATTTTAATAACTTCATAGCTAAACCCATTTGGTTTAAGCTGAACATTTAAACCATTACTATTAAACAAATACAATACCTCTTTATTAGGTTGTTTATACTGATTAATTATCTGACCCTTATTCTCTATAAATCCGGTTTTTAAAGCAGCATTTAGGGACTTTATTTGTAGTTCATTCTTTGATGAGTTCCTTGCATAAGTATGGATGCAACAGCCTATAAATATTATAATCAATCCTTTTTCCCATTTCATCTTCAATAATATGCAAAATTGATTATTTGATCAATTGAATTTTCTATATTATATAAATCCCCTTTTCATCGCTTAACTGAACCGAAAAAAGATCATTATGGAAGGAAGTCATATAATAAGTGTTTGATTTGGGTTTATTTTTTTGCACTCAGCCTATGAAAATTCATGGTATTCTTTCTAAACTTTATTTCAATTAAACTTTGTTTTGCATCCTCATTTGTTTGATAAATTAGAGACATACTTTCAGCTATATTTCCATATTCTGTTTCAATGATTATTATTACATCATCCGATGAAGAGGTATGTTGTTGCGCCATTTAATTTTAATTGTATGTCTCTGATGTTTCCTTTAAAATAAATGATAAAATTATATATAAATCTACTTAACGGCTCATTATTATTCAGAACAAATTCTTTATTAATAGGAGGATAAATATTATAATATACAATTTTATGAAAGTGACGCACTAGATTTATTTTGAAACCGCAGTTAGTATTATTAAGTTAGCCTGTCAAATGAATTGACTTACCATTTTCATTACCTTTTTATTCTATAAAATAAAGGGTAAATATTCCTATCATTTTTGCAGTTAAAGCCGCCCTGATTAATTTAAAAATTTCGGTTATATCGGGATAATCTTTTTACTTCAATCAATAATTTTAACCAATCTCAATTACTTCCTGCTAGCTTGTATGGAATGCTATTTAACTTTTTGGGGCATGGTTTATAGGCAAGGTGAAATAAAATGAAGAACCCTCTCCTTCCACACTTTCAACCCAAATTTCACCACTGTTTTTTTCTAAAAAGCCTTTAACCAGGAACAAACCAATGCCTGCACCTTTGTGATCTTTTCTGGATTCTGAGAGTGCCGTCATTTGTGGGGTAAAAAGTTTTTCCCGTATCTCTTTCGTCATCCCTATTCCCGTATCTTTTATTTCAATAACCAGTTTATCTTCACTTCGTTTTGCGGTTACAGTAATTTTACCTCCGGCAATTGAATGTTTTATGGCATTCGAAACAATATTCTGAAGTATAGACAATAACATTTTACTGTCGGCAAATACACTTTCATTTTCCTCCACTTCGTTGTGCAAATTAATGGTATTAATTGCTGCAGTTCCTTTTAGTGAATTAAATACCTGTTGTACATATTGTGAAAGTTCAATTTTAGATGGCATAAAGGCTTCTGATGCATATTTTATTCTCGCCCATTCTACCAGGTAGTCTAACATATTTAGCTCATCTGTAGTTGATTTATGCAGTAAATCAAGCATCTTGCTCACCTTTGCTTTATCCATTCTTTCAAAATTTGCACGCAAGTAATCAGCCGTACTGATAATGCCTGTTAAAGGCCCTCGCAAATCATGTGAAACGATTGCCATAACACTTTCTTTGTGTGTATTAAGCGCCTCCAGTTCCGTAATTTGATTTTTGATTTCATCTTCTGCTTTCTTTTTCTCAGTAAGATCTCTTAATATTTTAACATAACCCAACATTTCACCTTCTGTTCCCAATAATGGAAATACCAAACCATTGGCATAAAATAAAGTCCCGTCTTTACATAAATGCCATCGATTATCTGTTGATCTGCCATTAATTTTAGCTAATTCAATTTCCTTCTTTGGAACGTTGTCTTTTATATCATCAGCTGTAAAAATAATATCGAAATCTTTCCCTAAAATCTCCTCCGTTTCATACTTAAAAATTTTTACTGCTCCTGAACTCCAACTGTTAATGTGTAAATTATTATCAAGTGTTAGAATACAATAGTCAAGCAAACTATCTATTATCTGGCTATAAAATTCGGCGGTAGGTATATATTGGCTTTTCAGAACTTTAGCAGGAGTATTCTTTTCTTCTTCTTTATTCATTCTGTTATATTAATATTCATTGTATGTAAGAATAGTGCCAATATTAAGTAATATAGCGTTTAAACAATAAAATACGGAAGTCTACCTGTGCATATCACAAAACATTGAAGGTTTAATTTTATAATAATTACAGGAGGTATCAGGATATAAATTTTGATTTTATACGTTTAGAAAATATGGGCAGTATATACCTCAAATGGAGATTTTCTATTGAAATCTATACTTACTCCTCTACCATCACAAAAATGTCTTCATTGTCTCTTTTCATGAGGTATTTTTCCCTTGCAAATTTTTCCAGATTTTTAACTGAACTAAACAATTCAAGTTGTTCCTTTCTTACCTTCTCTATTTCCTGTTCATAATAATGATGTTTTTCTTTCACTACTTTCAGGTCTTTACTAAATTCATACTGATCAAAAACACTATTTCGGTCATTTAATAACAACAACAATATGAATCCTACAGTAGCCAGAAAATATTTGTTACGCAGAATTTTTACCAATTTGTAATTTTTAATCATGACATGCCCCCGTGTTAAACAAATTTAAAATCTTTTCCCGGATAATAGGCGTTATGCCCCAACTCTTCCTCTATTCTAAGCAACTGATTGTATTTGGCAATTCTGTCTGTTCTGCTGGCCGAACCTGTTTTAATCTGACCGCTGTTTAAGGCAACTGCTAAATCGGCAATGGTTGTGTCTTCTGTTTCGCCGCTTCTGTGACTCATAATATTAGTATAACCGGCACGGGTGGCCATGTTCACCGCATCAATCGTTTCGGTTAAGGTACCAATCTGGTTTACTTTTATTAAAATTGAATTGGCTATATTTTCTTTGATCCCTTTTGACAAGCGTTTCACATTGGTTACAAACAAATCATCACCTACCAATTGACATTTATCACCCAGTTTTTTTGTTAATTCAGCCCAGCCTTTCCAGTCATCTTCAGCACAACCATCCTCAATAGAAATAATTGGATATTGCTTTACCCAATCAGCCCAGAAACTTACCATTTCAGATGGAGATAGCTCGCGCTTATCAGATTTTTTAAATACATAAACCCCTTTTTTCTCATTCCATAATTCGCTTGTAGCCGCATCCATAGCTATATAAATATCTTTGCCCGGTTTATAACCTGCGGTCTCTATAGCTTTCAGAACAATTTCAATAGCTTCTTCATTAGATTGTATATTAGGTGCAAACCCACCCTCATCTCCAACATTTGTGCTAAATCCTTTTTTCTTCAAAACCGCCTTTAAGTGATGAAAAACAGCAGTACCCATTTGCAAAGCCTCGCTAAAACTTTCTGCTTTTACAGGCACAATCATAAATTCCTGAAAGTCTATTGAATTATCGGCATGAGCCCCACCATTTAAAATATTCATTAAGGGAATAGGCAAGGTATTAGCATTTACGCCACCTATATACCGGTATAAAGGCATATTGGCTTCAATTGCACCAGCTTTTGCACAAGCCAGTGATACGGCAAGAATTGCATTGGCTCCCAGTTCGCTTTTATTGTCCGTTCCATCAAGCTTAATCATTTTGCGATCTATGTCATTCTGTTCAAAAACATCCATACCAATAAGCTTATCACAAATCTCATCGTTTACATTTTTAACAGCCTTTAAAACGCCTTTACCCATATAAACTTTCTTGTCATCATCACGAAGTTCTGTTGCTTCATGTACACCAGTGGATGCTCCCGATGGCACTGCTGCGCGACCTAATGCGCCATGCTCGGTAATTACATCTACTTCAACTGTTGGATTGCCTCTTGAATCAAGAATTTGACGGGCATGAATGTCGATAATTGAGCTCATTGATTTTTAATTTATTTGATAATTTACTGGTAAAATTAAGGTGTAATTCTTTTACGTTTATCTCTACTTATTTAATATTGATTCGTTATTTTATAAAGTATTTTACTTACTAAAACTGTTCAATTAATATCTAAAATAAAACAACTGTTCTGTCATCCAAACTTTTTTATTTTGTTTCCAAACATTCAAATTATAAGATTTCTGCCAATCTTCCTGCTTTCTTTTACTTTCCTATTTTCTTACTTACTCAACTCCCTAATAAGGCAACAAAATCATCAAACAAATACCTGCTATCTTCCGGACCAGGGGCAGATTCCGGGTGATACTGTACTGAAAATGCTTTTTTATCCTTCAGGCGGATGCCTTCTACCGTATTATCATTTAAATTGATATGTGTTAATTCAATACCCGGATGCCCCATAGTTTCTTCCAGGCTCACAGAAAAGCCATGGTTTTGTGAGGTTATTTCACATTGCCCGGTTATAATATTTTTAACCGGATGGTTTAAGCCTCTGTGTCCGTTAAACATTTTATAAGTCTTCAATCCCTGCGATTCAGATAAGAGTTGGTGCCCCAGGCAAATGCCAAAAAATGGAATACCTGCATTAATTATTTTTCTAACTGTTTCAACAGCATAAGGCATTACACCGGGGTCGCCAGGGCCATTGCTCACCATAAATCCATCAGGCCTAAACTTCAACATTTCTTCAAACGAAGTTTTACAATTAAATACGGCTACATAGGTATTGCGTTCAGTTAAACAACGTAAAATATTTTGCTTAACACCAACATCAAGAACTGCTACACGTTTAAAAGCGGCAGAATTTCCGGCGAAATAAGTTTTCTGAGTTGATATGCCAGAAGCCAGTTCAAGTCCTTCCATTGTGGGAACTGCAGCCAGTTCTGCCTTCAGCTCATCTATAGTTTTTACCTCAGAAGAAATTATTGCATTCATTGCCCCCTTGCTTCTTATATGACGAACCAACGAACGCGTATCAATTTCTGCTATGCCTACAATATTATTTAAGGCAAAATATTCCTGAACCGATTGATCTGCCTGCTTACGGGAATAGGGAACATTAAAATTCTTACAAACCAAACCGGCAATTTTTATACTATCCGATTCTTCTTCTGCATTTGCTATTCCATAATTGCCAATATGCACATTGGTTTGAACCATGATTTGCCCAAAATAACTTGGGTCTGTAAATATTTCCTGGTAACCGGTCATTCCGGTATTAAAACAAATTTCACCGGTTGTTGAACCAATTTTTCCTATCGAAATACCTGTGAATACCGTGCCATCTGCTAATAAAAGGGTGGCAGGAAACTTATTTACTGAACGATTCAATGTTGATTAGATTTTGGCAAAAGTAAGGGATGCAGTATTAATTGGCAAATTGAAATATTAACATTGCGTATTATACTATACATGCAATGCTTTAACAGGTTCATGAACTACATTTTAAATACGCAACTTAGTAAACGCCACTAAATTAAAAACTGCAAATCCCTTAGCCTGGTTTAAAATTTTTTATAAACCGTCTACATAAATTTTATAAACCCTTACTCCTTCTTTTTTTTAAATATCTTAATCCCCAATAGAAAAAATATGTTAACGTCTATTCCGCTCTTTGCATTTTACAAAATTTTTTTAGTTAAAAATGCTTCCTTTTCTTTCATTTTCTTTACCGTTTTATTAATGTTGTATGATGAGCCTGCGGTAGGCTGTTTCATTATTTTCGCCCCGGATTAATAAGGTATAAACTCCTTCTTCAAATAAGGTAAAGTCAACCTGATTGCGTTGGTTCAACAAGAGCTGTGTATAAAGTACTCTTCCGGCATCATCCAATAAAGTAACCCAATTGGTTGAACCCAATTCAAAGTCTATATGTATAAATTGATTTACCGGATTAGGATAAATAGTTGCATTATTATTTTTTTCATTTACTGATAAACCTGCCGGGGTATAAACCATTGTTATATCATCAATAATAAATTTGCTGCCAACATTAGGACGAAATCCGTTAATACTTGATGAAGCCAGAATGATAGCGGAATCGGGCAGTAAGGTTGAATAATAAGTAAATGGAACGATAGCCAGTGTAAAATTACTTATAGAATCCGGCATAACAAACAAGGCCTCTCCCAGGGTATCATTTTTTAACTTAACCGGATTCCATTTTGTTAAAACCATGATAAAAATACAAGTATCGTCAAGTTTAGGATATGCCTTAAAATAAAATTTCACGTATTCGGGCTTTGAATTAAATTTAATGGCCAGGTGATTAAAATCCGGATTTCCATTTGTTCCGATTATCGGGCCTGTGGCTAATAATCCGGGTATATCCTGAGAGCTGTTGGCTTTTGTTTCAAGCTCTACTGCATATAAACCACTGTGTGCGTTTATTGTTAAGGTTGAAGTAGGTTCAAAACCAAATGCAGTTAATGGATTTAAGGTGTACCAATTTTTAGGCTGAGTGTAATCTGCTATTGTATCCCATTTTTCAAAGCCTGAATTAGCAAGTTGTTGTTACGCATTAGTAAGTCCGCTAATTAAAATTAACACAAGTAATAAAGGTGAGTATTTTTTCATAGTTGTTCTGTTTATTTTATTTGCTAAGATATAAATGTTTAATTTAAATTATGAATCAGCAGAAATTTTTTTGTGCTGATTTTAATAAATAACAAAAAATGCACCTTTACAATTATTAAATTTAAACTTGGTTTAAAATTTGCCCCTTAAAGTAAAATATTATGTTTTACTCTTTTAAAGTTGATAAATTATTAAGTACAACCTGTGAATCATGTAATTTTTTTTTGATATTTTATAACGTAACGTACAAACAATATCCTCAACATTGCATTAAGAAAACTACAACTAATTTTTATTGATAAGGTGAAGTTTTTTATAACATAAAATATAGTATCAAATTATAATAATTAATCAAACAAAAGCTATGAGTACACAAAAAGTAATGGCAGGTATCCTTGCAGGATTAGCCGTAGGAGCATTATTCGGAGTTTTAACTGCTTCCGAAAAAGGTGAAGTTACCAGAAAAAAAATCCTGAAAATGGGTGATGATTATTCTTCGGATCTTAAAGCTAAATTTAATGAATTTATAGATAATCTTTCCGACAGTTTTGTCTCGGCTAAAGATGAAGGAAGAGATTTATTACAAAATGGGGTTTCAGAATATATGCATGCTAAAAATCAGGCTCAACAAATCATGAAAGATAAGTTCAGAGCTTAACATAACATTTAAACTATAAAAAAAAATATCAATGATCTGCATTGATATTTTTTTTTATAGAAGCCAATCTTTTATCAGACGTTCTTGTAAAATATTAATTTTAACATCGGGTATTTATACCGGTATCAAATTTTACACAGTAAAATTATTCCAAAACAGATATAAAAATTTGCCTTTTTATAAAAAATTTATTGACTTCAGATTTCTGCAATTTCATAGTAACATTAATTATGTTCACCATGTTTACATGGTTTAATTATGTTATTCTTTTACTTAAATACTTTCGCTTAGTAACTAGCTATTTGGGTCAAACTATCCTGTTAATTTAAGATGTACTTTCCGGATATAAAAAACAGTCCTTTTTATTTACATCCTTTTTATTTTAATTAGCACCCTGTTCAAAAAAAATTAAACCTAATATTGTTCTGAACTCAAAAAACTTATGAAAAATTTTTTTATAGCAATCGTATTACTTTTGATCGCATCTGTTAGTGAAGCAAAAAAACTTAAATTAGAAAAAGGTTTATATGCCGAGATAGAAACTAATAAAGGTAAAATACTACTAAAACTTGAGTATGAAAAAACACCTTTAACAGTGGCAAATTTTGTTGGTTTGGCCGAAGGAAAAATTCATAATTCCATTAAGCCTGACGGTATTCCGTTTTATGATGGCTTAAAGTTTCACCGGGTTATTCCTAACTTTATGATTCAAGGTGGAGATCCAGCAGGAAATGGTTCTGGTGGTCCGGGTTATTCATTTAAAGATGAATTTGTTGCTGATTTAAATTTTTCAGTACCTGGCATATTGGCTATGGCAAATTCCGGACCTGCAACAAACGGAAGTCAGTTTTTTATAACCCATGTTCCCACTAATTGGCTCGACAACAGGCATACAATTTTTGGGCATGTAATTTCAGGGCAAGATGTTGTTAATGCAATACGACAAGACGATAGCATTATTCATATCAAGATTATTCGCAAAGGCCGCCCTGCCAAAAAGTTTAAGTCCGAAAAAGAATTCGCCAAATTAAATGTAAAATAGCCATTTTTTTTATTTACAGTTAAATAAGACTTTAAAATGAATATGTACAAAGTTAGATGGTTTATAGCCGGCGCAGTAATTATAAGCCTTACGCTATATTTTGCAATTCCTTATTTTTTTAATGGAACGGCAATTTCTTTAAGTCAATTAGAAACAGAAGATTTAAATAGTAACAAAGTTTCTGCTACCGCATTTGCAGGTAAGCCTGTAGTTGTTATTTTTTGGGGAACCTGGTGTGGTCAATGCCAGGAAGAAGTTCCTCTCTACGAAAAAATGAAAAATAAATATGAAGGTCGGGTTCAGTTTATTTTATTATCAGATGAACGAATTACTAAAATCGCTACCTTTAAAGAAAAGGAAGAAATAACAATAACTTGTTTAAGGTCGCTAAAACCATTTAAGGAGTTATCTATTAATTTTGTCCCGGTAATTTATTTTTTTAACTCAAAAGGTGAATTCGTTTCCAAGTATTCCGGAGTTATGAACGAAACGAATTTAATTGAACGTATTAATAAACTTTAAAGTAGCAGCATATTACTAATTGAAATTTTCTGATAGCGGCTGGTTTAGATACAAGAAACTTATTCCTCATTTTTTCTGGTTGTAATTCCGAAAGGATAATATAACGGACAAAAACTCATAAAACTTGTAATAATAAAAATACCTGCAAATATTAAAAGAATAATTGCAAAAGCTCCTGAAATGATGTTTGCAAAATATAAACTTGCAATTATAATAGCGACAAGTATTCTAAGAACTTTGTCAATGGTGCCCATGTTTTTTTTCATGTGATTATTATTTAGGTTAAAGAGTTTTTAAAATGCAATAATGGATTTGAAAGTTACCGGATAGCTACTTAGTTAAATCTATAAAATTTATTCTTTAATAAGTAACCACGATGTTACTATTTTTATTGCTGATTATTTAATTCAATAAGTTGTAACATTCACACATATAAAGTATAATGAAATTAATGTTTTTTGCTAATAATAAAAAATGCAGAAGGTGTTTAACAGGTTAATTGGAACACTTGTCAGATTAGCGAAAGTTTGTTTCTTCCCAACTGTATCAATCCTTTTTCTTCCATTTGCCGGAGAAGACGTGAAACCACTACCCGGGCTGTTCCTAATTCGTTTGCTAATTGCTCGTGCGTTATATAAAGTGTATGACTGTTAGTTAATGAGCACTTCTTTTTGATGAAGTTCAAAAGTCGTTCATCTAATTTTTTAAATGCTATGGCATCTACTACTTCCAGCAATTCTTCAAACCGTTTATGATACAACCGAAAAATATAATCTAACCATTCAGGAAATTCTTTAATAAGCAAATTTACTTTATCAATTGGGATAAAAAGAATTTCTGTTTCTTCTTCCGCAATCGCTTTTACTTTGCTTGTATCGTGGTGTAACCCTCCCAAAAAAGACATGATACAACTTTCTCCAACAGTTATGTAATATAAAAAAATTTCCCGGCCGTCATCATCAGTCCTTATAACTCTTATGTTTCCTTTTGTTACTATAGGGATAGCATTTACATATACATTTTCTTTAAGTATAATATCCCCTTCAAGAAATGTTTTGGTATATCCATACGCACACAGTTTTTCTCTTAACTCTAAAGATGATCTGAATCCATTGATATTGCTTAATTCCATTTTACAAAGTTAGTATTAGTTATCATGTAGCTTTAAGCTACATGATAAAAAACGCTATGTGCTGTTAAACAGGGTAGTGTTTTGTGGAAAATTTCACTTACATTTATTGCTGTTATTTTAGGGTTAGTGTGCTATTTAAATGATACTAGATATACTTTAGATATTTAATACAAAAAAATTTATTTTTTTGTATTTTTAAGAGCTGCTTATTTAAGTATGCCTGCCTTTTTTACGCAATGGCATGCTATTTGTAATCACTATTTCGTTTATAATTATGTTAATTATGTTATTATAAATTGTCAAATTTTTAATTTATTAAATCAAAATCTAAGCTTATTTAACTATGCTTTTAACCTTATGTTTAATACTTCTGCTGATACTACTTTTACCAAATTTAATTGTATATTTTCATGCCTATAAATTTACCCATTATAAAAATATAAATCATTCAGCATCTATAAATACCGGAAATCAAACCCTGATCCGTAAAATGAAATTGTTATTTCTGGGAATTGATAATCCAAGACCTCAAAATAAACTTAAACCCAAAGGTACTTTCGAAACCCTTAAAATAAAAAGTAATGTAGCGCTTGATTGCTGGTTAATTAAATCAGAATTATCTAAGGGAACTGTTATCTTGTTTCATGGTTATAACGGCGCTAAATCTTTAATGATTGAAAAAGCTGAAGTTTTTATAAGCTTGGGTTATCATACTTTATTAGTTGATTTTATGGGCTCCGGCGAATCAGAAAGTAATCAAACTACCATTGGTTTTTATGAAGCAGAGGAAGTTAAAACAACATTTGAATATATAAAAAAAATGGGTGAAAAGAATATTATTCTTTTCGGAACTTCCATGGGAGCTGCTGCTATTATGAAAGCAGAAAACGACTATCATTTGAGCCCATCTGCTATTATTATAGAATGTCCGTTCGGCAGTATGTTGGAGTCTGTAAGAATTAGGTTCAAAAAGATGAACCTCCCCCATTTTCCCCTGGCAAATTTGTTGGTTTTCTGGGGAGGTTTATTAAATGGTTTTAATGCGTTCAAACACAATCCCTCAGAATATGCCAGAACAATTAAAACTCCAACATTGATAATTTACGGCAAAAAAGATGATAAAGTTTCTCAAAAAGAAATCAATGATATTTTTACAAATCTTAAAGGTTCTAAAACTTTACAAACCTATCCTTTGGCGGGCCATGATAATTATTTGCTGCGTTATAAACCAAGGTGGACTGCAGATATTCGATCTTTCCTTTTCTCAACACACATTAAATAAAAAAGTTACATTTTAAAGTTTAATTTAAAGAATTTCCCATTTATAAATACAAAATTTACCTGCCGTTCTTAGAAAATGTCTTTTAAACAAGCAACGCTGCCGGTACAAATGTAACAGAAGTAATTTCTACAAGAAATCACAATTACAATGTAACTCAGTTTTATTCTTTTGCTATACATCCGGGGGCAGCGCAATCAATACTTAATACCGGTATAAATGGTATTGCAACCCATATAAAAGTTTCTCCATTCGCCACAGCTATTACCAACCTTTTTGTTGGCACATTTAATGGCAACTTGCTTAAAATTACACAAGCCGATAAAGCTCCTGTAATTAATAAAATTGAACTTACTAACCTACCTAAAGGCTTTGTTTTATGTATTGAAAGTGGAAATAACGAAGTTGAATTATTAGTGACCTTCTATATTTATAGAATAAAGTCTGTTTGGCACACAAATAACGGAGGAGCTACCTGGAATAATAAAAAAGGCAACTTACCGGATATGCCAATGCGCTAAACACTTTTCAATCCTTACAACACAAACCAAGCGATTCTTGCCACTAAAACTTGGGGTGTGAAGTATATTGAGTCTGCTTGATTCTATTCCTTCGTGGGTGGCTTCCAATACAGGTATGGGCTATGTTAGAGTTGATATGTTCCAGGCAAGATCATCAGACAGGCAGGTAATTGCAGCTTCCCATGGCCGCAGCGTGTTTTCCAGTAACGCTTTTAGCTGGCCGGTAGCAACTGCAGCAAGTATTGCAAGTAATTTTCTGAATGTATGTTTTAATTCTGCGAAGGATATATTTACTATGGCAATTAACAACAATGAATTAAAAACAATATTTGTTGCTTTAATTCATTTGCATGGAAAATTGGTATTTAATAAACAATTTGCTTTAACAGGTATAACAAATAAAATATCGGTTGAACCAGTCGATATATCTTCCGGAGTATATCTTTTAAGTATAATAGACGAAAATAAATTTTATAAATTCAGTAAGTTGCAGATTGATTAAAATTAAGTCTGAGTATGCAATATTTTTACGTCGTAATAATAAAAATAAATTATTTAAATTCATAAAATTTGAGGGCCATTCCCTTTGTTCTGTGGTAAGCAATAAGACTTTGCCCATTCTTAATTTTAGAATAAACAAAGGATCTGGTGGGTGCTTCACTTTTAAATGTAATAAAGTTATCATTCAAAAAGTTTTCTTGTATAACCGGCACCGCAAGGTCATCAACTGTCTGATCCAGGTTGCCCTCATAAAAAAATTCTTCCACATATTGTCGAATCACTTCTTCTTTGCGGGTTTTGGTTGCATAGTGCCCTCCCCCATCAATGTATATTGATAAGAGGTCTAATAACGGAAATGAATCACAATAAATACAATTGCCATTAGACTGAACAATTTTAAAAAAAACTATTGCCTTATAATCATAATCACCAACTGCTTTGATCCAAAAACGATCTTGTGAAGAAGTATCAGAAAATGGATAGTAAACGCTGGAATCAAACCACACCTTTTGCAAAATGGGTTTTTCAATGTAAGGATCAAATAAGAGCATACCTTTTTTATGGGAATAATGGTAAGCTGGCTTATTATATCTTTTTTTTAGGGTGTTCTTTTTAGGTTTAACAGGAACGGGTTGAATAAGCATAGTCCTGTAAACTTTATAATTTCCTTTAAAATCAGAAACTGTTGTACCTTTTATCTCTATAGTAGTTAGATATATTGTTGTTATAAAAGTTATTAACTTTAGCTTAAAATTCATTTCTACAAATATGAAAAAAAAATTCTAACATAAAAATTTATGTAATTAGCATAAAAAAAAAGCTATCTGATCAGCAACAGGTGCATATTAACTTTCTTTTAATTTCTGATCAGTAAATTTTGTAACAGATAATTAAAATTATATAACATTCTGTTTAAGGCCGCAGCAGACATTTGCTGGAGATTTTAATATATAAATCTCAATAAAATAAATCATAAATATGAAAAGATTATTTACAATTACTATAACCCTTTTATTCGTTATTTTTTTTCATTTCCAGAGTAGTGCACAGGAAAAATTTGGAAAAACACTTAACCTCGGTATTGGGGCAGGTGGATATTATGGATATTACGCATATGCTGGCCCTTCATTAGCCGTTTTTAATATAAATTATGAATTTGATGTGGCTAGGAATTTTACCCTGGCTCCTTCTATCAGCTTTTTTACTGTTGGCCATAGTTACTATTTTAATGGAAATAAAAATTATCCAGCCAGATATTATGCTTACCGCGAAACGGTAGTTCCTATTGCTCTAAAAGGCACTTACTATTTTGATGAACTGCTTAATGCTAATTCTCATTGGGATTTTTACCTTGCCGGTTCCCTGGGTTTCGCAATTGTTAATCAGTCATGGGAAGATGGATATCCTGATAACCGTGATTATTACCGTCGTGCAAGCCCATTGTTTATTGATTTGCATATTGGAGCAGAGTACCACTTTAATAATAAACTAGGAGCATTTCTTGATCTCTCTACCGGGGTTTCAACTATAGGCTTAGCCTTTCACGGACTAAGTAATGAAAACAATAATAACGAAAGTACCCGACCTAGAAGAAAAAATTCGAAATAAAGGTGTGATAATTCAAATCTTTTAGAAGGCATCGTATTAAAAAAGCCCTTAATGATGAAATTCATTCAGGGCTTTTTTAATATTTAATTTTATGCCATTAATGTTTTAGCAAAAATTTCATATTTAAAAATACCTGACTTTTAAATATTAATTTGCCTTTTTTAGGTCTATTAATGTTTAATTTGCTTATTAATTAACTCATTTATAAGTATATATTAATTAATTTAGTATATTATTTTATTATATTAAAACCTGTGATTTATATAACATATTAATATAGCTATGTAACTCTTTTAATTTTTAATTAATGGATATTTGGGAAATTATTTCAACAAATAATAATTATATAGGAATTTATAACTTTAAAATATTTAAAGCAAAAACCACAATTGTTGAAATGATTTTTACCAATAGCATTAGTACTATAAAATTTAATTAGAAAGGATGGAAATTGTGAAGAGTATATTATTGGTAGACGACGATAAAGATGATCAGGAATTTTTTGTTGATGCATTAAATAAAATTGAAAATGCTGTATTATTTGGGATCGCAAATAATGGAAAAGAGGTGCTCGAAATACTACTTAATGCCATCATTCTTCCTTCTATTATTTTTATGGATATAAATATGCCAATAATGACCGGGATCGAATGTTTAACAGAAATGAAAAAGCATTCAGCATTAAAAGCTATACCTGTTATTATGTTAACAACTTCCTTTTATCAAATTGAAATTGTAAAAAAGCTTGGAGCAAATGCCTTTCTTACCAAAATGGCAAATGGCAGAACACTTCATGATCAATTGGAGCAAATGATAAAAATAGATTTTATGAATGATAGCAGTTTGGCAGAACAAACATTTATAAACAATGCACATAAATTTTAACTTTTGTGGCACATTCAAATGCAAATTAACGCAGACTAACAGTAAGGGTATATTTCAATAAAAAATTAAAATGAAATTATACATCAAATTCATGGTTAGTATTCGTTGCAAAATGGTTGTAAAAGAATCATTAAAAAAGCTCGGTATTTCAAGTTTAGTCGTGGAATTGGGAATGGTGGAAATATCAGAAGAAATTACATTAAAACAACGCCAAAAACTGAAGACCATTTTACTTAAATCCGGGTTGGAATTACTCGATAATAAAAAAAGTATTCTGATTGAAAAAATAAAGAATGTGATCATTGAAATGATTCATTATTCTGACGATCACCCTAAAATAAACTATTCGGATTATATAAGTCAAAAATTAAATTACGATTATACTTACCTGTCAAACATTTTTACAGAAGTTAAAGGAATCACGATCCAACATTATATCATAATTCATAAAATTGAAATGGTAAAAGAGTTATTGTTATATGATGAACTTAATCTTAAAGAGATTGCAAACAAACTACATTACAGCAGTGTTTCTCATTTATCTAATCAGTTTAAGAAAGTAACAGGCCTGTCCCCATCTTATTATAAGCACGTTAAAGAACAAAGAAAAAACAACCTGTGAATTGAGAAATATAAGGTATCAGATTTCTGGTGTTCTTCTATCTTCTTCCCTTCTTCTCCCCATCTTCCCTACATACCTTTTTACCAGCTCCCCATCTTCCCATCTTACCTTCACACCTTCTCCCCTTTTCCTCCTCATCTTTCATTTTAATTAAAAATGTGTGATTTATACAAAATTCTATTTTTTAAATGTAACGATTTAATTTTCCAAAACCTTAGATTTACATTTTATTTTATTAAGTTTATATTCTTATGAAGGCTGACAATTTCAATATTATTTTTTATTAGAACAGATCAAATACCCAATTAAAATTATTTTTAATCGAATAAGTCTCACTATATGAAAAGCACCTTTAACCATATTCAATTGTTCTAAAAACAATTCTACTCATGCAAAAAGTTAAAAAACTAAAACAGTCCAAATTTATATTTCCGAAATCACTAACTGGTATTCAAGGGTTAGATGATATTACAAACGGTGGTTTACCAAAAAACCGCCCAACACTTTTGCTGGGTAATACTGGTTGCGGTAAAACAATTATGGCTATGGAATTTCTTGTTAATGGAATTGTATTGCATGATGAACCCGCAGTTTTTATGGCCTTTGAAGAAAATACAGATGAGTTATCTTTAAATGTAAAATCTTTGGGTTATAATCTTGAAGACCATGTTAATTCGAATAAATTATACCTTGAACATATTAATATAAACCGCAATGAGTTAATTGAAACAGGTAAGTATGATATAGAAGGATTATTTGTAAGGCTTGGTTTTGCCATAGATAAGGTTAAAGCAAAACGCATTGTACTTGATTCGCTTGATACCTTGTTTTATGGTTTGGATTATAAGATTTTACGTTCAGAATTTAGAAGACTTTTTGCCTGGTTAAAAGAAAAAAAAGTAAGTGCCATTATAACTGCAGAGATAGGTGAGACTTTTCTTACCCGCCACGGCTTAGAAGAATATGTAGCCGATTGTGTTATAGTGCTTGATAACCGCATATCAAACCAAATCGCTACCAGGCGTTTAAGGATTGTAAAATATAGGGGGTCAATACATGGTAACAATGAATATCCATTTATAATTGAAGAAAAAGGCATCACCGTTTTTCCTATCATATCGGAAGCCATGGAACAAAAAATAAGTTCTAAAAGAATCTCTTCAGGCATTCCTAAATTAGATGAAATGCTGGATAAAAAAGGTTTTTTTGTTGGTAGTAGCATTCTCATTTCGGGCACAGCCGGTACCGGAAAAACAAGTATTGCAGCCAGTTTTGTTTACAGTGTCTGCAAAACTAAAAAACGTTGTCTTTTTTGTGCCTTTGAAGAAGCACCTAACCAGGTAATAAGAAATATGCGATCAATTGGTATCAACTTAGATCCAATGATCAGATCCGGTTTATTGCATTTTTATTATTCCCGGCCAACACTTCAAAATCTTGAATTGCATTTTATTTCTATAAAAAAAATGATATTAGAAATTAAGCCAGCTGTTATTGTTCTTGATCCGATCACAAATCTTATGACAGAAGAACCTAACAGTGACATCAGATCAATGCTTACCCGTTTTGTAGATTATTTAAAATTGCAACAAATTACGGTGATGTTTACTGCCGCAATAACTGTAGGGTCAATAGAACGTACACCTAGTGATGAAGGAATCTCTTCTATGGTTGATACCTGGATGATGGTGCAGGATATTGAGTTAAATGCCCAACGTCAAAGAAGTTTGTGTGTAATGAAATCCAGAGGAATGAATCATTCAA
>JACMOI010000053.1 GCA_014378105.1 Pseudopedobacter sp.
AATAGATTTATTAAAAAAAGTAGGTTTCCGATTTACAGAAATACTTCATAAACATGCTTGCTTCGCGGCTTTTGGTGCAGTTAAATAAAATAATAAATTCAGTATCAGAAAATAAATAACTCGCGTAAGGTATTTGAGTAGCGTAGCTATTTTAGATTAGAGGCCGGATGAAAAATTATTTAATCCGGCTTTTTTTTGTTCTTTTACATAATCAAAATCCAAAAACATGAAAAAAATTATCTATTTAAGTTTCCTATTTATCTTTTTAGGAATCCTTCAATCTAAAGCACAAGACAAAATTTATAAAAAAGACGGTACCGTATTAGAAGCTAAAGTAACCGAGGTTGGCTCATCAGAAATTAAATATAAAGCATTTGCTAACCTAAATGGACCAGTATATACAATAGCTAAAGCAGCTATTTTAAAAATAACTTATGAGAATGGTAACGTTGAAAATTACGATGCTACATCAAAGAATATTGAAGAATCCCAAAGAAGAGCACAAAACATTTATGTGGAACTTGCTGGGCAAGGATTGGTATTTACTGCCAATTATGACACCCGTTTCAGCAATAAAAGAAATGGTTTAGGCGGTAGAATTGGTATTGGAGCCATTGGTGGTGGTGGTGATAACCTTGTGACTATTCCTGTCTCCTTAAATTACCTTTTAGGAGAAGGCAAAAACTTTTTTGAGATAGGTTTAGGAGCTACTTATGCCAACGCTTCCTTTTTAGATTCCAACGGTTCTACAGTTTTTGGCACCATGAGTTTTATGTACAGATTACAGCCCATAAAAAGTGGTTTTTCTTTTAGAGGTGGCTTTACCCCAATATTTAACGCTGACGCTTTTATCCCTTATTATGCAGGTATTAGTTTGGGATATACTTTCTAAAAAAACTTAATAAATAAAAAGGGCGATGTTTTACATCGCCCTTTTTTGTTTAAATATATTCTGACTCTTAAAAACTCAAATTAATGGTGGCAACCCTTTGGTTTCCATTTGCCAAAGAATTTTGCAAACCATATACATTGTTCTGCAAATTAATAATTGCTTGCTCACGAGCGCTAATTTGAGCAGGTGTTAAAGTTGTTCTTGTAGCAACCAATTGTGCCTTTCTATTTGTTAAAACACCAATTGCGGTGTTCAATAATTGCTCCCCAAAAGAAAGCGTTTCTGTAGTTTGGTAATATTGATTATAGTAAGTATCTCTATTTGTCCAATAAGCATCGTGATAAACGCTTCTATCATAATCCTTACAGGTACCTTGATAGTCCCCATGATTCAAATGAGCTTGTAATGCATTTACCGAAACATTTATAGTTACAGGATAGTCTGAACCATTTGGTTTATGACAAATAGTAACTTTTTTATTTCCCTTTGGTCCTTTTGCTTTATAATAATCATTCCCATTCCACCAGCTTACACCATTGTAAACTCGCTCATTTACCCAATGATCTCTCTTGGCATCTTTAAGTTTATACATTCTTTTATCAAACTTTGCTTCATCCCACTTTCCGTCGGTCCATTTGTCTTCCTTTTCCCACTTATTATCACTCTTATCTTCACCGTCATGACCTTTTTGTTTCCAATCATTTTTACCTTGTTTTTCATAATCTCTTCCTTCTCCATGTTTGTCTTTCCCTTGTTTTTCTCTATGATCGTTTTGTGGATCATACCTTTCCTCACCATGTTTCCCCTCTTCTTGGTTTTTACCTTGATTATTTTGCTCATGTTTATCTTTTTCTTCATGTTCCTTCTCCTTCTGGTCCATCATGGGCGTTCCCAACATCAAAATTGGGAATACTGCTATACTGAATAAATATCCTGCTTTCATGGTTTTAATTTTTTGCAAATTGTTCATCAACCTCCTTAAGCGCATTTTGCACACTTTGAATATTATTATTTACAGCGTCAGCTGTTAATTGCAGAGAATCCTTTGTAGAATCCATTTTTGCTACTTTCTGTGCCTCATCTTTTGATAAGTTACTGCTGCAAGATGTAGCAATTCCTATACAGCAAACGAATGCAAAAGTTAAAATTGTTTTGTACTTCTTCATTTTGAACGATTTGATTTATGATTGACTAAGAACTACCTATCATAGGTCAATTACCCTGCCACCAGTTTTTTTGAAGCGCAAGGTTAATCGTTTTTATTCATGCTTGCTCCCGCTTTTCTTTTCAATCTTTAACAACCTAAAAATGTTGTTAAAGGATTTCCATTACAATCGGGGCTATTCTTCAAATGATCACTATTGTTTGCGTGAGGGATTGCAACGACATCCTTTTTTGAAGTTTATATGATACAAATAACTAAATTTTCAGATTTAATGGGCTATCGTGAAAATAATTTGTACATCATCCTAATTTAATATATTTTTATGCAGCAAGCGGGTTTTTAAACGATTCTATTTTGCTTTAAAATTTTTCAATAATGATTTTTTCTAACAAAATTAAAATCCAGCATTTGCTAATGCTTGTGCTATCCTGCTTTTCCTTACTCACCGTTAAAGCACAAACAGAAACCGATGCGATCATGATGAAAAAAAATGAGCTTTGTATTGGTGGAATTTACGCCTACAGTAACTGGAACAAGTATTGGGAAGCCTCACTTAAACGTAACAATGAAAATATTGGGAGTGTATCGTCCAATCAGTTCCATTTAATGGGTACTTATGGTTTAAATAACAAAATTAACCTCCTTTTTAACGTTCCATATATTACCACTAAATCTAGTGCGGGTACCTTAAGCGGATTTAAGGGTTTTCAAGACATCAGCTTTGCTGTAAAATGGAAAACGTATTCAAAAAGGGTTGGAGCAGGTGATTTAGGTTTATTTCTAGATGCTGGGCTATCAACACCTATAAACAATTACGTGATAGATTATCAACCCCTAGCTATTGGTATGGGAAGTACAAACCTAACTGGTCGTATAAATATTGATTATTTGGTAAAACGATTTTATTTAACATTAGCCAGTGCTTATGTACGCAGAAGTAATATACAATTAGATAGAAACAGCTATTATACAGATAGGTTAATCAATTCAAACCAGGTAGCAATGCCCGATTTGTTGCTGTTTAACGTAGGTACGGGTTATCGTAATGGAAACACTATTGCTGAAATCGCATTTTCTAACATGACCTCATTAGGTGGTTTTGATATCCGTAGAAACGATATGCCTTTCCCCAGCAATAGAATGAATGCCACTACGGTGGGAGGAAATCTCAAATACAATCTCGCTAAATTTTCTGCCTTAACTTTAGTTGGGGGTGGAAATTATGTAATTGCCGGTAGAAACGTAGGACAAAATTATAACCTAAATGGTGGTTTGTTTTACATCATCAATTTTAAACCATCAAAGAAATAAGGTTATGAAAAAATTAAATACGATCACATATTTATTATTGCTATTGATGGCAATATCTTGTAAAAAGGATATTGTTGATCAAACTGAAGGATTAGCAGCACTAAAGCCCGCTTCTACTGATATAAATGCTGGAGATTGGAAACCTATTTTATTAAGTTCTAGTTCTGAAATTAGCGTGTCAACCCCGCTATCCACAAGCAATCCGCTATACATTGCAGAATTAAATGAAATAAAAGACTTACAACAAAACATGACTGAAGATGAGCAAAAGGATATCAATTACTGGGCAGCTGGTGGCATATTGCGTTGGAACGAAATTATGCGAGATTTAGTTGCTAAATATAATTTACCTCCTTATCAAAACGATGACAGAACCTATCCTATTCCAAGTAGTGCAAATCCTTTTGCCTATCCCTTGTTTCCATTTTCTAATCCTCCTTACGCCGCTAGGGCTTATGCTTACATTGCTGCTGCACAATATGATGCATTGGTTGCTGCTTGGCATTATAAAAAAGTATATGCCCGTTTAGCACCTTATAAGAATGCTTCAGACATCAAAGCAATGGTTCCTGTTTCGAATTTACCCTCATATCCATCAGAAGCTGCTGTTATCGCTGGCGTTACCGGGGAAATGATGAAACTTTTATTTCCAACCGAAATAGCAAATATTGAGCAAAAAGTAACCCATCATGAGTTAAGTATGATGAGGGCAGGCGCAGCAACACGTAGTGATATTGAGGCTGGTGAAGTTTTAGGCAGAGCGGTAGCCAAAAAGTTTATCTTAAAAGCCAGAAGTGATAAAGCTGGAGCTGCCGTTGGTATACCTACCCAATGGGCAAAATTAGAAGCCGATTGTATGGCAGATGGAAGAACTCCGTGGATAAGTTTAGAGACGCCAAAAAGACCACCTATGTTACCTTTTTTTGGAGACGTTGTGCCTATTGTTATGCCTAGGGCAACATTGATAACCTTTCTTCCACCTCCACCTCCCCCAGTTGGCAGTGCCCAATTAAATACTGAAACCGCTGAAGTATTCGCATTCTCCAAAAAACAAGATCGAGAAAATATAAGAATAGCTCATTTTTGGGCAGATGGTATAGGCACCTCTACCCCTCCAGGACACTGGAATGCCATCGCTGCTGACGATTTTATTAAACAAAATTTAAGCGAAGTTAAATGGAGCAGAAATATAGCTTTACTAAACTTAACCTTAATGGATGCAGGAATTATTACTTGGCTAACAAAATTTAAGTATTATAGCCCAAGACCCTCACAGATAAACCCAGCAATTAAAACTTTCAACGGTATACCCAATTTTCCGTCCTATATCTCAGGTCATGCAACATTTAGTGGCTCGGCAGCAACTATACTCGGTTACCTTACGCCATCAAGAGCCAAAGCTTATAAAGACATGGCTATCGAAGCATCTAATTCAAGACTAATATCAGGCATTCATTTTCGTAGCGATTGCGAAGCGGGATTAGCAGTAGGTGAAAAAGTAGGAGCTTATTTTATTGAAAAAGGTAAATTAGACGGGGCACAATAGGATAAAAATGCATGTTGAAAAAGGGTAATCTTAGCGGATTACCTTTTTTTACAAAATCTAATTGGAGTAAATAGCATATTCTTATTTCTTTAAAATTTTAATTCGGTGATACATCCTAGCAATTATTTTAAATTATAGTTGCTCTTCTTATTAAGAACTCACATCTTCGTGTTTCCAAAAAATACCGAATGTCGCAACAACATATTTTTTTAATCGCACAAGAATTAAGTGTCGGCAGCAAGCAAGTAGAAGCTACTTTAAATTTATTAGATGAGGGCGCCACTGTCCCTTTCATTTCCAGGTACCGAAAGGAAATGACTGGCAGTTTAGACGAAGTGCAGGTAGCCGCAATCAGAGATCGCGTTCAGCAATTAAGAGATTTAGACAAAAGAAAAGAAGCCATCCTAAAATCAATAGAAGAGCAAGGCAAACTGACTCTCGAATTAAAGCAACAAGTTTTAGCAGCAGAAACCATGACCGCTTTGGAAGACATTTACCTGCCTTACAAACCTAAAAGAAAGACCAAAGCTTCGGTTGCTCGTGAAAAAGGCTTGGAGCCTTTGGCATTGAGTATTTTTGAGCAGGATCAAAAAAATCCAGATGAGGAAGCTGCTGCATTTATTGATGAAGAAAAAGGCGTCAATAACAGCAACGAAGCACTGCAAGGCGCAAGAGATATCATTGCTGAAATGATTTCAGAAAATGCTGACGCCAGAACTAAAATGCGTGATTTATTTTTTACCAAAGGCATTTATACCTCAGAAGTTTTAAAAGGAAAAGAAGAAGAAGGCATTAAATACAAAGACTATTTCGAGTGGAGCGAACCTGTAAAAACAGCTCCCTCACATCGCATTTTAGCCATGCGTCGTGGCGAAAAAGAATTAATTTTAAAGCTCGATGCCCTGCCAGAAGAGGGAAACGCTATACAAATTTTAGAAAATCAGTTCATTATAGGAAATAATAAAAAATCGCAACAAGTAAAAACAGCACTAGAAGATGGCTATAAGCGTTTGTTAAAACCTTCTATGGAGACAGAAACCCGTTTGAAATCGAAGCAATTGGCAGATGAAGAAGCCATACGAGTTTTTGCAGAAAATGCCCGCCAGCTTTTGTTGGCCGCACCAATGGGTCAAAAAAGAGTTTTAGCTTTAGACCCGGGTTTCCGTACTGGATGCAAATTGGTTTGTTTGGATGAGCAGGGAAAATTATTAGAAAATGCCACCATTTATCCACATACCGGAGCAGGCGTAGCAAAAGAAGCCGCACAAAATTTAAAATACTTAGTAGAGAAATATAAAATTGAAGCCATCGCCATTGGGAATGGAACTGCCAGTCGCGAGACCGAAGATTTTGTGAAAGCACAAAATTTAGCAGGTGTTATAGTGGTGATGGTGAACGAAAGTGGTGCCTCCATCTATTCGGCATCAGAAAATGCCCGAGAAGAATTTCCTGATCATGATATCACCGTTAGAGGTGCGATTTCCATTGGTCGCAGAATGATGGATCCACTTGCCGAATTGGTAAAAATAGATCCTCAATCCATCGGTGTAGGCCAGTATCAGCATGATGTAGATCAAAACAAACTACAAGCCTCTTTAGATGACACCGTGATTTCTTGTGTGAATGCCGTGGGCGTCGAATTAAACACTGCCTCTAAACAAATTCTTGCTTACATCTCTGGTCTTGGACCACAGCTGGCTCAAAATATTGTGGACTATCGCAACCTTCATGGTGCTTTTTTAAATCGAGAATCGTTAAAAAAAGTCCCTCGCCTAGGCGATAAAGCTTTTGAACAAGCCGCAGGATTTTTAAGAATCAGAAATGCCAAGCACCCATTAGATTCGAGTGCGGTACACCCTGAGCGATATGCTTTGGTAGCACAAATGGCCAAAGACCTCCATTGTAAAGTAGAAGATTTGATGAAAGATGAGAAACTCAGACAGCAAATCGACCTTAAAAAATACATTTCTGCCGAAGTAGGTTTACCCACTTTACAAGATATCGTTACCGAATTAGCAAAACCAGGGAGAGACCCCAGAGCGCAATTTGAAGCTTTTGCTTTTGCAGATGGAATTCATAAAATAGCCGATTTAAAACCCGGAATGAAGCTCCCCGGCATCGTGACTAATATTACTAATTTCGGTGCTTTTGTAGATATTGGCGTTCATCAAGATGGTTTGGTGCATTTAAGCCAAATGGCCGATAAATTCATCTCCAACCCAAATGAGGTGGTAAAAGTTTCGCAAAGAGTGGAAGTAACAGTGGTGGAGGTGGATGCCGCTAGAAAACGCATTTCTTTAACTATGAAATCAGGTGAAAAGAAAGTCCCTACAGAAAAACCCAAAAGAAAAGAATTTCAAAAACCTAAAACTATGGTTGAAAAACCTAAAGTTCAAAAAAGAGAAGAGCCTAAAGCCGCAGATGGTGATATGCAAGATAAGCTGAAAGCTTTACTAGGTAAATTCAAATAAGGAATAAAGCAAAAAGGTTAAGGCAATGCCCTTAACCTTTTTGCTTTTTAAATTATTTATCTTTCGCAGGTTTTGCAGGTTTCGTAGGTTTTACATCCAACTTGGGTTCATCTTTCAAATCATCAAAAGACGTTTCCTCATCCCCATTCTTTTCTCTGTAAGCCCCTTCAACTTCCTCTTCTTCAAAATTTTCATTTTGACGTTTCGCTTCTTCTTTAGCCCTCTTTAGCTGCTCTTCAGTTCTATCATCGTCCGAATCTTGCCTTGGGCCAGATTCCCATTTTTTATCCTTCGGTTCCATGACTATTTAAATTTGATTAATTAATTCAAATCAAAAGCCTTGCCAAGTGTAAATACATTAAAAGAAAAAAGAAAGACGATTAAAAGCCCAGTTAAAATGCTCAAGTTCATTTTAAAACTTTGCTTTAAGCTTTTTGCCTATAGCCTTCAGCTTATTTAAGCGTAATTTGTCTTTTAATACTTTCTTCTAAAGAGATAAAAGTTTCTGTACGTTGAATTCCGGGAATAGCTTGTACTTCATCATTTAAAACGTGACGTAAATGATTGGTATCACGACAAATAATTTTAGCGAACATAGAATATGCCCCTGTGGTATAATGCAACTCCACAATCTCCTTTACCTGTTTTAATTGGTCTACAGCTTCGTGATAAATAGAACCTTTTTCGAGGTATATTCCTAAAAAAGCGCAAATGTCATACCCCACTTTTTGAGCATCAACAATCAAATTCGAGCCTTTGATGATGCCCAAATCCTGCATTTTTTTCATCCTCACATGTATCGTCCCGCCTGATACGATGAGTTCTTTCGCTATTTCTGTATACGCTGTGGTCGCATCATTCATCAAAATAGATAGAATTTCGATATCCAAATTATCAATTTCTAAATTAGGTCGTGTTTTATCAATCATGTTTTTACTGATTATTAATATTAAACAAGTATAAATAAAAAATTTATAAAAATTAAAATATTTTGTTGAAATATTTGTAACGTATAGTGTTATGCTTTACATTTGTTCTATACAATCAAACAAACGGGCAAGCCGGATGTACAAATTGAAAAAATAAAATACACTGTAGGGTGGTGAAATTGGCAGACACACCTCCTTGTCTCGGTGGCGAAGATTTGGGAAATAGCCGAAAGGTGAAATAACTGCTTCGTGTAGGTTCGACTCCTACCCCTACAGCCCTTTCGTTTAATTTAGGTTTATAATTGGTTAGTTTAAGCTCGATCCTCCCCGTTTCGAGCTTAACTGTTTTATAACCAATTTGTTACGACTCATGAGCAATCATTTAAGTAATTCTAAGAATAGCGGTTTTATCGTCGATAATAAACTCTATTTTTAACTTTTGATGCCCAATTGATGCTATTTTGTGTTTTTTGGTATACCTCAAAAGGTACTTAGTGTATTTTTCTGAATTTACCTTTTAAAGGAATAATGCCGCTTTAACCTCTTTGAAATTTTGTCCACCTTTTTGTTGGAATTACATCCTGTTGTTGGTACGCTTTTTTAGGCAGAAACCTCAAGGTGGAAGGCGAAAAGCTGACTGCTGCCAGCTTAAAACCTTGAGTATAGGATAAGGTTAGGATGAGGTTTAGGATGAGGTTAGGATAAAGCTGGGATTAAATCATAAAAAACGAGGATTTATCCGTTAAAATTTAATGACCATTACATGTAAAGTTAAAGCCGTATGATTAAACACGATGTAAAGTTTATTTAGAATGATTTTTATATTTGTAAAGTTATATCCGTAAACCCTTCGCTCATTGTAAAGCTATTTCAGGTTAAGACACTTCCTTCTTCCGTCTTCGGTCTTCTGACTTCTGACTTCAAACTTCGGTCCAATAGCTGTTCGGATAAAGGTACTTTCACCCGAACCCTACTCGAACAGATCCTTTACCGATGGCGAACCCATGCCCAATTGATGGCGGATTAGCGGTAAGCTCAAGGCTGATCCCTCACAACTGTCCCCTTCTTTCATTTACCTCTTTTTAATCTCATAAATTTTAAAGAGATTCGTATGTATAATATTTAATAGCCCATCAAATATGGAAATTAATAAATGGCTGTCGGCACCGTTTTATGTAAAGCTGATGTGTGTATTGGTCAGTTTAATTTGTATCGGTTATTTGGTCATTTTAGGCAGGCAAATATTATCTCCTATGGTATTCTCCTGTTTATTTTCTATCCTGCTATTGCCTTTGGCAGTTTTCATGGAGAAAAAATTAAAACTCCCAAGAAGTGCGGCATCCATGCTATCCGTTATCCTCCTGCTGGCAATTGTAGCCTTGATTATTTATATCATCGGGTCTCAAATATCTAATCTGGCCAGTGATTGGCCTCAGTTTCAGGATCAGCTGCATCAGTCATTAGAGCATCTACAAAACTGGATTTCGCAGACTTTCCATATCAATGCCCGCAAACAACTCAACTATGTGCATACCGCAACCAGTAAAGTAATGGATTCCGGTACAACAGTGGTGGGCACTACCATTCTTTCCTTTTCAGGCATTCTACTTTTTATCTTATTTACTTTTATCTACACTTTTTTCTTCTTGCTTTACCGAACGCTGATTATGCGCTTTTTAGAATCGGTGTTTTTAGAACATCATAAAAAATTGGTTCATGATGTGATTGAAGAAGTGCAGTATATGATTAGAAAATACATCACCGGTCTTTTAATAGAAATGATCATTGTGGCATTTTCTGTAAGCATCGTTTTTTTATTATTAGGTGTTAAATACGCCATCCTTTTAGGCTTAATTGCTGACATCCTCAACCTCATTCCCTATATCGGGATTTTAACGGCACTCATCATCAGCTCGGCCATTACTTTCGCTACTTCTACAGAAATCAGTCAGGTGGTTTTTGTGATGATTACCATTTTTATCACGCACATCATCGATAGTAACATTCTTCTTCCTTTAGTGGTAGGCTCGAAAGTGCGGATCAATGCATTGGTAACGGTACTGGGTGTCATGCTTGGCGAATTAATTTGGGGCATCCCAGGGATGTTTCTGTCCATCCCTATCACGGCAGTCTTAAAGATCATTTTTGATCGTGTGGAAGGCTTAAAAGCCTGGGGATTAATTTTGGGGGAAGAACCTCACAAAGAAAGTCAGCTGACTAAAAAATTGGGGATTAAAAAGAAGCGTTGAGGGGTGTAAGATCATGGTTCATGGGTGATGGCGGGTGGTTCATGGGTGATAGTTTTCTGCTGATAGGATGAAGCTTCCTTAGTGACTAGATAAAGCCTGCTGAACGTATGCTGAATCAAACCAGCGTCTTCGGTCTGCTAACTTTCGTCCGCTTTTTCCGTTCTTTTTTCACGCAACACAAAAACTGAGGGCTGATGGCTCAAAACTTCCGACCCCTGACCTCCGTCTTTCGTCCTCCCTAAAAATATGTTAAATACCCTCAATTCATTCCCCTAAAACCTGCGATTCCTTAAATAAAATCTTAATTTTACCGTCCCAATAAATGCCATTTTGACTCAATTGGGTCTATGGCTTAATTGTTGATTTTATAGCGTGTTAAATACAGAATAAGAAATGTTAAGTTTTATAAATAAGATTTTTGGTAATAAATCCGACCGTGACGTTAAGAGCGCACAGCCTTTAGTAGATAAAATAAAAGCAGCATACGAGCAATTAGGTGGTTTATCTCATGACGAGTTGAGGGCGAAGACTGCAACTTTTAGAGCCCATATTAAAAGTGATCTCGCCGAAATTGACGGCAAAATTGTTGCTATTAAAAAGAACGTAGAAGAGAATGCAGAATTGACTATTCACGAAAAAACTGATTTGTATGAAGAGGTTGATCGTTTAGAAAAAGACAGAAATAAGCAGCTAGAAACTACTTTGATGGAGCTTCTTCCCGAAGCTTTCGCAGTAATGAAAGAAACTGCAAAGCGTTTCACCGATAACGAAACCATTGAAGTGACCGCAACAGCATTCGACCGCGAATTAGCTGCTCGCAAGCCAAACGTTTTAATAAAAGGAGATAAAGCCATTCACCATAACTCATGGTTAGCGGCCGGTACTGAAGTGAAATGGAACATGGTCCATTACGATGTGCAGTTAATTGGTGGTATCGTTTTACATGAAGGAAAAATTGCCGAGATGGCAACTGGTGAGGGTAAAACTTTAGTAGGTACACTCCCCATTTATTTAAACTCCCTTTCTGGCGAAGGAATCCACGTGGTAACAGTAAACGATTACTTGGCTCGTCGTGATAGTGAGTGGAACGGACCCATTTTCGAATTCCATGGTTTAGCTGTTGATTGTATTGATAAGCACCAACCCAACTCCACACAAAGAAGAAAAGCTTACCAAGCGGATGTGGTTTACGGAACCAATAACGAATTTGGTTTTGATTATTTGCGTGACAATATGACACGCTCCCCAGAAGAATTGGTACAAGGTAAATTGCACTATGCCATTGTGGATGAGGTCGATTCGGTTTTGATTGATGATGCCCGTACCCCTTTGATTATATCTGGTCCTATCCCTAAAGGTGATGAGCATGAATTTTATGTGTTAAAACCAAGGATTGAGCGTTTGGTGAATGCACAAAAAAATTATGTACAAGGCGCATTAAATGAGGCTAAGAAATTAATTACAGAAGGTAAAACCGGTCCTGAAGAAGGGGAAGGTGGTTTAGCATTATTTAGAGCTTACCGCGGATTGCCTAAAAATAAAGCATTGATTAAGTTTTTAAGTGAGTCTGGGATGAAAGGTATCCTCAACAAAACCGAAAACTATTACATGCAGGATCAAAACAAAGAAATGCCAAAGGCAGATACCGAGCTATTCTTTGTAATTGATGAGAAAAATAATCAGGTAGAGTTATCTGAAAAAGGAATTGAATTAATTACGACATCGGGCGAAGATCCACATTTCTTCGTGATGCCTGATGTAGGTACGGAGATTGCAGATATCGAAAAATCTGATTTAAGCAATGAAGAAAAAGCGCACAAAAAAGATGAACTGATCAGAGATTTCTCGGTAAAATCTGAGCGTATCCATGCGGTAAATCAATTATTAAAAGCTTACACTTTATTCGAGAAAGATATAGAGTACATTATTGATGAAGGCAAAGTGAAAATCGTTGATGAGCAAACAGGTCGTATCATGGATGGTCGTCGTTACTCCGACGGATTGCACCAAGCTATTGAAGCGAAAGAGAATGTAAAAGTGGAGGATGCGACACAAACCTACGCGACCATCACTTTACAAAACTATTTCAGGATGTACCACAAATTAGCGGGTATGACGGGTACTGCCGTTACCGAAGCAGGTGAATTGTGGCAAATCTATAAATTAGACGTGGTGGAGATTCCAACTAACCGCCCAATTGTTCGTGATGACAGACAAGATAAAGTTTACCGGACCACTCGCGAGAAATACAACGCCGTTGCCGAAGAAATTGTAGAACTAACGCAGGCAAATCGTCCAGTATTAGTAGGTACAACTTCCGTAGAGATTTCGGAATTATTGAGCCGTATGTTAAAGATGCGGGGCATCAAACACAATGTGTTGAACGCAAAACTTCACCAAAAAGAGGCAGATATTGTTGCGGAAGCGGGTAATCCTGGTCAGGTAACCATTGCTACCAACATGGCTGGTCGTGGTACGGATATTAAATTAGGAGCTGGCGTAAAAAATGCAGGCGGTTTAGCCATTGTAGGTACAGAGCGTCACGAATCTCGACGTGTCGATAGACAGTTGAGAGGTCGTTCTGGTCGTCAGGGAGACCCAGGTTCTACTCAGTTCTTTGTGTCTTTAGAAGATAACTTAATGCGTTTATTCGGATCAGAAAGAATTGCCGGATTAATGGTCCGCATGGGCATTGAAGAAGGCGAAGTGATTCAACATTCGATGATTACCAACTCTATAGAAAGGGCGCAGAAAAAGGTAGAGGAAAACAACTTTGGAATCCGTAAGCGTTTATTGGAGTATGATGATGTGATGAACTCACAACGATCGGTAATTTACACCAAGCGTAAGAATGCTTTATTTGGAGAACGTTTAGATGTAGACATCGAAAACATGATTTTAGATGTAACCGATGATATCGTAACCGAATATAAAGAGGAAGGTAATTTCGAAGGTTTCCAATTAGAGCTATTAAGAATTTTCGCCATTGATACCGCTATTACAGATGATGAATTCAACAATAGCAACATTGATAATTTAGCTGATAAAGTTTTTATAGAGGCCAGCGCTTTCTACAAGCGCAAGTCGGAAGTGATTGCACAACAAGCCTATCCAGTAATCAAAGATGTTTTTGACAGTCGTGGAGAAAGCATCGAGAATATTATTGTTCCTTTCACTGATGGGACACATAGCATACAAGTTGCGGCACCATTAAAAAAATCAGTAGAAACAAAGGGAAAAGAAGTAGTAAAAGCATTCGAAAAAACCATTACGCTTTCCCTGATAGACGACACTTGGAAAGAGCATTTACGCGAAATGGACGATTTGAAACAGTCTGTTCAAAATGCGGTTTACGAACAAAAAGACCCACTGGTAGTTTATAAAATGGAGGCCTTCAATTTATTTAAGGGCATGCTTTCTGTAGTAAACAAAGATGTAGTGAGTTTCTTATTTAAAGGTGGTATTCCGGTACAAGGTGATGCCCCATTAAGAGAAGCAAAGCCACAACCCAAAACAGACATGAGTAAGCTTAAAGTTTCTAAACCAGAGATGGGACAAGAAAGCAACAGTGTACTTATGGATGATACCCGAGAAGCACAAAAAACCCAACCGATAAGGGTAGAAAACAAAATAGGAAGAAACGACGCTTGCCCTTGTGGTAGCGGGAAGAAATATAAAAACTGTCACGGACTAACTGCTTAATGAAAATTAAAACCATTCTATCCACTTTTGCGATGTTATGCTGTAGCTATTTAGCTTTCGGTCAAACCGGAGGAAAAGTTACTGTGGTAAAAGATCCTTTGATCGATAGTTTGATTGCCCGTAGAATTGCTTTAACAAAAGGTGTATCTGGTAACGGGAGTGCGTTGATTGTGAATGGATATCGAGTGCAGATATTTTTTGGTTCGGATAGAAGAGAAGCCTACGCTCAACAAGCGAAATATAAAGACCTTTACCCCGAATCTGATACTTATTTATCGTACGACACCCCAAATTACCGTGTTAAAGTCGGTGATTTTAGAAAAAGAGCTCAAGCACAATCGTTTTTAAATGAGTTGAAGCAATCGTTCCAAACCTTATTCATATTTAGCGAAAAAATTAACCCTGTAAAAGCCGATCAATTCAATGCTGATAGATAAAATAAAATCCTTAGCAGGTGAGATAGAAAGTGAAGTTGTTGCCAACAGAAGACATATTCACGCCCATCCCGAGCTTTCTTTTGAAGAATACAAGACGGCTGCATTTGTAAAAATGCAATTGGATAAATTAGGTATTCCTTATCAGGAGATGGCAAATACGGGTGTTGTTGGCTTAATAAAAGGAGAAAAATCATCAGAAAAAACCATCGCCTTAAGGGCTGATATGGATGCTTTACCCATTGTGGAAGCGAGCGATGTGGATTATAAATCTAAAAACATCGGCGTGATGCATGCCTGTGGGCATGATGTGCATACCTCGTCTTTACTTGGAACCGCTAAAATTTTAAATGAGCTAAAAGCAGCTTTTGGAGGAACCATAAAATTAATTTTTCAGCCAGCCGAGGAACGTTTACCTGGAGGCGCCAATTTGATGATTAAAGAAGGCGTGTTGGAAAACCCAAAACCCAGTGCCGTTTTAGGTCAGCATGTAATGCCTTTGATTGATGCGGGAAAAATTGGTATTCGATCTGGAAAGTACATGGCTTCGACTGACGAGATTTATGTCACCATCAAAGGTAAAGGTGGTCATGGGGCACAACCTCAACAAAATATTGATCCAGTAGTCATCATGGCGCAAATGATTACTGCTTTGCAAACCATCATCAGCAGAAGTTCTGATCCGCGTTCTCCATCAGTGCTTTCTTTTGGAAAAGTAATGGCCAACGGAGCAACTAACGTGATCCCTAATGAGGTTTATTTAGAAGGAACTTTTAGAACGCTCAATGAGAAATGGCGAGCTGAAGCGCACATCAAAATGAAAAAACTAGCAGAAAGCATTGCCGAAGGCATGGGTGGCAGTGTTGATTTCAGAATTGAAAAAGGCTATCCCTTTTTAGTGAATGAAGAAAAATTAACTGCCCGAGTAAAGGAAGATGCGATTGCTTATTTAGGTGCAGAAAATGTACTAGACTTAGACATCTGGATGGCAGCAGAAGATTTTGCTTATTTTTCTCAAGCTGCAGATGCTTGTTTCTACCGTTTAGGTACTAGAAATGAAGCAAGAGGAATCACTTCATCTGTACATACACCAACCTTTGACATTGAAGAAAAAGCTTTAGGCATGAGTACCGGCTTAATGGCATACTTAGCCATTAAAGAATTAGGAAACTAAAATGATTCCGCTCATAAATTATCTTTAAATTTGATAAATGAGTATACAGCAACTTCAAACTGATGAAATCAACAAGCTTTGTAAACTAAACAAGGTGAAGTCGTTATTTGCTTTTGGCTCCATACTACGTGAAGATTTCAACAAAGATTCTGATATAGATTTATTAGTCGATTTTGAAGAAGAAGACCCTTTTAAGTATACCGATCTATATTTTAGTTTTAAAAACAAACTGGAAGATCTATTTAAACGTCAGGTTGATTTAATTGAAGAAAGAGCTTTGAAAAATAGATTTTTCAAACAAGAGCTGGAAAATACCAAAATTAAAATCTATGGATCTTAAGATCAAAACTTGGCTCTTAGATATAGATCATTGTATTAATGAGATTTTCGATTTTATTGGTGAAGACAGAAACTTTCTTAACTATAAAAAAGATTTAAAAACTAAAAAAGCTGTTGAAAGGAATATTGAAATAATTGGAGAAGCAGTTGGTCGTATACTAAAATTTGATAGTAAATTTCTCATTAAAAACGCACAGCATATTATTGGGATAAGAAATAGAATTATTCATAGTTACGATAATATTTCTGATGAGATTATTTGGACCATCATCATAAAGGAATTACCAATATTAAAAGTCGAAATAGAAAATCATCTACTAAAAGAATAATTTACCTTTCTATCCTTAAGGCTAAAGAGAAGCTGCTTCTAAGGATTAAATAAAAAAGCTATAGTCTCTCTAAACGAAATTTTAAACAACAATTACCGTTATCTTTTCAAAATATTAAATGCGTTTCTTACTCCCCTTTATCTTTCTAACGTTTTCCTTGCAAGCTTTCAGTCAGGCGATACCTCGATTTAACCCAGACACCGTTTTAACCATGAAAATGGATAAAGACGCCGTAGTAAAAGTGGGGAAAGCAGGTTTAGATATTGAAGATTTTATTCATGAAATCGTAACGGATACCAGTTTTTATGAGGCTTTTCATAATATGAAAAAATATCAATTTGTTGCCGAAAACAGGGTGTATACCTATGATAAAAAAAACAAGGTTGATGGAAGTATCTACCGTAAAATTTTGCATAAAAATGATGGCTCAGGACATCATATGCAAGTTTTAGAACAGAAAGATGGCGGAAACTTGTATAGGCGTAATGGTAAGTATGACTTATATACGGTAGAAATGTTTGATTACATTTTTATGAATGCTTATAATTCTGATTTTGCATCAAAAAGTGATGCGCCAGGGGAAGGTAAAAATGAATCCTACAAAGACAAATTGAAGACCTTAATTTTTGCGCCAGGAAGACCCATTAAAGGCGTCCCTTTTATATCCAACAAGACGGAAATTTTTTCTGCAAACATGCGTCAGAACTATAATTACACTTTTCAAAAAGGCATATATTTAGACTCGATTCCTGTTTATCGTTTTAAAGTTTTGATGAAACCTGATTTAAGTAATTGGACCAAAGATGGTATCATGATTAAAGAGCTAACCACCATTTTTGACCAAAGAAATTTCCAAATTTTAGGTAGATATATTGATATGAAACTGGATAATCTTGCTTTTGATTTTGATGTACAGATGAATATTGAGATGAGTTATTTCGGTCAGGATTTATTACCTACAAAAATCAGCTATCAAGGGAATTGGGATATTCCTTTCAAAAAAGAGGAAAGAGCTAGTTTTTTGGTTTTGCATAAGAATTATAAACCGGAGTAGTTACCCTCACCTTTAATCCCTCTCCCAGTGGTAGAGGGAAATGATTATTTGGTTCCCTTGTCATTGAGGAGAAGGGTTAGGGATGAGGTGACCATCTTTAAATAACTGCAAAAGCTAAGCCACCTAAACCTGGGTGAAGCGGCATCCCTGAGCGACCCAAGAAGCGAGGGATACAGCGAAACACGGGATTGACTTTAAAAACTAAACAGAAACCTGCTTTTCTAAAAAATTAATTCAACTTAGCCTTCACCAAAGGTTTCAATTTTTCTACCCAACGCGTATACATTAACACCGAAGGATGCAAACCATCTTGAGCAATGAGACTAGGATTCGAAATGGCTTCTCGAGAAATCGGCGTAATGTCTAAATAATTAGCATTTACATTCAAGGTTTCTAACTTATTGATGGCATTATAAGCATCAATTTCTTCGGCAATTTTTGAAGGTGATTTACTTGCATTTTTTGCAAATGGCGTAACGCCCCAATCTGGAATAGAAAGAACAAAAACGCCACTAGGTTTATTGCCTGCTTTGGCAATAGCCGTTTGTAAGAGTTTCTTAAATTCGGTTCGGTAGGTATTGATTTCGTAACCGCGATATTGGTTATTGACGCCAATCAGCAAAGTCACAAAGTCGTATGATGGGTTTAAAGTTTCGGCGTTAATGGCGCTAATTAATTCATCGGTTGTCCATCCTGTTTGAGCAATAATTTTTGGTATTTGTACAGTTACAGTATCGTCTTGCAAAGCTGTTGCTAGCTGATAAGGTAGCGCCCCATAATTGGTGATGGCTTCCCCAATGGTATATGAATCGCCTAAAGCTAAATTAGAATAATTATGACTCACCATTTTTGGATATATAGGATTGGGCTCATACGTTTTTAAAGTTTGCTTATCAGCGCAACCTGATAGGCTTAAAATAACGGCAACATAGGTGATCAATAATTCCTTCATATTTGAGAGGTGCTAATAAAGCTCCATGTCAAATAATACGGAAATATGATGCTTTAGGATTTCCTTCACTTTTTGAATATCGACCTTTTCACCTAATTCTCGCTGCATCGAGGTGACATCTTTATCATCAATCCCACAAGGAACGATGTTTTTGAAATAAGTTAAATCTGTATTCACATTAAAGGCAAAACCATGCATGGTTACCCAGCGGCTACAACGAACGCCCATAGCACAAATTTTGCGAGCTTGATGATTATCCGCATCCAGCCAAACTCCTGTATAACCTGGATACCTACCCGCCGCTATCCCAAAATCCTTTAGTGTAAGAATAATAGCTTCTTCTAAAGTGCGCAAATAAAGATGAATATCGGTAAAAAAATTATCTAGATCTAAAATTGGATAACCAACAATTTGACCGGGACCATGATAGGTAATATCTCCACCCCTATTGATTTTATAGTAAGTGGCTTGCTTTTCTTTCAAGCCTTTTTCATCCAGCAAAAGATGC
>JACMOI010000054.1 GCA_014378105.1 Pseudopedobacter sp.
AAAATCAGAAAATTTACCTTCCGAATTATTAATTACTGCCGAAGATGAACATGGCGTAATGATGGCTTTGCGACACACATCTTTAGACGTTAGAGGGGTCCAATTTCACCCAGAATCTATATTAACAGAGTTTGGAAAAGAAATGATTAAAAATTGGCTATTAGCTTAACAAAAAATGAATATTCTAGATAAAATAGTTGCCAGCAAAAAAGAAGAAGTCGCAGCGGCAAAAGCCAATAAAAGCATTAAAGACTTAGAATCCACAATAGGTTTTAAAAGAGAAACTTATGCGCTTAAAAAATTTTTAATCGACCCATCAAAAACCGGAATTATTGCTGAGTTTAAAAGAAAATCCCCATCAAAAGGAATCATTAATGACCAAGTAACGGTAGAAGAAGTGACTACTGGTTATGCTGCGGCTGGGGCTTCTGCATTATCCGTATTAACAGATCATGAGTTTTTTATGGGTCATGAAGCCGATGTTTCTGCGGCCAGAAAAGTCAATCAAATTCCAATTCTCCGTAAAGATTTTATGATTGATGAGTATCAGATCATTGAGGCTAAATCTATAGGTGCTGATATTATTTTATTAATTGCCGCTTGTTTAACTCCTGATGAAATTTTAAATTTTTCAAAACTGGCTAAATCATTGGGTTTAAGTATCCTATTAGAAGTGCATAATCAGGAAGAGTTGGACCGAAGTTTAAATCCTTACTTAGATGTAGTTGGAGTTAATAACAGAAATTTGAAAGACTTCTCGGTCAACTTAGAAACGTCTTTAAGTTTAGCTGAAACTATTCCTTCCGAATTCTTAAAAATATCTGAAAGTGCCATTAGTGCTATTGAAACTATTAAATTGTTGAAAGCAGCAGGTTTTAATGGTTTTCTAATTGGCGAAAACTTTATGCGAACAAAAAACCCTGGTCAGGCGATGGCTGAGTTTGTGAAGGCATTGAAATAAATTAAAAACCATTGTTTGCCATAGGATTAGAAATTTCCTCTTATTTTTACCTCAAATTTTAAAATCATGAATTTTCCTGCAGAATTAAAGTACACAAAAGATCACGAGTGGATCAAGATTGAAGGCGACCAGGCTGTGGTTGGTATTACAGAGTTTGCGCAACGCGAATTGGGTGATATTGTTTATGTAGATATCAATACTATTGGTAACGAAGTGGCTGAAGGTGAGGTTTTTGGCACCATTGAAGCGGTAAAAACAGTTTCTGATTTGTTTATGCCTGTCAAAGGTTCCGTTGTAGAAGTAAATGCTAATTTAGACGCAAACCCTGAGCTGGTAAATAGCGATCCGTACGGTGAAGGTTGGATGGTAAAGATTTCTTTGGCCGAGGGGACCGAAGGTTTGCTGTCTGCTGATGACTATAAAAGCCTAATAGGCGCATAATATGTTTAAAACATTAAAGTATCAGCTTCCAGCAATAGTTTGGTCGATTCTGGTGCTGATACTTTGCTTTCTTCCAGGAAGCGATTTACCCGAAGCCTCGCGTTTCTTTCCGGGTTTTGACAAGGTGGTTCATCTTGGTTTTTTCTTTGTGTTAGCAGTTTTATTGTTTTTTGGAAAAATTAGGCAACAAAACAGCTATGACTATCGTATCCTAACTATCATTAAAATCACGCTAATTTGTGTGACTTTGGGTGGGGGAATTGAACTTTTGCAATGGAAAGTCTTCACTTACAGAGATGGTGATTGGTGGGATTTTTTTGTAGATATGGTGGGGTATGGAATGGGAGTTTTTGGATATCTGTTGCTTCATCGAAAAGCTTTAAAACCTCTCAAAAAATAAAAAATGATAAAAAACATCATAAAATTTTATTTGATTTTTATCCTAATTGCTTCGTTAAGCTCATGTGGGATTTTTAAAAAGGGTTGTCATTGTCCAAAATTTGATCAGCAAAAACTACCTTCTGGTTACTCCGTTAGAAAATAATTGCGTCTCCTTTTTTCATAAATTGGAAAGATGTGACGCAAATCACTTTTTCTTATTTGGATTTAATATAAATAAGGTTTAATTTTGTATCGTTGTTAATCAATAAGCTATGACGCTATCGCAATTAGAAATAGGAGAACAGGGAATTATTAAAGAGTTTACAGACTTAGAAATGTCTGTGAAATTAATGGAAATGGGTTGCCTGCCTGGTGAAGTTGTAAAAGTTGATCGTGTTGCTCCTTTGGGCGATCCAATAGCGGTTTCTGTATCCGGTTATCAACTTTCGTTAAGAAGAAAAGAAGCGTCTACTATAGAACTGATATAATCCAGCGGTTTGAAAAACAAACTAAGAGTTGCATTAGTTGGTAATCCCAATACCGGAAAATCTACCATTTTCAATGCACTTACTGGTCTCAATCAAAAAATCGGAAATTTTCCTGGTGTTACTGTAGATAAAAAATCGGGTGTTTCTAAACTTGCTGATGGTAGAGCTATAGAAATTGTTGACTTACCCGGTACCTATAGTCTTTACCCAAAAAGTGCTGACGAAACTATCGTTTTTGAAGTTTTATCAGATAAAAATAATTCCTCTCACCCAGATGTGGTGGTTATTGTCGCAGACGCAACTAACCTCAAAAGAAATTTATTACTCTACACCCAAATTTCTGATTTAGGCTTACCCGTCATTATTGCTTTAAACATGATGGACTTAGCCCTCAAAAGCAATATGGAAATTGATGTAGATACGCTTGCTAAGCTTTTAAATGTGCAAGTGGTAGAATTAGCAGCAAGAAAATCACAGGGTATTGAGGGACTTAAAAAGGCGATTGAGTTTCAATCTTTAATTCCTTTACAAAATAGCACCATTGATGTTGAGGTAATTGCTCCAGATCTAATTAAAGATATTTCCGACTTGTTAGGTGTCGATAACCCTTATGTGGCTTTACAAATTGCGCATCAGTATAAGAATTTGAAATATCTGAGCAAAGCACAAATTAATCAGATTGAATCCTTAAAGGAAAAATATGATTTCCATACTCAAAAGTCTCAAGCAGCCGAAACAATTGCTCGTTATAACTACATCAATGAGATTTTAATAGACACGGTTACTTATAAATCTGTTGCTTTAGAGGAAAACATCAGTAATAAAATAGATCATTATTTAACCCATAAAGTTTGGGGTTTTGTGATTTTCATCGCAATTCTATTTGCCATTTTCCAGTCTATTTTTGCTTGGTCTGAGTATCCAATGGCGATTATACAAACGGTTTTTGTGTGGCTAGCAGAAATGGGTCATCAATATTTACCGTCCGGTGTTTTGACTGATTTATTAGTTGATGGCGTATTGGCTGGCCTAAGTGGAGTAATGGTTTTCATCCCTCAAATTGCTTTGCTTTTCGCATTTATTTCTATTTTAGAAGATACGGGTTATATGTCTCGTGTTACTTTTATGATGGATCGATTGATGCGGAAAGTAGGATTAAACGGAAGATCTGTAGTTCCCTTAATTGGCGGTTTAGCATGTGCCGTTCCTTCTATCATGAGTGCCAGAACTATTGAAAATTGGAAGGATAGAATTATTACCATCATGGTTACGCCTTTGGTAAGTTGCTCGGCAAGACTACCTATTTACACCTTGCTAATATCTTTGGTAGTTCCTAAAAAAATGCTTTTGGGTTTTATCAACCTTCAAGGTATTGCGCTCATGTCTATGTATTTTTTAAGTATTTTCATGGCTATTTTAGTGGCTTGGGTAATGAAGGGGCTTATCAGAAGTAAACTGAAAGGTTATTTTATTATGGAATTACCAGTTTATCGGATGCCAAGATGGAATAATGTAGGTATTACGATGCTGGAGAGTGTGAAAACTTTTGTCACTCAAGCTGGAAAAGTAATTATCGCGGTTTCTATTATTTTATGGGTATTGGCGAGCTACGGACCATCAAATAAATTTGATAAAATTGACCAAAAATATCAATCTATAGATTTCACAAAAAACTATTCTGTAGATCAAATTAAACGTTTTAAATCTTCTGAAAAACTAGAGAATTCTTATGCTGGTCTTTTAGGAAAAAGCATTGAACCCAGTATTAAACCTTTGGGTTTTGATTGGAAAATAGGGATTGCCTTAATCACTTCTTTTGCTGCTCGTGAAGTTTTTGTGGGGACCATGGCAACACTGTATTCGGTAGATGGTGATGCTTCAAAAATGGAATCAGTAAAAGAAAAAATGGCTAATGCTAAAAATACCGAAACAGGTTTAACTGTTTTCACAACAGCTACAGCATTTTCTTTAATGATTTTTTATGCTTTCGCAATGCAGTGTATGAGTACTATGGCAGTTGTCTATCGTGAAACAAAAAACATCAAATGGCCTTTAATCCAGTTTGCCTATATGCTTGTTTTGGCTTACGTTTCTAGCTTTGTTGTCTATCAGCTTTTACGTTAATGCTTTACAGGGTAACGTTACGTAAAAGGTTGTTCCTAATTTTGGTTCACTTTCAAAAGTAATCGCTCCGCCCAGCTTATCCATATATTCTTTACACAATACTAACCCTAATCCTGTCCCCGATTCGTTTTCTGTCCCTGCTGTCGATTTAACATTTAAAGAAAATATTTCACTCTTCTTATCTTCTGCTATCCCAACTCCATTGTCTTTAATATAAATTTTACATTGTTTGTCTTCAACAATAGTTCCTATATGTATTAAACCCTCTTTTGGTGTGAATTTTATAGCATTATTTAACAGATTTCTAAGAACCAATTGTATCATATAGCTATTCGAAAAGCACACTAAATCCTTGTTGATGTCTGTAATAAAAATTATATTTTTTTTAGCACACATACTCTTTGTGTAATCCAAAGTACTCTTCAGCGCTTCTAAAAGATTCAAATAATCTATACTAATTGGTATTCCGTCTATTTGAATTTTGGACCACTCTAATAAATTTTCTAATAAGTTTTGAGTGCTTGTGGTTGTTTTTAAAAGTTCTCCTTCCATATAATTTTTCTCTTGTGGTGTTAACAAGCCCTCATTCAAAAACTCCAAGTATTGCTTTATTGCATTTAAAGGCGCTTTTACATCATGAGAAATAATTGAAAAAAGTTTGACTTTCTCTTTATTAGAATTGATAAGTTGAGCAGTATTTTGTTTTAGGTGTTTATTTTGTTTGCTATAAGCGGATTTAATATAATATATCCCCGAACTCACTAAAATAACACAAACAACATAGGTAGAAATATTATCTATAAATAAGTCCGATCTAGAAGAATATGTATTTATAATAGATTTCGGATAATAATATTCTATTAAACCAATTGAAATGGCAGTAAAAATGTTTACTACTACCCAAAATTTAACTTGTTTAGCTTTACATATGCTAGACATTAAGAATAATGTAGATATAAAAAAAAGCATAACAGGTCCCTCTATACCTGCACTTATAAAATAAGCTGCTCCCAGAAAAATATTACACTCAAATCCTGTTAATAATATGGCTAAATTTAGGTTATTCCTTTTCCTACTTAATAAAAAAATAGATCCGTGAACTAAAAAAATGACTACACAGATGATTGCCGATTCATAAAAATTTATACCAATATTTATTAAAACTTCTAAAACACAAATTATAAGTACGATGATAGAAAAGGAATGAAAAACTCTGCTCTCTAAAGTAAAATGTTTAGCGTCTCCTATTAAGAAGTTCCAATATGCTCTAATATTATTTTTAGATTTTGGCAAGACGTTAAAGTAAAATGATAATAAAGCTATTAAATAAAATGATATAAGAAAACAACCTCGCCAGAAAACGCTGTCTTTTTTTGATCTTTCACTTCTAATTCAATACCAATATTTGCTTTAGTTACTCCTCGTAAATTGGCTATTGATGTCAATTTAACTTTTAACCTTACTTCACTATCAACCGTTACGGCTTGGGCAAACCTTAATTTTTCAATTCCGTAGTTGATTTCCATTTTAAGATTTTGAATACTCACAATTTGCTTCCATAAAAACGGAATCAAAGAAAGCGTCAAATAACCATGCGCAATTGTTTTTTGAAAAGGACTTTCTGTTTCTGCTCTTTCAGCGTCAGTATGAATCCATTGATGATCTAACGTAGCATTAGCAAATAAATTGATTTGAGGCTGGTCAATTCTATGCCATTCAGATACTCCCATTTCCTTACCTAAATAGGCTTCAAACTCTTCATAATTATTAATTGTAACCATGTTATTAACTTTGTGTTGAAGTAAATGCATTCCAACCTTGTGCTTTCAATTCGTGGATATTACCTGCTTTAGTTACTAAATAATTTCCCGCACTTTCTTCAGTAATGTAACCGATGATAGAAATATCTACATCATGTTTCATACGGTCGTAATCAGTTTGTTTAATCGTAAATAAAAGCTCATAATCTTCGCCACCGTTTAAAGCACAAACGGTTGGGTCTAAACCAAATTCTCTAGCCGTTTCTGAAGTCATTGGATCTAATGGAATTTTCTCCTCATATAATTTACAACCCTTTTTTGATTGCCGAGTAATATGTAAAACCTCTGAAGCTAAACCATCTGAAACATCAATCATAGCTGTTGGCTTAATCCCCATTTTCTTTAATAAATCCACAATATCTAATCTAGCCTCAGGTTTTAATTGTCTTTCGACGATGTAATCTTTCCCTTCTAAATCAGGCTGAATATTTGGGTTACTTAAAAAAACTTGTTTTTCTCTTTCTAGTAATTGTAATCCCACATATGCTCCTCCTAAATCCCCCGAAACACATATCAAATCCCCTTCCTCAGCTCCATCTCTATAGACAATGTCCTTTTCATCGGCATAGCCTATGCTAGTTACAGAAATCACTAATCCTTGGCGAGAAGAAGTCGTGTCGCCGCCTACTAAGTCTACGTTGAATTTATCACAAGCTAACAACATGCCAGCGTACAACTCTTCAATTGCTTCTAAAGGAAATTTGCTGGAAAAACCTAAGGAAACAGTAACCTGCGAAGCAATACCATTCATGGCATAAATATCACTTAGATTTACTTGAATGGCTTTGTAGCCTAAATGTTTTAATGGTGTAAAAGCTAAGTCAAAATGAATTCCTTCTAGCAACATATCAGTAGAAATCAAGGTCTTTTTTCCACTAAAATCTAGTACTGCGGCATCATCACCCACGCCTTTTGTAGTACTTTTATTTTTGATTTGGATATGTTTTGTCAAATGGTCAATTAAACCAAATTCACCTAATTTTCCTATCTCAGTCTTTTCTGTTTGCTCAAACATTTTTATTCAATTTTTGGATTACAAAAATGCTAAATTTTATTGGAATGATAGATTTCATCTACTATTAACCTTAATCAACTCTCTCGCTTTCTCTAGATATCTATCCCTTTTATTTAAAACATCTATGAAATTTTCTTCTATGGGATATTCAGGAAAAACACCTCTACCTTCTAAAGGTCTTTTTTTAACGGTTTGTATCACTTTTAAAGGTAAGCGAAGTTTTAATTTTGTCTCTGGTAAAACGAGAAAGGGGATACTTCCAGCGGTACATTTATTATACCCACCGCCTGTTTCTTCGCCGATAAAAGTTCCGCGGTTAAGCTGCTGCAAGTTTGCAGATAAAAGCGAAGTTGCAGAAAAAGAATAACCATTTATTAAAACAGTTAGGTTTTTGTTGTAAACATACTTTTTAGGCTTAATAGAACGACCAGTCAGAATATAAGTGTATTTACCTACACTATCTTTTCTGGTTAAAATTTGAGTCGCCAACCAAAAAGATGGATAAAAAACTTTTCCTAAAACTTTATAAAATAATGGATCATCTAAATATTTAGAGTTTTCGAAATTTAGATTTTTAATGTATGCTCTCCCTGTGTATTGATGTGGTTGATTATATAAATACCTAAATAGTAGATCACAACTCATTAAATTTCCACCCCCGTTGTCCCTTAAATCTAAAATTACATTTTGGATATGTTTCTCTTTGATTTCTTTAAAGCTTTCTCTAAAAAATCGGTGAAAGTTGGAGTGATCGAAAGAGAAGCTTTTTACTTTAATGATAGCGGTATTATTTACAATTGAATCGTAACTTATGTTTAAAATTGACTTCCCTTCACTATCTATTCCTTTATACCTGTTTCTATTCTTAATTTTATTAGCCAACTTTTTCTGTTCCTTATCCTTTTTATTTTCTTCAGCTGATAAAATCTTTGGTTTTCCTTTAAGCTTTTGAGGTTTAATGGTTTTTATATAATAATTATAAGTGCTATCCGCTTTTTTTAAAGTAAGTAATGAAGAATCTTTTCTAGTGTATTTTAGATAATAATACGCTGCAAATGACTGATCTAATACTTTATTATAAAAGGTTTGATTATAACCATCAGATGAAAATAGTCTTTTAGTTTGTTTGATAATTTCTGCTGAAGGAACATTGTCAATAGCTAATATTTCTGCTCCTTTTATAGGTTTTATCAAATCCCTATCATTAACAAATGGAACATAAATTCTATCGTTATCTACAAAATAATAGAGTTGAGATAATGGTGCTTTACCTTCATTCTTAATACTATCCTTTTGTGAATTACTTAGTTTAATACCAGGATAAACCAAACGGGTATGTCCACATTTTACAGCAGCAACAACAGGCGCAATCATTCTATAAAATTCTATGGTCGATAAGGAATCTGTTAACAGATTTTTTACACTATCGAATTTAATATCTAAATTAGGTTTAGATATATACCAATAAACCCCTGGATGTGCCTCTTCTAAAGAGTTTTTAATAATATCTAAATCACGCTTTAACTCTTCAGGTGCATGCTTAGCTCTTATTTTTGAATTATACTGTTTTGTGGATAGACAGGCGGTAAATATTATTACTATAAAAATCAATAAAAATAATTGTTTCATAGACAGTTCTTATTAAATATTGAAACGGCATCCCCTTTTTTCTTTTAGTTAGCTATTTATATAGCTTAGTATCATAAAAAATATATAATAAAGCCCATTAAAAGGTTTTAGGTTTACAAACCTAATTTAGCAGAAATTTCTAACATCCGTTCAATAGGTTTTCTTGCCCTTTCAATTATTTCACGTGGAACATCAACTTCGGGTAATTCATTTTTTAAACAGAGATATAATTTTTCTAATGTATTGCGTTTCATGTGTGGACAATCGTTACAAGCACAACTATTATTTGGAGGTGCAGGAATAAATGTTTTATCAGGATTTGACTTTTCCATTTGATGGATAATACCTGACTCGGTCGCAACTATAAATTCTTTTGCAGGATTATTGATTGTGTATTTTAATAATCCTGTTGTAGAACCAATATAATCAGCCATTTCTAATACAACCTCCTCGCACTCAGGATGTGCAATAAATTTAGCATTGGGATGTCTCTGTTTTAATTTAAATATTTTTTCTCTGGCAAATATTTCATGAACCATACAAGCACCATTCCACAATACCATATCACGGCCTGTCTTCCTTATCACGTAAGCACCTAAATTTTTATCAGGTCCGAATATTATTTTTTGATGTTTAGGTAATGATTCTACAATTTGAACAGCATTACTTGAGGTACAAACAATATCACTCATAGCTTTTAACTCTGCAGTACAGTTTACATAAGTGATGACTAAATGATCTGGATATTTCTCTTTAAATTTTTTAAATAAATGGGGTGGGCAACTATCAGAAAGTGAACAACCTGCTTTACTATCAGGTAATAAAACTTTTTTACCTGGAGATAAGATCTTTGCCGTTTCAGCCATAAAATGAACTCCAGCAAAAACTATCACCTTAGCATCTGTTTTAGCCGCTTCTTGCGATAATCCTAAACTATCACCAATATAATCTGCAATATCTTGTATATCAGGTTCTTGATAATAATGAGCTAGTATAACTGCATTCTTTTCCTTTTTTAATCTTTCAATTTCACTGAAAAGATCTAAAGTTGGATCGATGGGTTCATCAATAAAACCTTTTAAATTAATTTCCTCTGCTATATTCATTTTTCGTTGAACAAATTTAACAATTCAAAATTAGCCTTTATCCACTATTATAATAACAAACAATTTATTTTATTAAAAGAACTTATTATTTATTAAGGTGTTAGTTTGGTGTATAAGTTTGCTCTATTTTTGTTTGAAATATCAGAATTTAAATAAGACTAACATTTTATTAACATTAATTTAACATTATCACACTGATTATCAAGAGTATTTTAAAAAGCAAAAATTATTTTAAAATTTTATACCGTTAATCGATTTAATTTTAGAAAAGTTAACTACTTATATTAATACTTGTAGTAAGTAATTGAAAAATTTAAGTGTGTTATAACATTAATCAAGGTTATTCACATTTATTAAAACTTTTGATAATTTGCTCACCTATAATTAACACCTTTAAGCACTTTATACACATAAAATTATATTTGTGTGTAAATAGGAATTATGAAAATAAAAAATGTTGATTTCTTAGTTATAGGGTCTGGAATTGCAGGTCTAAGTTTTGCCCTTAAGGCTGCAAAGTATGGTAAGGTACTGATAGTTACAAAATCGAATGAAGATGAATCTAACACTAAGTATGCTCAAGGCGGAGTCGCTGTAGTTGTGGATAAAAAAGATGATTCATTTGATAAGCATATTCAAGATACTTTAATTGCTGGTGATGGTCTTTGTGATAAATCGGTTGTTCAAGTTGTTGTTAAGGAAGGTCCTGCTCGTATTAATGAGATTATTGAGTACGGTGCAAATTTCGATAAAACTAAAGGTGGAGTTTATGATTTAGCTAAGGAGGGTGGACATTCGGAACATAGGGTACTTCATTATAAAGACATAACGGGTTTTGAGATAGAGAGAGCGTTATTGGCTGAGATACATGAGAATACTAATATAGAGTTGTTGTCACACTATTTTGTAGTTGATTTAATTACACAGCATCATTTAGGAAATTTTGTAAATCGCCATTCTAATGATATTGAATGTTACGGAGCTTACGCCCTAGATACTAAAACAGGTAAAATTGATAAATTCTTATCCAAAGTTACATTGTTAGCCGCCGGAGGTGCTGGTCATATTTATAGCTCCACTACTAATCCAACCATTGCAACTGGTGATGGTGTTGCTATGGCATATCGAGCTAAAGCAAAAATTAGAAACATGGAATTTATTCAGTTTCACCCAACTGCTCTATATAACCCTGGAGAATATCCCTCTTTTTTAATTTCTGAAGCCGTTAGAGGTCTTGGCGGTGTCTTAAAAAGAAAAGACGGGGTAGAGTTTATGTATGAATACGATGATCGTGGTTCTTTAGCTCCACGCGATATTGTTGCAAGAGCTATCGATAATGAGATGAAAAAGTCTGGAGATGATTTTGTTTATCTAGATATTCGACATCGTAAAAAAGAAGATATATTGGTTCATTTTCCTAATATTTATGCTAAATGCTTGTCAATTGGGTTAGATATGACCAAGGATATGATACCAGTAACACCAGCTTGTCATTATATGTGTGGTGGGGTAATGGTTAATGAAAACGGGCAATCGTCAATAAAAAGATTATATGCCTGTGGTGAGGTAACTTCTACCGGTTTGCATGGCGCTAATCGTTTGGCTTCCAACTCTTTATTAGAAGCTTTAGTTTTTGCGCATCGTATTTATTTAGATGCTAAGGATAGGTTAAATGAATTTAATTTTCTTGAAAATATACCAGACTGGAACGATAAAAATACCCAACTTTCTAATGAAGATATTTTAGTGACCCATAACATTCGCGAAATGCAAAAGATGATGAGTGATTACGTAGGTATCGTTCGTTCTGATTTCAGATTAGAGAGAGCAATGAGGAGATTAGGTCTCTTGTATGAGGAGACAGAAGATTTCTATAAGAAGACAAAATTATCTGTGAAGCTTTGTGAATTAAGAAACCTCATTCAGGTTTCTTACATTGTCATAAAATCAGCAATGGAACGCAAGGAGAGTAGAGGTTTACACTATACAACAGACTATCCAAACCACGCAGAGACTTTAACAGATACAATATTATAATATGCCTTTAATACTTCCAGTAAAAGATAAGAGTCCATCATGGGGAAATGATTGTTTCATTGCGGAGAATTGTACCATTGTTGGCGATGTTTCTATGGGTAACAATTGTTCAGTTTGGTTTAACGCAGTCATTCGTGGAGATGTAAATTTTATTAAAATTGGAAATTTTACAAATATTCAAGACGGGGTAGTTATTCACGCCACGTATTTAAAAGCGGCAACCACCATCGGTAGTTATGTATCTATCGGACATAGCGCTTTGGTTCATGGTTGCACTTTAAAAGATCACGTTTTGATTGGTATGGGAGCAATTGTAATGGACCATGCAATGGTTAATGAATTTGTCATTATTGCTGCAGGAGCTGTTGTTTTAGAGAACACTATTTGTGATTCTGGATATTTATACGCTGGTGTCCCAGCGAAGAAAATTAAGCCGCTAACAGAGGAACAAAAGGATATGCTGAAAAGGCTTCCTCACAGCTATGTGATGTATGCCGGGTGGTTCAAATAAGCTTTAAGTATTAGGAATAAGAATATTGAATTTTAATCAGGAAATTTTTTAGGAATAATAATTTTCTCCTCTCTATCCCAATTAGCTCTGGTAATAATTTCCTTATCAAAAAACCAAACTTTTTCAGGTTGAGTCTTTAGCTTCACATTTCCTGTATCAAATTCACCATTATTATTAGTATCCTCAATAACCCTCAATGTATATTTGCTAATAGGAATATTATTAAAAACAACAGTTTTATTTTCTTTAATAATTTCTTCTTTATAGAGGTTCTTTGTCGAATTAAATATTTGAAGGATATAATTTTTTGTACTGTCCTCTTTTACAACATTTAGAGATAGATTACCATAATTTTCTACTTCGTCTAATTCAAAATCTAATTTAAGTGGTTTGTTAGCAGTATTGTAAATATCTTTAATTGCTCCTTCATTAAATTTCAGGGTGTATATTTTTTTTATTCTCCATGGATATAATACTGTATAAACCCGATTTGATTGACTTAATTGATTGATGAAAAATCCAGTTTTTGGAATAGAATCTTCTAGTAACTCTACAGATTGTTTGTTGATATTTTCAATAGGTAAGTTAAAGTTTAGTTGTAGAGATGTTCCGGGTTTTATCTTTCCGCCAGATAGATTATTACTAAACAAAATGGTTCTCTCATAAGTATCCTTTTTACTTCTGGTCAGTTTAATAGTATCTAAGGCCACCTTGTCAGAGTTAATAGCTACCTTAAGTGAATCAAAATCATAACTCCTCAACCAAACCGATGCTGTATCACCTTTGTTTGAAAAATTAATAATAGGATCTTTCAGATTTGTTGGGTCTATAAAAGTAATCGAAGGATTTTTAATGGGTTTATTAAAAATATAGGTTATTCTACCGTCCTTTTCTATCTTTTTATCAAGTATTCTAAGTCGTTCGGGAATTCCTTTAAATAATTTTAATATAATATCAGAAGTATTTCTTACTAAACTTATAGGCTCTTTCAAAAAAGCAATTTCCTCATTTGGTGAATTGTAAATTCTATCAGAATTAACTTCCTTCAGTCCATAAATGGTATATTTTCCCTCTTTTAAATTTTTAAGACTAAAATGTCCAACACTATCTGTTGTTGTAAAGAGTGATGGTTTCTTTTTCCCGAATAAAGTATCTTGTTCTATATGAAAAAGAAAAACTGTGGCATCTTTAACTGGCTTATTATCGTTAGAACTGAAAACAGTTCCACTTATTTGAAGTGAATCTAAGACTGGGCCCGTAGCAAAAACATAACTATAATTTTTTAAAATGTTAGACTCATTCACATCTTGAATAGCCTTTCCAAAGTTTATGGTATAAGTGGTGTTTTTTTCAAGAGAATCTTTGAATACTATTTCTAAAACTTTTTTCTTTATTTTATAGACGGGTGTAATTTCTAAAGACGGGGAGATACTGATCTCTGTGAATTCACTAGACAGTTTAAAATATTCATCAAAAGTGATATCAATCTTATCTCCTTTAAAATTGGTGCTTAAATTTTTTGGAGACTCTTCTAAAACTTTAGGAGGTAGCATATCTCTTGGCCCGCCCTGAGGTTGTTGCAAACTTGCGCAAGCAAATAACAGAGTAGAGCAAAATATGACGATATATATAGATGGTTTTCTCACTTTTTTATCTGAGCCTGTTTTTAAGCTTTATATTTAATTATTTTGTTTTGATGAACATTATGTCTCAGATTTAAAAATGACGGCTTAAATCAAATATCTATAACAAATTGATTATCAGTAAATTAAACTACTTAGACATGTAAATCATTAAAACGGAGATATCAGAAGGAGTAACACCAGAAATTCTGGAAGCTTGTCCTAAAGTCTTTGGTTTGATCTTCATTAATTTTTCTCTTGCTTCTTTAGATAACGATTGTAAATTATGATAATTAAATTCAGGATTAATATCTTTGTCTTCCATTTTTTTCATCTTTTCTACAATCTCTAACTCTTTTTCAAAGTAACTATAATACTTCACTTTAATTTCTGCTTGTTCGATAGTTTCTTTATCAAATTCATTTAATTTTGAATCAAAATCAGGACTCATCCTTCTAAGATCTTTAATACTAACTTGAGGTCTTCCTAATAAAGCATAAAGCTTAAAACGTTGTGAGATTTTTGATGTTCCTAATTCCTCTAAAATAGAATTTGCATCTTCCTCAGAAATAGAAATTTCTTTTGTTAATGAAATTATCTTTTCTGAATTTTTCACTTTCTCTTTGACCTTATCTAATCTTTCTTCACTTACTAACCCTAAATTAAAAGCTAGAGGTGTTAATCTTTCATCAGCGTTGTCTTGTCTTAGGAGTAGGCGATGTTCGGCCCTTGAAGTGAACATTCTATAAGGTTCATCAGTTCCTTTCGTTACTAAGTCGTCTATCAAAACACCTATATAAGATTCGGAGCGTTTTAGAACTACCGATTCTTTATTATTAATACTTTGATGTGCATTTAGTCCAGCAATAAACCCTTGCGCTGCCGCTTCCTCATAACCCGTTGTTCCATTAATTTGTCCAGCAAAGAAAAGGTTCTTTATTAATTTTGTTTCTAAACTTAATTTCAATTGGGTAGGAGGGAAGAAATCATATTCAATCGCATAACCTGGCCTAAACATTTTAGCGTTTTCAAAACCAGGGATTAACCTCAGTGCTTTTAACTGTATATCTTCTGGAAGAGAAGTTGAAAATCCGTTAACGTAAATCTCTACCGTATTCCAACCTTCTGGCTCAACAAATATTTGGTGTCTTTCTCTTTCTGCAAAGCGGTTGATCTTATCTTCAATGGAAGGGCAATATCTTGGTCCTAATCCTTTAATTCTGCCGGTAAACATTGGAGATCTTTCAAAGCCTTCTTTCAAAGTTTCATGAACAGCAGCATTGGTATAAGTAATCCAACAACATCTTTGTTCTTTTGGGGTTTCTGTGTCTGTGTAAGAAAATTTACTACCATCCTCATCTCCCCATTGTTCTTCCATTTTAGAATAGTCTAGAGATCTTCCATCCACTCTGGGAGGGGTTCCGGTTTTCATTCTACCTGATTCAAAACCAAGTTCTACTAATTGTTCAGTAATTCCGGTTGCGGCTTTTTCTCCCGTTCTACCGCCGCCCATTTTTTTCTCGCCAATATGAATAATTCCATTTAAAAAAGTGCCGTTGGTTAAAACAACCGAGTTGGCTTTAATTTCTACCCCCAAACTTGTTTTAACACCACAAATTTTACCGTTTTCAACTAGTAGACTTGACACCATATCTTGCCAAAAGTCAACATTTGGTGTTTTTTCTAAAGCTAGCCTCCATTCTTCAGCAAATTTCATTCTATCGTTTTGTGTACGTGGTGACCACATCGCGGGTCCTTTTGAACGATTAAGCATTCTGAATTGTATAGTGGTTTTATCAGCAATAATTCCGGAATAACCACCCATTGCATCAATTTCTCTCAATATTTGTCCCTTAGCCACTCCTCCCATTGCTGGGTTACAGCTCATTTGTGCAATAGTCCCCATGTTCATGGTTACTAGTAAAACTGAAGACCCAAGATTTGCTGCGGCAGCAGCAGCTTCGCATCCTGCATGACCCCCGCCAACAACTATAACATCGTATTTCTTAAACATAATTTACTCTTTGTTTCACGTGAAACATACTTAAGTTACAAAGATAAAGCTTATCTATCTTATAAAAATTTATCTTGTTTTCTTTACTCGGATTTGAATGTTTCACGTGGAACAGATTTTTTAAACAGCGATAATATAGAGGTGAAAGACCATATAATATTTAAAACAACAAATGGATAGAAGCCGACTATCCAAGACGCATAACCGCTAATTAAACCCCCAATAGCATTTAATAAAACATAAACTTTGTTTTTATTGTCTATAAATCCATAAATATTTAAGAAGAATGCAATTAGTAAAACACCTACGCCAATTGAAGCTATCCAGTTTGATAAACTCATATTAATTCACTTAACTCAATCCATCTAAATGACTTCGCTTCTAACGATTTATTTCGTTCTTCAATTTCTTGAGCTAAAGAACTTAAATCTTCGTGGCTAGCTTTGGGATTATTGAGTTTATTGGTTAAATCTTCAATCTGTTTTTCAACCACTTCAATTTCTTCTTCCAGCGTCTTCAATTCTCTTTGTTCTTTATAAGACAATTTTGGTTTAGTACTTTCTTTTTTAACCTCTATAATTGGACTTGTCTTTGCTTCCTTTTGCTGTGTCTTTAATTGTTCTTGCTCGATTCTATAAGAAGAATAATTTCCGTTATAAATTCTAATTTGACCATTTCCTTCCAAAACGAATAGCTGCTCTGTTAATTTGTCTACTAAATATCTATCGTGTGAAACTAAAACTAAAACGCCGGGGTAATTTTCTAAAAACTCCTCTAAAACATTTAAAGTGTCTATGTCTAAATCGTTAGTGGGCTCATCTAAAATTAGAAAATTTGGGTTTTTGATTAATACCTTCATTAAGTGAAGTCTTTTCTTTTCTCCTCCACTTAATAAACTCACAAAGCCATGTTGCTTTTTAGGGGGAAACAGAAAATGTGTCAAAAGCTGAGACGCGGAAATAGTTTTACCATCAGACATTACTATAAATTCAGCAATATTTTTTATGACGTCTATCACTCTTTCGCTTTCATCGAAACTTAAACCAGATTGATGATAATAACCAAAAACAGTTGTTTCTCCTTTTTTAACACGGCCCGAATCTGGTTTTAACTCATTGGTGATGATGTTTAATAAAGTGGATTTTCCCGTCCCATTTTTACCAGTTAGACCAATTTTATCGCCTTTTTTAAAGACATAAGAAAAGTTTTCTAAGATATCTTTGCCTTGAAAAATTTTGGAAACATTTTCAATTTCCAGAATTTGTTTTCCTTGTCGACTTACTTTAACGTCTAACAAAACAGTCTCTTTTGTAAACTGACCTTTTGTTCTATTTTCTAAATCATAAAAGGAATCAATTCTTGCTTTTGATTTTGTTCCTCTAGCTTGCGGCATTCTCCGCATCCATTCTAATTCTTTTTTTAACAAATTTTTATTCTTTGCTAAAACAGTACTATTGATTTCGTCTTGCTCCGCTTTTTTCTCTAGATAGTAAGCATATTTGCCTTTGTAGGTATATACATTGCCATTTTCTAATTCTATAATTTCATTACAAACATTATCTAAGAAATACCTGTCGTGGGTAACCATTAGAATTGTTTTTCCTCCGGAGGTAAGAAAGCTCTCTAACCACTCTATGGTATCAATATCTAAATGATTGGTAGGCTCATCAATTACATAAACATCTGGATCGTCTATTAGCAGCTTAGCCAAACTTAATCGCTTTTTCTGGCCTCCAGATAACGTGTCTATTTTTTGATCCAAATGATGAATATCTAATCGTCCTAAAATCGTCTTGATTTGATGCTCATATTCCCAAGCTTCTAAATTACTTAACTCTTCTGTCAACCTGTTAATTTCATCAACGCTTGGGTTTTCATTTTCTAAGAGCTCTTCGTACTCTCTAATAATCTGTTGTTGTCGGTTATCTAAACTAAAAATAAAGTCGCTGATAGATTGACCTGATTGGAATTGAGGATCTTGTTCTAAATATCCAAAACGGATATCTTTAGCTTTTACCACTTTTCCTTCTGTTGGTGTAATTTTTTCTGCCAATAACTTTAATAGAGTGGATTTCCCCGCCCCATTTATACCAACTAGAGCCACTCTCTGACCTTGTTGGATGCCAAATGTTAAATTTTTAAAAAGCCAATAATCATTAAAGGCATGTCCTAATTGTTCTGCTGATACGATACTCACGCTAATTCTTTGATTTTATCTGATTCAAGTACAAAGATGCCGCTTTTATTTTTAATTGATTCATTTAACATCGCTTTGGCAACACTTATTGCAGAAATGCTTTGATATTTTCTTAAACCACCAATCAAAAGAATGTTAACAAGCTTCATGATTAGCATTATGATTTTTTCTAAGGGCCGATTTTCTTTTCTGTTTCCTTCTAAAAAGGAAGGTTGATAAATGTATAAAGCGCATATTTTTAGTTTCTTTAAATCGTTTTCTAATTCACCCTTCATTTTGGTGTAAAAATTCGACGATTTGGCATTAGCACCTAGTGCAGAAACGATATGATATTGGAGTAATTCACTTTTTAAACCTTCTTTAGCAAAATATATGGGATAATCATGGTCTATCTTTCTATACTCAGTTAAGTCCGGAGTTTTTTTCTTAGTTGAACCCAAACAACAAAAAATCACATGGGAATCAATTTCTGAATGGATCATTTCCAAGTGGTCAAAATCCGTAATGATTTGAATAAGTTTAGGATGCTCTATTGGTAATAGTTTTCTGACGAAGACTTTAACCTCAGAGTAGTTTTCGTTTTCAAGTAAAATTGACAATAATTTACTACCAATTAGTCCGCTAGCGCCAAGTATTATTGATTTTTTATTACTCATTTACAGTTGTTTATAATGTAAACTTAATTATTTTTATTTTGGTATAAAAATTGTATGTTTAAACATGTATTATTGATTATAAATTATAAATTATGAAAACAGTATTTCACCCAGCAGGCGACAGAGGCTTTAATAGTTTCGGTTGGCTAAAAAGTCACCACTCATTTAGTTTTGGTAAGTTTCACAATGCAGAAAAGATGAATTTTGGTTTGTTAAGAGTTTTAAATGATGATCATGTTGAAAAAGGAATGGGTTTCGGAACTCATCCTCATGATAACATGGAGATCGTTAGTATTCCATTATCAGGAGCTTTAATACACAATGACAGTATAGGAAGAGAAGCGATCATCAAGCAAGGAGATGTGCAAATAATGTCTGCGGGAACTGGTATTTCTCATTCTGAATATAATGCGTCCAAAGAAGATGCTGTAAAATTCTTACAAATTTGGGTTTTCCCTAAGGAAGCTAACATTGCTCCAAGATATGAGCAAAAATCCTTTACAGAGGATGAAAAGAAAAACAACTTTTTAACTGTAGTTTCTCCAGAAAAAGACGCTAAAAGCATTTGGATTAACCAAGATGCATATTTTTCTTTAGGAAATTTAGATGCAGAAAAGGAATTTACCTATCAACTAAAGGATAAGAATAATGGAGTATATATTTTCCTTTTAGAAGGAGGTATAGAAACTGGCCAAAAGGAATTAAAAAATAGAGATGCGATTGGTATTTATGAGATTACTGAAGTCAAAATTAACACAAAGCTTGATTCTAAAGTGTTAATTATTGAAGTTCCGATGGGATAATTTGCTATATGTAACGTCCTAAAATAGGTTGACTAGTTTGTGAATACTAATATGGCGTAAAAACCTCAAACATCTTTAAAAATGTTTGAGGTTTTTTTGTAGGTTTTTACTTTTATCTTTTGTTGATTGTGCATACGGATAGGTGT
>JACMOI010000190.1 GCA_014378105.1 Pseudopedobacter sp.
ATGAGTGGTTTCATTTGATCGCTATAAATAGCTTCTTTACCGTTCACGGCCAAAATTTCATCTCCTTCTTTTAAGCCAGCTTTGTCTGCTAAACCGCCTTTGTTAACTTCTCCTATTTTTGATTTAATCCTAGGAGCAACGAACTCATCAATACCATAATCAGAAACTGCGTTTAAAATATTAGCAGGAACAGCAACTTGTTTTTCCTCTCCATTTCTCATTACCGTTAAAGTAGAGTTTCCCATTAAAACATCTGAGCTTCTTAGATCGTCAAAACGCTCAAGAGGCTTTCCATTTATAGCGATTACTTTATCACCAGCTTGTAAGCCAATTTGCTGGCCAACAATTCCAGGGGAAATGCCATATCTTAACTGATCATTTGGAACATAAGTCTCTCCATATTTAAAAGTCAACATCCAGAAAATAAAAATTCCTAAAATCACATTTACAGTGACACCAGCTAACATCACAATTAAGCGTTGCCAAGCTGGTTTAGCTCTAAATTCCCAAGGTTGTATAGGTTGTTCTAAGGCTTCTGTATCCATAGATTCATCTATCATTCCTGCAATTTTCACATATCCTCCTAAAGGCAACCAACCAATTCCATATTCACAGTCTTTATATTTTATGCTGAATAATTTAAATCCCCACGCATCAAAAAATAAATAGAATTTCTCTACTTTAATTCCGAAAGCTCTAGCGGCTAAATAATGCCCCAATTCATGTAAAACAATTAAAATAGATAAACCCAATAACATTTGGGCAATCATTACCAATACATCCATTTATTCTTTTTTATTTTTAGATATTACGTTTATATACTTGTTACTAATTCTTTTGCGAAAATTCTAGTTTGATTGTCAGATTCAAAATAATCGCTCAAAACAGGTTCAGCAATAAAATCTAACTTCGCCATACAGGTTTCTATCACTTCGCTCATCTGCAAAAATCCTATTCGCTCATTCAAAAACTCAGCCACCACTACTTCATTTGCCGCATTGACAATACATGGCATGTTTCCACCTTTATTTAACGCCTCGAAAGCCAAAGCCAAGTTTCTAAATGTTTTAGTATCGGCTTGTTCAAAAGTGAGCTGCGGATAATCTAAAAAGTTAAATCTTTTGAAATTATTTTGAGTCCTGTCAGGATAAGAAAGTGCATACTGAATAGGCAATTTCATATCAGGAAGGCCCATTTGTGCCTTCATTGATCCATCCTGAAACTGAACGATGGAATGGATAATAGATTGTGGGTGAACGATGACATCAATCTGATCTACACATAAATCAAACAACCACTTGGCTTCTATCACTTCCAGCCCTTTATTCATTAAAGTTGCCGAGTCGATGGTGATTTTTGCACCCATTACCCAGTTGGGGTGTTTTAATGCTTGCTGATGAGTAACCTCTGATAAAAAGCTGATATCTTTACCCCTAAATGGTCCTCCAGACGCTGTTAGGTATATTTTTTCTATTGGAGCAATCTCTCCAACTAAACATTGAAAAATAGCCGAATGCTCGGAATCTACTGGTAAAATTTTGACCTGATTTTGCTTTGCAAGCTCTGTAACCAGCTCACCGGCTACCACTAAAGTTTCTTTATTGGCTAAGGCGATGTCTTTGCCTGCCTTTATGGCAGCAATGGTTGGCTTTAAACCAGCAAAACCTACTAATGCGGTTAAAACGATATCGACCTCAGGAAGGGCAACCACTTCGCATAAAGCTTCCATTCCAGATTTTACAGAAATAGGAGTTTGATGTAAAGCTTCTTTTAATTTTTGATAAAGAGTTTCGTCTCCAATCACAACTTCATCTGGCTGAAAAGCCAAAGCTTGCTCAATCAATAAATCTACATTAGATTGTGCAGTTAAAACTTTTACTTTAAAAAGTTGAGGATGGGATTTTATAACTTCTAATGCTTGCGTTCCAATACTCCCTGTCGAACCTAAAATGGCTATATACTTAATCTGCTGCAAGTTTATTTTTTATAATTAATTGATATAAGGTTTTAATTGATCAGCCAAAATTCTGTCATTGGCTAAACGTGGTACTTTATTTTGACCTCCTAATTTCCCGTTTGCTCTCATCAAATTAATGAAGGCGTTTGGTTTTAAAGATCTAATGACTAAAGGTTGCAAAATCTTTCCAGTAATCAAATCCAGATAATAAATATTCTTTCCTTGTAAAGCTAAATCTACTTTAGCGGCAAATTGTTTTAAATCTTTGGGCTCTTTCTGAAATTCGATAAACCATTCGTGATAAGGAAGTTTATCTTTTTCTGGGTTCACTTGTGGCGCAACTGTAAATTCAGTGATTTCTAAATTTTCTGCGTTTGCAACATTTAAAAGTGCTTCCTCAACTTCTTCGCCAATTACATGCTCTCCAAACGCCGAAATATAGTGTTTTATTCTGCCCGTCACTAATATTTTGAAAGGATTTTTAGAGACAAATTTTATGGTATCCCCTAGAGAATATCCCCATAAACCAGCGTTTGAGCTTAAAATAAGTGCATAATTTTTATTTAGCTCAATTTCACCTAAAGATAAGCGAGTTGGTTGGTCATCAAAAAACTGTTCAGCAGGGATGAACTCATAAAATATTCCCGCATCTGCTAAAAGCAATAAAGATTTATCTTTTTGGCTGTCCTGAAAAGCGATGAATCCTTCAGATGCAGGATAAGTTTCAATACTATCAATTTTAAAACCTACGCTATCCTCAATTCTTGCCCGATAAGGCTCATAATTTACACCGCCGTAAACAAAGAGTTTGAAATTAGGGAAAACTTCGCTGATGTTTTTCTTTCCTGTTTTAGCAATTAATCGATCGAAATACATTTGGCACCAAGGTGGAATACCTGATATCAATCGCATATCAGCTTTTAAAGTCTCATCCACAATGGCATCTACTTTTTGCTCCCAATTGTCAATACAATTGACTTCGTAACTGGGTAGTCTATTTTTTTGAAGATAGGAAGGAACATGATGTGCTACAATTCCAGAAAGCCTGCCAAAAGAAATTCCAGACTTTTTTTCAAGTTTTGGACTGCCTTGTAAAAAAATTAATTTACCATCTAAAAAATCGGCTTTGCCAGTTTCATGAATATAACAAAGCAAAGCATTTTTGGCTGCTTTTATATGCTCGAGCATTGACTCTTTAGAGATTGGAATATATTTTACACCAGAAGTAGTGCCGGAGGTTTTAGCGAAATATTGCGGTTGACCTGGCCAAAGAATATTTTTTTCACCTTTGGTCATTCTATCTATATAAGGTCTTAAATCTTCATAATCATGAACTGGTACATGAGTCTTAAAATCCAAATAAGAATGAATGGTATCGAAATGATGATCTTTGCCAAAAGCCGTATTTTTAGCGGAATGGATTAAATTTTTTAGAATTTTATCTTGAGCTTCAACAGCATTGCTTTTCCATTTAGCCATATTTTTAACGGCAATTTGGGCAACAATTTTACTCAGAAATGCTTTAAACCCCATTCAGTTACGATGTGCTTTCTTCTTCCTGATCTTCAGGGTGCTCGCTAATATAGTTGTTTACCAATTGACGATAAGTGACCACCAGAATCACATTTGTAAAAGGATAGGTTACCACAATCCCAATTCCCAAAGCCAAGAAACCCAAAGCAATAAAGCCAATTACAATAGCGAAAACAGTAATGATCTTTAGTAAATTATCTTGTGTAAGTGCTTTGCTTTGTCTGATGGATTCAAACGCAGAAGAGTCATCATCAACTATAAAACATGGGAAAAACATGAATCGCATACTAATGGTTAAAACCAATAAAAATGCGATTGAAGCTGCAATTCCAAAATATAATTCATTTGTTTTGATCACGTTTATGAAATCGGCAAATGAAGGTAATTTAAGAAGTTGAGCATATATCAACGTCAAAGTAGTCACAATAAGGCCCAATAATAAACTTAAGCTAATGAAGCTAGAGATATTTTTCCATGAAGGAATTACATGATTAAAGGCTACTTCTTCATCTTCAAAGTCAATTAATCTGAAAGTTAATTTATAGAAACCTAAGGTTGCAATGCTATTTACAATAAGTAAGGTAAATAAGCCAATCATGTTTATAAAAACATTTTGGACGCTCATGATGAAGGCTGAGGAAATTTGAACCATCACTAAAGCTATAATTGCAATCACCGAGTAACCCAAGATTACCCAAATATTCTTTTTGGTGATATCCCAAGAGGTTTCTAAAATATCTAATACTGAAAAGGATTTATCCATTTTTTAATATAAAAAAAGCGTTGAAAGAGTGTTGTTATTTCTCTTTTAGAATTAACTTTTTCCAGAAATCTTGCATAAAGCCGAAGCCATAGGCAGTTAACTGAATCAACGATGCAAATATGCTTAAAAATGCAACCTTAAGCGATTTATTTTTTGACCATGAGTCAAAAAATATCAACATTACGTAAATGATGAAAAAGAAATTACAAAATGGTGCAATAACTGGCAGAAATATGTTTGATAGGAGCGTAAACAATAAAAATAAGGTAAATAATGCGGGAAAGAAATGAACTGCTTTTAATGTTTTCGGAAAAAAGGTGGTGATATTAATCCTCGCTCTACCAAAAAAATGCAATTGTTTCCAAAATTGTTGAAAGCTTGTCCTTCTTTTATGATAAACTTTCGCATTAGGAATCAAGCCGATTTTAAATCCTGCTTCATGTATTCTAATAGAGTATTCGATGTCTTCTCCTAATCGGGTAATGATAAAACCACCCAATTTCTCCCAGACTTTTCGTGAAATCCCCATATTAAAACTACGAGGATGGAATTGTCCACCAGCATTTTTCGATTTTCCTCTAATACCTCCAGTGGTAAAAACCGATGTCATACTGTAACTAATGGCTCTTTGGATAGGAGTGAAGCTTTCATGTGCATCATCAGGCCCGCCAAAAGCATCCAAATGATGTTCAAATAAATAGTTTTTTACGTTTTCGAGGTAATTTTTTGGAATGAGACAATCCGAATCGAAAATGATAAAATAATCTCCTTTTGCTTTTTCAAATCCAAAATTACGGGCAAATCCTTGTCCCTCATTCGGCTTAAAAAAGTATTTTATATCAAGCCTATTAGTGTAAGAATTTACGATTTCTTTTGCATCTAATTTAGAACCGTCTTCTATAATAATGACTTCAAAAGCAGTATAAGTTTGCTTCTCCAACGTATCTAAAAGCTCCTTAATTTCTTGAGGTCGATTGTATAGCGGAATAATAATAGAGAAAAACATGGTCGATTTGAGGATGAACTAATTTGAAGATTTGAAAATGAATCTTTAACGCTAAGAATTCTTTCTTTTAAATGTAGGGTTATTTGAAATTAATCTTTTACTATGATGAACAGTTAATATATCTATAAGATTTAACTTTTTTACTCGATAAATTATTCTGTAATTGCCTTCAATAAGTTCTCTGACGTTAGACATGCCAAGTTCTGGTACAATTCTTCTGATTTCAGGTTGATACTCTAAAATTTTTACAGATTCAAAAAATTTTAAGGTTTGTACTACTGCATATTTTTCTGAATCCTTAGCTATGAAATTGGCAATATTGTCAATATCTTGAATTGATTGTTTAGTCCAATTTATTTCAACCATTTATTAAGTTGCTTTTTAGCATCCTCGGTTGAGTAAGTTTCATTTTTATCAGATTGAGTAATGCCAATCTCAATTTTTTGTAGTAGTAAAATACGATCCAATAAATCATCCAAAGAGAATTGATCTGGCATTTCTTCAATGGTTCGAATTAATTGAGTTTTACTAATCATAAGCTAAGCTTTATCAAATATAAAGATTCTAATTTGAAGATTTGAAAATTGCAACTAAGAATTGAAAACTCTCAACTGTCAACTTTCAACTGACATCTAAATCTCTTTTTCAATTTGGTAATAATTTCTATTAGATGAACTTCGTGAAACCAGTTCGGCAACAAAACCTGTTAAAAATAATTGAGAACCCAAAATAACGGCTACTAAAGCGATATAAAATAACGGCTGGTCGGTTACTTCTCTTTGAATTTTAATATGATTAGCAATATCATATAGCTTTTCGCCGATAATCCAAAGAGCCATCACAGTTCCTAAAAGAAAACTTAACACACCCATTGAGCCGAAGAAGTGCATGGGTCTTTTTCCGAATTTCCCAACAAAGAAAATGGATAATAAATCTAGAAAACCATTGATAAATCGGCTGAAACCAAATTTAGTCGTTCCATATTTTCTAGCTCGATGTTCTACCACTTGCTCTTCAATTTTGTTGAAACCTGCCCATTTAGCAATTACTGGAATGTAACGGTGCATTTCGCCATAAACTTCAATGTTTTTGACTACTTCTTTTCGGTAAGCTTTTAAACCACAATTAAAATCATGAAGGGTGTGAATGCCCGACATACTTCTGGTTGCGGCATTGAAGAATTTGGTAGGAATGGTTTTGGTAATGGGATCGAAACGCTTCTTTTTCCAGCCAGAAATCAAGTCTAGTTTTTCTTCTTTGATTCTTCTGTACAATTCTGGAATTTCATCAGGAGAATCCTGTAAATCGGCATCCATAGTAATGATTACATCACCTTCTGCGGAAGCAAAGCCTACATTTAAAGCAGCTGATTTACCATAATTCCTTCTAAATTTGATTCCTTTTATGGCGGAGTCTTTTTCTTTGAGTTCTTCTATTTTGTTCCAGCTGCCATCATTACTACCATCATCCACTAAAATCAATTCATAAGAAAATTGATGTTGATGCATCACATTTTTTATCCAAGCGGTTAACTCGGGTAATGACTCAACTTCATTATAGGCAGGTACAACAACAGAAATATCCATTTTTTAAGCTATATGCCCCAAGCTAAAAATCTAAAGGCTAGTGTTTGATTTCAATAAAAAAACGCTCGATGTTAAACATTAAGCGTTTTAAATAAATTGAACTGGTCAAATATAAATTATTTTTATGATTCAACTTCTTCTGCTGGAGCGAACATTGGAGGACTCTTTTTAAAAATGGCCGCAAAAATCAATGACATCACAAAACCAACTAAAATGGCAATCCCTAAACTTTTTAAGAAATCCAATATGTCTGGTTGAAATTGAGTTTTTAAACTTTTCTCTACTTGAGTGATAGCTTCGTCAACTTTATCTTGGCTCATGCCCATTTTTTCGTAAGTAGCAGTTAATCCTTCAGTAACAAAACCAACAATTTTATCATAAGCATTTGGCTCTATAAATTTGTAAAAAATGAAAGTAAAAATAGCTGAACCTGCATTTGCAATAAATGACATTAAAAATATACCTTTTAAAGCATCTTTAAATAACCAAAAGCCACCAATCTTTTTTCTTAAATCTATTGTTAACAAAACATAGATAATCAAAAGAATAGCCCAAATCCCAATTCCAGTAGCAAATGAACCAAATAAGGAGGGCATAGCATAATACATGATTACTTGGATTGCAATACTAATTATGGCAATAATTACGCCATTGTTAATCGCATTTTTGTTTAAATTTTCCATTTTATTTTAAGGTTTGATTTATCTTTTATTTTTGAAAGCCTAGAATCATTTCTAAAACTGCAGTATCAAAAGCTGCATCTTCGCTTAATTCTTGGAATTTCTTTAAATATTCTTTGGATGGTTTTGTATCAAAAAAGAAAGCCATTAACGGATAAAAAATCTCCCTCATTTCTGATTCAGGATCTAAACTGTTAGAAACTCGAGCAATTTCTTCTAAGCTACTTTCCATTAAAATCTGATTAGAAATTACATCCTCGTAAATGCGATGTTCATCTTGAAATTCATCCTCCTCAACTAATAAAAACTCTTTTAAATAATCATCTAAAGAAGGTTCAATTTCTTCGTCTTCACATTCTTTTAGGTATAAAAGTAGATTTAAAAGTTCGGTTCCTCGGTCTAAGGTTTCTTCTTCAATTTTCTCCCACTCTGGCGAATCCAAATAGTCCTCATCTAGCTTCTTGGTATCTTCTGCAAAGAAATTGATCAATAAAAGATCAAAAGCCAATTCTCTGATGGGGTCCAACTGAGGGAAATCATCGAAAACTTGATCCAATGATAAAACTTTGCTCATAAAATCCTCATCGCCATTAAAAATAGGAGTAATTTTATTGAAAGCGGCTTGTCCGGCGACATTTTCTAAAGCCGAAAATGTGTTAAACAAGTTATCTATTGCGTGTTTTACTTTGTCGTCCATGTTTTCTGTTTAATTAGATGCGTAAACTTGATGATTATTACAAGTTAGCCAAACTTTTCCATTTAATGTTTGATTTAAGAAAGGAGTATTGGCTGATTTAGAGAAATTACTGTCCTCATTGTAAAGCCATTCACTCTTGTTAAACAATACTAAATTGGCAATTTCTCCTTCTTTCAATTCTGGTATTGCTAGTCCCAAAATTTTTCGCGGTGCGATGGAAAGTTTAGTGACTATCTCTTCGGCGGTGAAGCCAGCTTTAAAAAGTAATGGTAAAACAGTTTGCAGACCAATGATCCCATATTTGGCGATCTCAAACTCCACCTCTTTAAATTCAATCTCTTGAGGGGCGTGTTGTGATACCACCGCATCAATGATACCTTCTTTTAAACCTTTTCTCAGTGCTTTAACATCTGTTTTGGTACGTAGCGGTGGTTTTACTTTATAATTGCTGTCAAAATCTGCCACCGCTTCATCGGTTAAAACTAAATGATGGGCGGCCACATCACACGTTACTTTGGTACCTTTTTTCTTTGCGGCTTTAATGAGTTCCACAGCATGAGCTGTAGATATGGTAGAAAAATGAACTTTAGACTCTGTATAAGCGGCAAGGTATAAATCCCTCACTAACATTAACTCTTCGGCTAAATTCGGAATTCCTTTCATCCCTAATAATGTGCTCATGGCGCCTTCATTCATTTTTGCTTTACCAGAAATGGATTGGTCATCAGGATAAGAAAGTACCAATCCATCAAATCCTTTGGCATACAATAAAGCCCGTTCCATTAAGCCAGCATCTTGCACAGGTTGGTCACCATCTGTAAAAGCTATCGCTCCGGATTGCGTCATATCGAACATTTCGGACAGATCTTTACCTTCTCTTTTTTGTGAAATTGTCCCGTAAGGGAAAATGTCTACTAAATTTCCTTTTGCTTTATTGATAATGTACTCGACCTGCGATTTAGAGTCTGTTGTCGGTTGGTTATGTGGCATCACTGCTAAACCAGTAAATCCTCCGGCCATTGCGGCTTTGGTACCCGTCTCGAAATCTTCTTTAGTTTCTAAACCTGGTTCTCCTAAACTTACATTTAAATCAAAAAAACCAGGCGCCAAAAACTTTCCTTTTCCGTCAAAAGTTTTTCCGTCGAAAGAAATATTCGAAGCTATTTTTGTAATTTTTCCTTTCTCAATTAATACATCCATCACCTTTAAATGATGAGGAGATTGTGGATGAACAATTGTACAAGATTTGATGAGTAGGGTTGAAGACATTGTTAAGGTTAAGCATTTAAGGGTTTAGAAATTGAGTTCTTAAAAAACCTGATCAACAGAATTTCTGCTATCAAAAACATAATAGCCAAAATTAGGCAAACTTTCCATAAGGTCGAACCTAAATCTGATTCTTTAATTTGTTGATTAAGTGGTGCAGCAGCTCCATTGAATATATTTTTTTGATTGATTCCTAAAGCAGTTTCAATTTCTTTGTCACTATAAAACTGCCTGTCTGATTCTTTTCTGCTCTCGTTAAAAGCAATTTTATCAATGATTTTATTTTGATAAACCACATCGTAAAACCCCGCACTTTTAATTTGATCGGCAAAGTAAAGGACTGCACCTCCAGGGCTTTGGCGCCACTCGGGTATGATTTCGCTTTGCTTATTTTTTATTTTGATGATTTCATTCTCAGGAAGATTTAAGCCTTTTAAATCAATGCTGTTATTTTGCCCTAAAGTGTAAAAGAGTGATTTTTCCTGACTCCCCGTAAAAGCCATCTTGAAAAGTATGGGTAAAAAAAGTGCATGTCGGCTAAAATTAGATAGCTCATTTTCAAGAGGCATCCAGCTGATAAAAATGTTGCCTTTTTTTGTTGGATATAAGCTCAATAAAGGTGAATTGCCTTCGCCATTCATCAAAACTTGCTTTGTCGTTCTGGTGAGTTTACTCGATTCAAAATAAAAAGAAGCCGCTGGTAAATCGGGGTTTTTAGGTAAGCGATCAAAGATATTTTTGAAGAACGGATGCTGGATATTTAAAGTTGTTGCTTTTATATCTTGCTTTTTTAAAGCAATTGGATCATCAATCCCAAAACTTTGAAAAGTTTTTTGATAACTATTTAAATCGGCATTGGCCGGAATAAAAACACTCAGATTTCCACCGTTTTCTACATATTGTTTCAACTGTTGCGCTAAACCCTCAGAAATGGTTTTTAGGTTTTCTAAAACGATGAGTTGTTTTGAATCTAAACCTGAATAGTTGATTTGGGATTCGTTGACTTCTTGGAAATTGAAGAAAGGATCGGTTTGATAAGCGGCACTGAAATTTTTGAACGGGCTATTTTGATAAACACCTAAAATGGGCAGTGTACTCTTCACTTCAAAAATAAATTGCAATTGATCGTCAAAGGTAATGGGATAATCTTTTAATTGAATGTTGGCTTCTTGCCAGCCTGCATTTAATCCCGAAAACGCTAAGGTATCTAAAACCACTTTTTGGGCGTCAATATCTAGATTTGCCAAAGCTTTTTGCGCTCCGTTTATCTTGAGCTGGATTGGAATTTGCTTTACTTGTTTATCAGAATGGTTACTGACTTTATAAACCAAGCTTTCATTTGCTTGCGGCTGATGAATTGGAGAAAGAAAATAAACCGTATCTATAGAGATATTTGGAAGTTCGTTTGCAATTAACTGAACCGCGTTAAGTTGAATGCTGGTGTCGACTTTTAAAGTGTTTTTTAAGTCGCTTTGCTTTTGAAAATCGGATAATAAATAAGCGACTCTTTTTACGCCTTGTTCTTTTAATAAAACTTCCTGCTGTCGGTTAACTAGGGTCTGATAATCTCTAGTCAAGGGAGAAATCTTGACATTCTCTAATTCATCTAACAATTCTGTTTTATCTAGTAAACGTTGTTGTTTGCCTTCAAAATCATTGGTAATGAGCTGAAAACGATCATTCAAAGAATAAGCGTCAACTATTTCTTTGACTTTTCTTTTGCCTTCATCCAGCAAAGTGCCATTCTTATTTACCGCTTCCATAGAGTAAGAATTATCTAAATAAATACTGACTACGGATTTTTTGAAGGCTTGCGCTGATGTTTTAGATTTGAGATAAGGTTGTGCAAAAGCCAATACTAAAAAGAAAATAGCCAACATTCGGCTGGCTAAAATTAAACGTTCCTTTAGTTTTTGTACAGACGAGGTTTGTAATTCAACCTCTTTCAAAAAGGCCACATTGGTGAAATAAACTTTTTTGAATTTCCTGAAATTGAAGAGGTGGATGATCACCGGAATGGCTATCAGTAACCACGCAAATAAGAACTCAGGAAAGAGAAACCCCATTGTTTTCAAATATAGAGAATTTTAGGGATTGAAATTAGCTAAACTAAAAAGTCTAAATAAATTTGATCGATTTTACGCTAAGCCTAAACATCTTTAACTGAAAGAAAACAAATTTTTATAAAGGTTTAATTGTAAAGTTTTGAAATGATTAAAAAGTTTGAATAAAGAAAACAATAATAAATTTTGTTTAGTTACTTTGCATAAATGACCTAAAACCATAAATTTGATTTAGATGATAAATGATTTTAATAATCCACAAGTAAAGAATCTTCCAAAGCATTTAAGGCAATATATAGTTGATCAGCAGTACGAAAGATATACACCTATAGATCATTCTGTTTGGCGTTATGTGATGCGCCAAAATTATAGTTACCTAAAGGATGTTGCTTATTATCCTTATATCAAAGGTTTGTCTAGAGCGGGTTTGAGCATCGAAAGTATTCCAGACTTACAAACCATGAATGACAATTTGGGTAAAATTGGTTGGGGAGCGGTTACTGTTGACGGCTTTATTCCTCCAGTTGCTTTTATGGAGTATCAGTCTTATCGGGTTTTGGTGATTGCTGCGGATATTCGTCAAATTCACCATATTGCTTATACGCCTGCTCCGGATATTATTCACGAATCGGCAGGGCATGCACCCATTATTGCAGATACGGATTACAATAACTACCTAAGTTACTTTGGTTCAATTGGCGCAAAGGCCATGTTTTCCTCTAAGGATCATGAGCTTTATGAAGCCATTCGAAGACTTTCTATCCTAAAGGAAGATGCAAATGCTAGTTTAGCAGATGTTAAAAAGGCGCAGAAAAAAGTAGAATTTTGTCAGGATAATTTAGGCGATCCTTCTGAAATGGCTTTACTCAGTCGTTTACACTGGTGGACGGTTGAATACGGCTTAATCGGGACGCTTGAAAATCCTAAAATTTACGGTGCAGGTTTACTTTCTTCCATCGGCGAAAGCGTCAACTGCATGCAGGAAAAGGTAAAGAAATTACCGTATAATTTAGATACAGTAAATTACTCATACGACATTACTAAAGAGCAACCTCAGCTTTTTGTGACGCCAACTTTCCAAAATTTAATTGATGTTTTAGAGGCTTTCGCCGATACCATGAGCTTTAGAAAAGGAGGCGCCGAAAGTGTACTAAAAGCGATAGAATCTAAAAATCCCTGTACGGCAGTTTACTCCTCTGGTTTGCAAGTGACTGGTGTTTTTACAGATATCGGATTGAGTAAAAATGATGATTTGTTATTTATTAAAACTACAGGTCCATCGGCTTTAAGCCACCAAAATAAAACCTTGGTTGGCCATGGGAAAGATATCCATCAAGATGGATTCAGTTCTCCGGTTGGGAGATTGAAAAACTCGGCTAAAGCTTTGGAAAATTTTAATCAGGACGATTTAACAAATGCAGGAATCATTATCAATGAAAAAGTAAATCTTCATTTTGAAAGCGGCATCAGCATCAGTGGAAAAGTAAAGCGTATTTTAATTAAAGAAGAAAAGGTTTTACTCATCAGTTTTGAGGATTGTACCGCAAAAGGTGATAATGGACAAATAATTTTCCAACCCGATTGGGGTGTTTATGACATGGCGGTAGGAGAAATGATTGTTTCGGTTTTTTGTGGTGCTGCAGATAAAGATGCTTATGAAGAAATTCCTCACGTATCAACCACTCAGACCATCAAATTGGAGTTTTCTGAAAAGCAAAAAGCTTTACATCAGCTTTACCAAAAAATAAGAGATTGCAGAGAAAATCAGCAGCAATTGGAAGGTCTCCATCAGGTTTTTGAGATTTTAAAAGATAAATTTAGAGACGATTGGTTGTGTGCTTTAGAAATTTTAGAGATATTAGAGCAACATCACGAGCAAGAAAAATTAAGTAAAGAAATCAGGATTTACTTACAGATGAAAGCGGCGGTAGAACCCGAGTTAAAAAAACTGATTAATGATGGCTTGGCTTTAATTGCTAACCCCGTTACGCAGTTAATTATACAAGAATAATTTATGCAAACTACTTCATTAGAAGATCAACAAGACCCACAAAAAGTAATTATCACTGGTGCCAGTAGCGGAATTGGTTTCGAGACTGCTATTGATTTGGCCGTTAAAGGCCATGAGGTAATCGCCTTGGCTCGTTCGAAAGAAAAGCTAGAGAACTTACAGAAAATTACTTTAAGCCTTCATCCCGATGCTAAAATATATGCGATTGTTTTCGACATTTTAAATGATGACCCAACGGCCTTAATAGATTTTGTAAAACAAGTTTGGGGGGATTTTAATATTTTAATTAATAACGCAGGAAAACTTATCAATAAGCCTTTTAAGGAAATGGGGGAGTTGGATATGGTAGAAATGTTTCACATGAATGTGATGGGCCATTTTAGGATGATTAAAGCTTTAACGCCGTTGATGACAAAAAAATCCCATATCGTTAATATTGGCTCGATGGGTGGTTATCAAGGAAGCTCTAAATTCTCAGGTTTGTCGGCATATTCTGCCAGTAAATCGGCTTTACACACCTTGACAGAATGTTTGGCGCAAGAACTGGCCGAAGATCAAATCAGCGTGAATTGTTTAGCTTTGGGCTCTGCACAAACAGAAATGTTAGAACAAGCTTTTCCGGGTTATCAATCCCCAGTGCAGGCTTTTGAAATGGGGCAATATATCGCCAGTTTTGCGTTAACGGGACATCGTTTTTTTAATGGAAAAATTTTACCTGTTGCACTTTCAACACCATAAATCATGAAAAGAAAAACAGTCTATTTATTCGCCATCATTCTTTTTGTTGGCTGCACACAGGATAATAAAAAGACAGCATCCGAAGCTGAACAAGAAAAGGTAGTTCCGTTAACAAAGGAAACTTCAAAACCAGCACAAATTACAGAAACGCCTTGGTCTGTAAAAGTGGATTCCGCAACTCAGAAGATTCATATTCAGCCTAGCAGTTTGGTAGATAATAAAGATTTAGATGCGGAAAATGTAACCAAATCCTTAAATAAAAAGTACCCAGAAATTAGAATAGTTTTTTTAAAGCAGCAAACCGATACTGTTTTTGTCAAAATACCCGAGGCCACCTACATGACCAGAGAAAGCGGAGACATGGGTTCGAAAATTTATATGGCAGAAGCAACGTACTCTTTCACGCAGATTCCAGGAGTTAATTTTGTAAATTTCGATTTCGAAGAAGGTGACCATGCATCGCCAGGAACTTATCAGCGGAAAGATTTTGTTTTTTAGTTTTTATTTTTTTACCTTTTCATTCATAAAACTCAATTTGAAGTTTAATGAAAAGCTACCTCTCCCCAGAAATTCTTGATTTTTATGAAGAGCTAAGTAGCGATTTGTTATGTATCTGTGACCCAAATCTCGAAATTAATTACGCCAATAAACACTTCAGAGTAGCATATTCACTTTCTGAAACTTTAAACAGGTCTATTATTGATTTTATCCCAAAGGACGTTATTGACGAGCATCTAAATTCTAATAATGGAGTTTCTAAAAATTTTTATACTTCAATTGGCGAAAGCAAAAATCATGTTTTATGGTCTGTAAATTATAATACTAAGCATAAGCAATACCTTTTTACTGGAAAGAAAATAGGTTTAAAAGATTTTAAAATAAGTAGTTTAAATTTTAGATATATAGGATTATTAGTTGATGCATTGGATGAAGGATTTTTGGTGCTAGATGAAAGTTGGAATATCATTTATTGCAATAAAACCGCGGAAAAAGGTTTGGAACGTTCATTGAATGAGCTGGTTCATTTTAATTTCCTCAATCTATTCCCAAAGACAAAGGAAAGTACTTTTTATCAAGAATTTTATCAAGCTTTTGATGAACGAAAGCTGGTGAGCTTTGATGTTTATGCACCCACCTTAAAAAAGTGGTTTAAACTGATTGGGATTCCTTACCAGCAAAATTTAATCATTGTAAGTAGGGAAATCACTCATCAGGTTTTCGAAAATAAAACAAAGGAGTTAGAGGTTCAGATATTAGAACGCCACATCGAGGATCAGTATTCCTTTGGTGAATTAATGACCCAATTGTTAGAAGGAATAGAGCAGATTTATCCTGATATGTACACTACAATTTTAAGAATTGAAGATTCAAAAGTATACCATGTAGCAGCTCCAAGAATTCCAGAAAGTTACCTTCATATTTTAGATGGGAGTAAGATTGGGCCAAAAGAAGGATCATGTGGTACCGCTGCTTATACTAAAAAAACGGTCATTGTTGAGGATATTGAAACAGATGAACTGTGGCGTAATTACAAAGGGTTTATTTTGCCACATGGATTTAAATCTTGTTGGTCTGTCCCTGTGATTAGCACTAAAGAGCTTCGGGTTTTAGCAACTTTTGCCATCTATTATAAAGAAAACCGCAAACCAAGAGAAAAAGAATTTACCACCATCAACCGAATATCAAATTTCATTAGGTTGCTGATTGAAGACAACTTGAAAGAGAATATGCTGCAGACCAGTAATTCTAGATATGAGATGGTTTCTAATGCGACCAACGATGTGATTTATGATTATAATTTTAAAACCAATGAGGTTTTTTGGAATGATAATGTATTTAAGCTATTTGGCTATCAGAAGAAAGAAATTGATGAGAATTTAACTTGGTGGGACAACAACATACATGCTGAAGACAGGGAACAAATTTTGGGTGAAATGAAGCGTGTTAAAGCGCATCAGATTGAAAATTGGTCAGCAGACTACCGATTCAAATGTAAAGACGGAACGTATAAACATGTAGTTGATAGGGCTGTTTTAAGATATGATTTAGACCAAAATGCATTAAATATGATTGGATCCATGCAAGATGTAAATGATCTAAAATTAAGGGAATTATCTATCATCCAACAAAACGAGAAATTGAAAGAGATTGCACAAATTAGCTCGCATGATTTGAGGAGGCCCGTTACTAGTATTTTAGGGTTAATCAGTTTGTTTGATCCCGATAATACGGAAGAAAACAAACAAGTGATTGAGTATTTAGCATATGCCACTAAAGAACTGGATGAGGTCATTCACACCATTGTGGCTAAAACTTTAGAGGCCGACCATACCATTTATTTGAAGAATGCAAAAATTATATAAATCAAACAGCCTTTAAGTTTTAAGTTCAAAGGCTATTTGATTTAGGATGGTGATTATTTTTTACCCAACATCACAAACTCTGCCACTACAATTTCTGTCACATAACGTTTGATGCCGTCTTTATCTGTATAGCTTCTGCTGACCAATTTCCCTTCTACAGCAACTTCACTACCCTTGGTTAAATATTTCGCTGCAATCTCTGCTTGTTTATCCCAAAGCACTAGGTTGTGCCATTGTGTTTCTTCTACTTTTTCGCCTTTTTCGTTTTTGTAGCTGTCGTTGGTTGCAATACTCATACGGGCTACTTTTTTAGTTTTTGAAAACTCTTTTACTTCTGGTGCATTGCCTAAAAAACCAATTAAACGAACGCTGTTTCTTAAATTACTCATGATCTTAAAAATTAAAATGTAAATACTTGATTAACGAACAGTGCGACACCATGCCGAACCGACGATACAAAGGTGTGGAGCTTTGGAAAGGAGAGTCGGATGTTAACCATTTATATCCGTATATAATCGGTTAAAAACGAATAAAGATTCTTTTAGTGTTCGTCTTGAGGTGGGGTCTGCTTCATAACAGCTTCACTCATCCTTCGTCTTTTAACGAAGGATGAGTGAA
>JACMOI010000055.1 GCA_014378105.1 Pseudopedobacter sp.
TAAAGTTGAAAACCCATCTTATATTTGGATTTTGCAAACATTGAAAAAGAAGATAATGGCAACAATGTTGTTGCCCCTAGGATTGATGTTTTCTCTAAAAAACTTCTGCGATTCATATATTTTAAATTAAATGTGATATATATTTTTCTGTTTTGAAAATAACGACATTAACAAAATAGGATATTTCTATCAAAAAATATTTTGTTCCACACCCGGTTTTAAGCTTGCTACCAACGTTCCGCCGCTTCTTGTCAGTTGCAAAGTGCGGAACTTTATATTTTCTGTTAAAGATAAAAATTATCGCGAAACGTGAACTTACTAAAAAATTCGCAATTGCAAGAAACGGCTGTTACTTGCTGGCTTTTGTAACTCTAAAGGTTGTATTTATATTATTCTGTCAAATTTTCATTAACAACAAGCGACTTTGTCGTAGCTAATCATTTTCTTAATCAGCGATTTTTAAATATTCTTCAGAATTCCTGAATTTCTGTAATTCATTCATTGAATTCCATTCCACTATTATTAGTCTATTCGGATTCCAATTTCCTTCACCTGGAATCACTTTTTGTCTGGATCTTTATCAAATGCAATTACACCGGAACGAACCAAATATTTTTCGTCATATTTTTTTATTATTGGTTCATCTTTAATTCTGTATTGTTCATACATAATTGTATCATTAACAGTAATGTCAAGTACGACAAAAAGTTTTGGAGACAAAGTTTGCTTAGATTTTCCGACTTGAGCTTGGCTGGATATCGTAAGGAAGCATAAAATAACTATCAGATTAGTTATTTTGCTTTTCATTATATTCCGTTTTAGTTGTGTTATTGTTTTTTAAGCTTGCTACCAACGGTTTGCGAATTTGTGCATAAATGGCATTACTTGCAGAACCATTGTCGCACCACACTAAATTAAATAAATAATTGATCAATTAACGTAAACTACATCCAGCCATTTTTGTACAAATTTGTTACTATAAGGCATTTTTTACTGCCTTGTCAATAGGTATTTGTCTGCATTTGGTTTAGTCATTGTTAGCGTTTTATTAGTTAAGTTAACATTCCAGTCTCCGTTTAGAATTAAAGTCCAGTCAAACTCTGCTGTCCAGGCACAGCTATTGGTAAAAGTTATTTTATTTCTTGAACTTGTGTAAGTTCCGCTGCAAAGTGCTGGAAATTTCTCTAATTTACTTTGTCCGTTATACGTTCCGTTATTAAAAGTCAGTTTAACTTCAGCGTTGTTTCCATTTCGATCAAATGTCCCAATATAACTACCATTTATGTTGGCTTCGATATTGTCGTTTTTTTTATTGCAACTAATAAGTACAACAAAAAAATAAAGAGAATTAATATTTTTCCTTTCATAATTGTCAGTATTTAATTGATTCGTTCGGTTAAAATGCCTTATAACTTTTATATGTTCTTTTTATCAATGAATCACTCATTTTTAAAACCCAATATAGCCCACACTAGCGCAATTCTTAGCGCTTTAGACAGGTGCCAAAGCTTGACTTGTACTTCGCCATTAAACTATTCTCTAATTTAAATTAACATCCGTCACTAATCTCCTATCGCTCTTTGCTAGCCCTCGAAAGAATGCGCCAGTGGAGATCTATGTTAAATTATCATTTTACTCTTTTAGCTATTCGGTCACAAAGTGGTAACCAATCACTTCCATCATGTTTCCATAACCAATGGAAAGTTATTGTATCATTGTTGTTGATGATGACTTTTGCTTTTGTATTCGGTTCTGAAAAATTCCATGTGTCATTTTCTACAGTAACTTTATAAATTGGATGAAAACCAGAGTTGTCAAAAAAATACGCAAAGAATTCATTTTTCGTTTCATCATAACCAATTATTTCTGTCCCTATGAAAGAACTATTGCCTGTTTTTGCTGACCATTTATGCAATACGAAAAAATTTCCAGGCAACCATTCATAACTTTCATCACTTACCCAAGGAACTGCAGATGCAGACTTGTTATTAATATTTTGCCCATTACCATAAGATGTACCTTCATGATGCCATTTGCCAATAAAGACATTTAGCTTGTTTAATTCTTCATTTCTCATGTTTTTGTTTTATTAAAGTTAATAATCCTGTGAGTTTGAAGTTGTGTAGTCGCAATACAATAACCGCTAACGATTGGCTAGTTTAAGCTGTGCCCGAATTATAACACTATTTGCCGCCCAAGTATAAACATAATTAATTTTCAGTAAGGCGCATTCCCGATAGCTATCGGGAGCACTTTGCCCGGGCATAGCTTAACTTGCTGTTAGGTGTAAATGCTTTTGCCACATCACATGATTTCTTACATTATTCCAAACCAATTGATGCAGAGCTCTCCCTAATGAAAATTATTCCATCAAAGTCAGAACCAATTCTAATAGGTAAAGGAGTTGGAGTTTTCCAATTCGAATAGATATTAGTGATTTTGTTTACGCTGTTCGTTAGAGGATTATTTTCTTTCGTTAAATCAATAAAAAACTGAGGATATTCAACTTTTGCAAATAAAGTCGAAAATGTATCTTCATTTCCTGCAAATTCATGACTTTCAAGTTCACCGTTATTATTTAAAACATTTACACTTCCTTTGTACGTGTCAAAACCAATTGCATAAAAGTTGTCTCCAAATTCCTTTTTAATATAATAGCCCATTGCTTTATATTTTGCCATTGTAACATCTTTTGCAATATGTAAGTTATGAGCCCAAAGAATCGTTTTGAACTTATTAATTGCGTATTTTTTAATAAAACTACCAGCCATTAATTCATCTCTTGTAAAAGGGTCTTGCCAATATCCTTCGCTGTCAAAACCGATTATTTCTACTTTTTCATTTGTAGACTTGACTTTATTAAATCCCTTTAGCCAAACACATAAATTATACATTTCTTTTGAATTATATAAACCCATAGATTTAAGCATGCTTTTTAAATCTCCCTCACCTTCTTGAATATATTTATTAATGGGAGCTACTATATTTGAAGGAGCTTCTAGCGCTAGCATTTTATAACCTTCTTTTTGAACAAGATATTCAACAATACGACTTTTTTGATAGTAAAATTCTCGTGTCCCATGCGAAGCCTCACCTAGACCAATAATGGTTTTATCTTTTAGTAATTTATTTAAAAAATGGAGTTCATCATCATCATTAGAAGTCGTATCAAATTTTAAAGGTTGGCAATTTTTATTCAACCAATTAATTGTGCTATCCTGTCCATAAACAGTAGCGGTCGTTAAAAATAATAAGCAAATAATTTTTAACATAGTTTAGATATTGAGTGTTCAATTTGAGATTTTGTCAGCTACATTTACACCTAACGGCAGTTTGTCTAAAAACCTAAATCTAATTGCTGAGAATTGAATATACAAGAATTTTGTAAGATAGGTGTGCATGTATGAAATATCAGTAACTGTCTGTAGCGTTAAGCGTAGCAACCGCTACAGATGAACAAATGAAATAGCGTTTTTAGACTCTTGTCTATTCTTTAATCCTTATTCACGTTTCGCTTAAGACTAAGAACAGTTGGGGGATTTAAAACAAGAATACTTGTTAAAATTTCAGCCTTAACTTTAATTCAGTTTACTAATAAATTTATCTTTGATAGACCCATTAATAATATCAAAATTCAAATTATTTAATTTCACCCAAAGGGTTTTATTAACATATTAATACTTTCATCACGGCGGAGTTTTCATAGAACGTCCTACAAATAATCGGTTACCCCTGTGAAATCTCGCCGCTGAATACGCTCCGCAGCTAAAGATAGCTATAATAGCTTTGATAAGTTCAATTAAGAAATGTAACAAAAGTTTAAAATCCTGCTGATTTTGGGTACCCAACATCAGCAAGGTTTTAGGAAAAAATCAGACTTTTGCTTTGCAATGAAAAAATCACATTTAACCTTAGAATAAAGATACCAGTTTGGGGTCTTTTCTAGGACAGGTCGAAATGGATTTAATATGCAAATGTGTTGACTCCAAAATCCATGAAGTATCAACTACAACAGAAAAAGTTCAATTCTATTCTAGGCTTAAAAGTCTTCAGCTGATCTACTAAAACGAAAAAAAACCTGCACAAGGCAGGTTTCTATATTTAACTCTTGGTCATTAAATTAAGAAGGCATCAACACTTTGTTGATGGCGTGGACAACACCATTATCTGTTTCCACATCAGCAAGAACAACTTCTGCATCGTTAATTAATACCTTACCATCTTTTAAATGAACCGTTACTTCTTGGCCATTTACGGTCTTAGCTTTCATTCCATCTTCTAAATCAGTAGACATAATTTTACCCGCCAAGACGTGGTAAGTCAATATGCCCGTCAATTTTTCTTTGTTTTCAGGCATAACCAAAGTAGCTACAGTGCCATCAGGTAAAGCATCAAATGCTTCGTCCAAAGGTGCAAATACAGTAAAAGGTCCATCAGAATTAAGGGTTTCAACTAAATCGGCAGCTGTTACTGCAGCTACTAAAGTTTTAAATGAGCCGTGATTTATGGCGGTTTCTACAATTTTCATAATACTTTTATTTTATAATTATATATTATGATTACACAAATTTTAGCCTAATTGTTTGAATATTATTATTACTGCAAGGTTTAACTAAGTTAATGGCAATTTAAAAATCCGGCCAGAAGGCGGATTTTTAGCACTAAAATTCCTACAAAACGCAACTATGCGGGTTTGATCAAATATTTCTACGAAGCACTTCAGCCCCCCATTTTGACAAACCCCTTGTTAGCGGTGGTTTTGGTCAAGCCTAATCTTTGTTTTACCTAACCACTTTTCTGTGTCTTCTACCTCAAAATAAGGATTTTCCTGAAACATTTGTTTTATGATTGCTATATGGTCATCACCGATAATTAAGAAAATTGCTTTTTCGTTGTAGTCTAATTGGGAAAGCATTTTTGCATAAACCATAATGTTTGTTGTGTACCAATCAGTCGTCAGGTTAGCACCGATAAAATAAGATGAGTCAATTCTGTTTGCTGCTGTAAAGACATTCGTATTTCCAATCTGTGGATAGACATTTATGTAATGTGCATGAGAATTTTGTTGAACATTTCGAGAGTTAATCCAACGCATTATGTCTAATAAGTTAGAATGGACAAGCAATGAATCAAAATTTATTTTTGACGTCACTAGTTGCGTCATTCCTTTTCCTTTGTCTAATAGTTTATCATCCTGGTTATTCGCTTTTGCATATCGTTCAAGCCTGGCATAATGAAAGTCGTACTTATCGGAATTGCCTGCTTGAAACAGATGCGAATGATTGAGCCTGTTAGCTGTCCGTCCTGCCACTTGCCAAATTTCATTACGTTCTTGTCTTAAATTTCCTTTTCTGTATTCTTGGTAAAGGCTGTCTATATGGTTTTCATATTCCCATTCCGGCTTTTGTTCAATAAATATTTTGTCTGGCGATAGTTTATAAATTATGTCCGAAAGCTGCCGTATGCTTTTTTGATTTTTGGCACTTCTCACATCGTTGATTGTCGTATCAACTTGTGTGAAATGAAATGTACCAAGCA
>JACMOI010000056.1 GCA_014378105.1 Pseudopedobacter sp.
CGAAGTATTATAATGGATATTTTTCCAGTTGAATCGTCTCCAACCCTGCGTCATCATTAATACATCTACATCTTTTAATTTTTGCTCGTTGATATCATGTAGATAATAATTAGGGTTTTCTACATAGCCTTTGATATCAGAAGTTAGCAGCAAATTAGAATAAATGGTGCTTTCTATGTCTTCATCAATTGGAACTTTTGTTTCATCAGCCACAGCCATAGAAAACGAGCCAATAATCGGCTTTCCGTTTGGGGCGATGGCATTAATATCTAGTGTTACTTGACTTCTTTGACTAAAAGTTTTCTGATTAAGATTAATTTTTAAATCTAAGGTGTTTTTTGGTTCGATGAAAATCAAACGTTCTGCAATCGGCAACATCGCATCATTAAAGAGCGTAAATTGTGTAATTCCGGATGGGAATCTTGCTTTGTCTAACAACGTTGAAAAATTTAATCCATCCAATTTAGATTTAGCGGTGTAGATGATATTTCCAGAATTTTGAGCGATTACAGAGAATACCTTATCCTTATTTTTGGTGTAATAATCTAAATTGGTACTTACTTTTATAAATACGCTATCCTGCAAATTTGGGTTTACAGAAAGTATAGCTCCTTCGGTTTGCGCTTTCGGCAACGAGATGCTTTTTTCAGATCCATCTTCAAATTGAATGATGGCTCTATAATCCATTCCAGCAGCTGGCAGTAAAGAGAAGTAACCCATTCCTAAATGCTGGGGATTAATAGTTGCTATTTTTTTGCCTGCATTATCTTGTATAAAACCTTTTATATCTTTTCCTAAACCATCAGCACCCAAAGCTTTAAATGCTACTCTACTCTTCACACCATTTAATAAATCGCCACCTTCAGGGAAAAACTGAACACTGGTTTCATTCGAAGTGCTTTGAATAGGAATATATTTATTGACTATTGTTCCTTCGGTAATTTTAAGAGAGGTCGTAATTCTCCCAGTTTTAGCTAGAAAAGGTTTATCATTTACAAAATGAATGGTTAAATTCCCATTGGCATCAGTAATTCCGTTTCCTTTTGTTAGTTTTCTGAAATCCAATTCTACATTATAGGAAACTTCCTTATTGGCATAAGGGAAACCCTCTAGATTTTTATAGTTAATGGAGGCAGTAACGTCCTCATTATTTCCTTCTTTTTTAAATTGATAATTGGTAGTGGTAATCACTTGGTTGGTCCAAACATTTCCTATTTTAATGGTTCTATCGAAGAAGTATTCTTCTCCAAAATTTCGCATCCAGGTAGTGTAAGCTCTTAAACGATAATTACCTTCACGAAGCGAATCTTTTAATTCGAAATTTCCAGAGCCAAAGCCTGCTACCAAAGGTATTCTTAAAGTCTTCTTTACTGAATCCCGCCCATTGATTAGATCAACATACAGAATATTACTTTCTGTAGTAGGCATTAAAGTTTGCGCATCAACCACATAAGCTTTAAACCAAATATCATCTCCAATGGCATAATAAGGTTTATCAGTATGTAGATAAACTTTTTCCTGAACGTAAGTATGTTGATATTTCTGAAATTTTTGAATTAATTCTTTTAAAGGGTCTTCATCCTGAACAAAGCTAAAAAGCCCCCATGATCCAATCAGAATAAATAAAGGAATGTAAAATTTCGCTTTCATAGGACTTTGATTTTAAAGATGTTGAATAGTTTAAATCAATTTAAAAAATAAAACCTCAAAAGGCTAATTTTTCGAGGTCTTTCTGCCATATATTACAAATGGTGTCAGAATTGGTTTTTCCACATCATACTTTCAACGGGTTTTGTGGTCTTATTATTATATTTTGCATTGCTTTTGGTGTTATACATCGTTTCAATTTCACCTTCCACCACAAAATAAATGAGTTGGCC
>JACMOI010000191.1 GCA_014378105.1 Pseudopedobacter sp.
AATTATGGATATCAAAGGGAAAGCACATTATGTATCTGACGTAATAAACGTTACAGATAGCTTTAGGAAGAGAGAATTAGTAATAGAATTTGCAGAAAATCCACAATATCCTGAGTTTGTAAAGTTTGAAGCCATTCAAGACCGCTGTTCTTTGATGGACAACGTTAAGGTTGGCGACGAGGTGGAAGTTTTCTTCAATTTAAAAGGAAGAGAATGGACCAACAAACAAGGTGAGAAGCAATATTTTAACACCTTACAATTATGGAAAGTGAACGTTTTAGGCGCCTCTGATTCGGCTGCCGGACATACCACACCAGAATATGCTGCCCCAATTGATATTAGCGCAGCACCGGGAGAAGATGACGATCTTCCGTTTTAAAGAGCCTATTTTCTAATTACAATGCGATAAAAGCGGTATCAATCTCCCAGGTTGGCCGCTTTTTATGTTTTATGAATATTCTTTCAAAGGGCGTCTTAAGCTTTTGCTTCAGGGTCTCTTATTTAGAAGCTCTACGTAAACTGTGCAGGTTCTCTGTGAGAGAGACTGTTATGATAAAGTGCAAAAAAAGCATCAGTTAAAAAACCGATGCTTAATCATTCAAATTTAACCACAAAAACTAGTTCTTAATTATCTTTTTGATGAATGATTTACCACCTTGCTTTACCTCCAAAAAATAAATACCATTTTTATTTAATGGAAGGTCTTTTGAATAAACTTCAGCAGTTAAAGTTTTATTTTCAGAAAAAAGTATTTCTCCTTGATTGTTTAACAAAATCACTTCAATACTTGCTTTTGTAGGGGCTTGGAAAGTAATTATTGTTTTGCCATTCGAAAAGTTCGGATAAAAAATTAAATTCTTAATTTCTAAAGAATTCATAGATGATTTTCCTTTTAGAAGATTAATAAAATCAAGTTTTCCAGCATCCATCACCATGATATGTTGTTCTGTCGTAAAGCCATCTTTATCGGTAGTAGTAAAATCAAAATGACTTGAATTAGGCATATTGGGACGGCGAATGGTCATTGCCCTATCGCTATTCATTTGCATTGGAGTCATATCCTGACCTCTACTTATTCGAGGATGAACCATTTCCCAATCTATATTAGCGCCCTCACCAAATCTTTTTACAAAAACTTCCCTAACTTCTTTATTAGAATCTTGCGAAAAGAAAATCATATTTTTTCTCAAGCTATCCATTTTAACTTCGAAATTCATATCTTTTCCATCTTTGTTGAAAGAATAAAGCCTCATCCTTCCTGAGTCTAATTCAGCTATATCTCCATCACCTTTTCTAATCATTCTAACTCTTTTATTATATCCAGCAGGGTTGGTGGTAATCCTAAGCTTTCTACCTTCTATAGGTTCGAATTTTTTTCGTAATGCTATTTTCTCATCCTCGGTAATATTTTTAAAATTTTTACCGTTAACAGTTGTATCACCATTATTAATAGTAATTTCTAATTTTTCTTGTTTCAGTTCCTTTTTCTGAGCTGAAGATTTATTGACAGACACCACTACCAGTACTACTAGTAGCATGTTCCAGATGAGTACTTTTTTATTCATGATGTTATAATGATTGATGAACTCAAATGTACAACTAAAGAGCACCAAATTTTGTTAAAGCACTGTTAATGAATGTTAAAAATTGTTAAACAAACCTAATAGACTCTCATTAAAATTATATTTGTATTTAGATGAAGAGGAAAAGTATCAGTTTGATTATTGGGTTAATGAGTTTTGCACTTTTAGGTGTGGTGGCGATGCAGTATTATTTTCTAAGAGAATCATATAGCTTAAAATCTCAACTTTTCGATCAGTCTGTTAATGATGTATTGAATAATGTTTCGGATAAATTAGAACGAAAAGAAGCGTTGGTTTTTTTAACGCAAAAAGCCGAAGAGCAACTAAAGGGCAAGAGTTTTAAACACAAA
>JACMOI010000057.1 GCA_014378105.1 Pseudopedobacter sp.
ATTTCTTTTAAATTTTGAGTTCTGCTATGTGTTAAAGTAACGGTACAATTTCCAGGATTTGAATTACGAGCCATCAAGATACTCATTGGGCTACCTACAATATTACTTCGACCAATTACAACGCAGTTTTTACCAACTGTTTCAATTCCATAAAATTCCAACATCAATAAAATTCCAAAAGGAGTAGCAGGTAAGAAACAAGGAAGATTTCTTTGCATTCTTCCTAAATTGATAGGATGAAAGCCATCTACATCTTTTCTATAGTCTATTGCTTCTGTAACTTTTTCTGGGTCGATATGGTTTGGTAGCGGCAACTGAACAATAAATCCATCAATAGATGAATCTTGATTCAACTCTTCAATTTTATTTAATAACTCAGCTTCGGTAACAGTTTCATCATATCTTATTAACGAAGATTTAAAACCTACTTTTTCGCAATTTCGCATTTTGCTGGCTACGTAAGTTTCGCTTCCCCCATCATGCCCTACCAAAACAGCAACCAAATGAGGCTTTCTACCTGTTTTCTTTAGCATTTCTGCTGCTTCTTCGGCTATTTGTTTCTTTAATTCTTCTGATACGAATTTTCCGTCGAGTAATTTCATTTTTAAGTATCTAGTAGGGAGTAACAAGTATCAAGTACCTTGCACCGTTTAATCTTGATACTTGATACTTGAATCTAGCTACTCTATTAATCTAATTTCAAAACAGCCATAAACGCCGATTGTGGAATTTCAACGTTTCCAACCTGTCGCATACGCTTTTTACCTTTTTTCTGCTTTTCTAACAATTTACGTTTACGAGAAATATCACCACCATAACATTTTGCAGTAACATCTTTACGCAATGCTTTCACATTTTCGCGGGCGATAATCTTAGCACCAATAGAAGCTTGTATAGCAATATCAAACTGTTGACGAGGAATTAATTCCCTTAATTTTTCACAAATCCTCTTTCCAAAATCATAAGAATTACTTCTGTGAATTAAAGAGGAGAGTGCATCTACATGCTCACCATTCAACATGATGTCTAGTTTTACTAAATCAGATTGCTTGTATCCGATTTGATGATAATCAAAAGATGCATATCCCTTAGAAATTGTTTTTAACCTATCGTAAAAATCGAATACAATTTCGCCCATTGGCATTTCAAATACCAATTCCACTCTGTCAGCAGTTAAATAATGCTGATTCATAATCATTCCTCTTTTTTGGATACAAAGAGACATTACTGGGCCAACAAATTCTGCTTTTGTAATAATATTTGCCTTAATAAAAGGTTCTTCAACAAACTCTAATTTAGAAGGATCAGGTAACTCTGATGGGTTATTGATTACAAAAGGATCTCCTTTTGTTGTATGAGCAATATAAGAAACGTTTGGAACTGTAGTGATTACCGTCATATCGAACTCTCGTTCTAAACGTTCCTGAATAATTTCCATGTGTAGCATTCCTAAGAAACCACAACGGAAACCAAAACCCAAAGCCGCAGAAGATTCTGGTTCGAAAACCAAAGAAGCATCATTTAGTTGCAATTTATGCATGGCCTCACGGAGTTCTTCAAACTCATCAGTATCTACTGGGTAAATCCCAGCAAAAACCATTGGTTTAACCTCCTCAAATCCTTGAATACTTGGAGCAGGTCTGTCTCTTAAAATAATCGTATGCCCAACTTTAACCTCTCTGGCTTCTTTAATTCCAGAAATGATATAACCTACATCACCAGTTTTTACCACATCTTTTGGAGAAGGATTTAATTTTAAAATGCCAACCTCATCAGCGATATATTCTTTACCGGTTGCAACGAACTTTACTCTATCGTTTTTCTTGATTTGGCCGTTAATTACTTTGAAATAAGCTATAATTCCTCTGAAAGAATTAAAAACTGAATCAAAAATCAGTGCCTGTAAAGGAGCATCAGGATCACCAACAGGGGCAGGAACTCTATCGATAACTGCTGTCAAAATATCTAATATTCCTAATCCGGTTTTACCAGAAGCAGGAATAATGTCTGATCTTTCTCCACCAATTAAATCTACTATTTGATCTTTCACTTCCTCTGGCATTGCACCAGGTAAGTCCATTTTATTTAAAACAGGAATAATAATGAGATCTTGCTCTAGGGCTAAATATAAATTGGAAATAGTTTGTGCCTGAATTCCTTGAGATGCGTCGACAATCAGCAATGCACCTTCACAAGCAGCTATTGATCGGGAAACTTCATATGAGAAATCCACGTGTCCTGGTGTATCAATCAGGTTCAAGATATATTCTTGACCTTCATGAATATAATTCATTTGGATGGCATGACTTTTTATCGTGATTCCACGTTCACGCTCCAAATCCATATTATCTAACAATTGAGCCTGAGACTCACGTTGGGTAACGGTAGAAGTAAATTCTAATAAACGATCAGCAAGAGTACTTTTTCCGTGATCAATGTGTGCAATTATGCAAAAATTACGTATGTGCTTCATTCGAATCGCAAAGATAGATTTTTAACGATAAACTCTTTCATCGATTTTTAGTGTAATATTTAAAATAATTAGTACCACACAGAAATTTTATCTAAATTCTTTCTTTCAATATCAGGAACCCTAGCATCATCTGCCGGAAAACCAACGGGTAGTAAAAGAAAAGGCTTTTCATTAGCCGGACGATCTAATATTTTATTCAAAAAATTCATTGGGCTTGGTGTATGTGTTAAAGTCACTAAGCCTGCCTGATGAATAGCTGTAATTAACATTCCAGCGGCTATACCAACCGATTCTTGAACGTAATAATTGGTATGTTTAGTCCCATCCTCTTCCACATCGTATATCTTTTTGAATATGACAATAATATATGGTGCGGTTTCAATAAATGGCTTTTGCCAATTAGTAGCAAATTTTTCCAAGTCCTTTAGCCACTCATCACTCATTCGATGGTCATAACTTTCCTTTTCTTCTTTTTCAGCAGCAATTCTAATTTGTGTTTTTATAATAGGATTAGTTATTATACAAAAAGTCCAAGGTTGTTTATGTGCCCCGGATGGAGACGTCGAAGCAGTTTTTATCATGTTTTCTATTACTTCTTTGGCTACAGGCTTTTCAGAAAATTCTCTAATAGACCTTCTCTGATTCATATTAAAAAAAAAGCTCCGACTCTTTTTCAGCATTTCTTCTGCTGTTAGAACCGGAGCTTCATATTTTATAAAATCGTTTATCATTTATTCATTTCTTTTTAAACCGAATTTCTCAATTTTACTGTATAAGTGACTGCGTTGAATGTCAATATCTTCAGCAGTTTTTGATACGTTCCAATTATTTTTTTCTAATTTAAATTTTATAAATTCCATTTCGGCATGATCTTTAAAATCTTGGAATTTAGAAAATTCATCGAAGTTAAAATCTTTATCAGTATTTTCAAATTGATTTATTGGATTATAAATACTCCCACTTGGATTTGAAAATGCTTTTACATCATCCTCAGTAATCCTCTTATCACTTAAAATAATTAAACGTTCTATTACATTTCTTAATTCTCTGATATTACCTGTCCACGGAAGTGATTTTAAAGCTTCATGAGCGCCAGAAGTAATCTTTTTTATAGTCATTCCGTAATCACTACAAATCTCATCACAAAAAGTATCGGACAGCATGGTGATATCATCTTTTCTTTCTATCAAAGGCGCCACATGTATATGAATTACGTTTAATCGATGGTACAAATCCATTCGAAAATTACCTTCCTCAATTTCTTTTAGTAAATCTTTATTTGTTGCCGTAATTACTCTTACATTAACTTCTATTTCCTTTTCGCCTCCAACGCGAGTAATTTTATTTTCTTGTAAAGCTCTTAAAACTTTAGCTTGTGCCGATTGGCTCATGTCTCCTATTTCGTCTAGAAAAATAGTTCCGCCATTGGCTTGCTCAAATTTCCCGATACGTTGCTTAATGGCAGATGTAAAAGAACCTTTCTCATGGCCAAATAATTCTGATTCTATTAATTCTGAAGGGATTGCAGCACAATTCACCTCAATTAAAGGTCCTGAAGATCTATTTGATTTTTCATGTAACCATCTTGCAACTAATTCTTTACCACTACCATTCGCTCCTGTAATTAAAACACGGGCATCTGTTGGTGCCACACGATCGATAGTTTCTTTTACTTTTAATATGGCTGCTGAATTACCTAAAATTTCACGGGTTTTAGATTTATTTACTTTTTGTTTTAAAACTTTAGCTTCTGTAACTAAGTTTCCTCTTTCAAGTGCATTTCTAACGGTAATTAAAAGCTTATTTAAATCTGGTGGTTTAGATATAAAATCATAAGCTCCTTTTTTGGAAGCCTCAACAGCAGTTTCAACTGTACCATGACCGGATATCATAATAAAAGGTAAATCAGGCTTTAGAATTAAACCTTCTGTTAAAACCTCCATACCATCCATACGATTCATTTTAATGTCGCACAGTACCAAGTCATATTCAATGTTTTTAATCATTTGCAAGCCATCAGCGCCATTGTCTATGTCATCAACCTTAAAATCCTCGTATTCTAGTATCTCTCTTAAGGTACTTCTTATTGCTCTTTCGTCGTCAATAATTAAAATTTTAGCCATTGTTCTCTATTCAAGTTTGGGTGTATACAAAATTAGACAGTTTTTCGAATAAAAAAAGTCCTGTGATTAATCGCAGGACTTCTTTTGCTTTAATAATGCAAACTTGTAAGCCGGGTTCTGTCATCCTGAGTTTAATCAAGATGTCTCTATCATTTATCTTGCCATAATATTGCTATTATAATCTATCAGTCTACCCATCCAGATATTGACGAATCAATTGAAGCGAGTAACCTCAAAACCTGAACTTATTTGACCTTTCAACTCCTGAGGTTTACCACGATGCATGTTACCATACAAAGTCGTGAGCTCTTACCTCACGTTTTCACCTTTTCCTAATCCCGATCCCGATAATCATCGGAAGCGAGGCGAGGTAGTTTATTTTCTGTAGCACTTTCTGTCGCCCTATAAAAAACGCCTTCCCGTTAAGAAGCAGGATACTCTGTGTTGCCCGGACTTTCCTCTCTCCATCCCGATAGCTATCGGGACGAACAGCGATAGAGCCATTTGCACTGCAAAGATAGTTATTAAAACTATTTACAATTATTTAGATTTTTTTGAACTTCAATAACATCATAAATCCCTTGGTTATTTCCAAATGAATTAGTGATAAAGGTGAGCGTTTTTGCTAAATCAATGGCTGCTAAATGCTTTTCAGCGGGCATTTGACCCTGATAATCAATCCCATTGATTTTAATAGAATCATTTAAACCATAATTAACATAACAAACTAATTTCTCTCTGTTTTTCCTCAAGAATGTACTATCAGTAAGTGGTGGAATTAATTGTCCCAAACCTTCTCCATTACTCATATGGCAATTCTGACAATGAATTTTATAAAGCTGAGAGCCATCAGAATAATAACGTTGATATTTGATATTTTCTTCCCCACAAGAGCTTATAAATATAATTATTGCTAAGGGGATTATTGCGAGAAGAATAATCTTATTTCTCATTTTTTCTAGCTTTTTCTTCGGCTAATAAAATATCCATATCACTCATTAATTGTTTTACCTGATCTTCATCTGTTCCATCGTAAGCGCCTCTGATATGTCTTTGGCTATCTACCAATATCATGTAACCCGAATGTGTAATGCCGCCAGGAACTGTAGCGTCTTCAGCAGCAAATGACATATAGCCAGTTTTAGCTAACTGATAAACAGTATCTCTATTACCTAGTAAAAAATGCCATTGGTTATCTTTTACTCCCAATTTCTCAGCATATTTTTTCAAAACAGGGATGGTATCATGTTTTGGATCAATGGTATGAGACAGCAAAGCGACTGCTGGGTTACCATGATATTTATTATAAATTTGCAACATGTGTTTGCTCATGATAGGGCAAATAGATGGACATGAGGTGAAGAAAAAGTCTGCTACATAAATTTTATGATCTAAAGAATCATTGTTAATAATCACACTGTCTTGATCCATAAAGCTGAATTCAGGAATTTTTTGATAAATGGTATCCATTACTTTTTTGCCATTCAAATCCTTCTCAAAAGGTTCACGATTTCCAAGTATTGGTAGTTTTTTTGGTTCGGAACTACATGATGCAATTAATAAAAGTATAATAGCACAAAAATGCGGAATGTAACGTTTCATCTTATTTATATTTAGTAATCAAACTATCACTTTTAGAAAGCGATTCGGTGAATAATGTTTTAACAGCATCAATTTTTATTTTTTGAGCACTTAGATAAGTCATGATTTCTGATGGGGTTTTTCCGGTATAATCAGGGTTGAAATTGTTCATCCATTTCATCATGGTGTCATCAGAAACATCTAATTTAGACTTTATTGAAATAATCTCCGAATTTAGGGTTGCCGTATCTAAGGTTATATTTCGCTGTTTCAAACTATCTAATTTATTTTGAATCTGGCTTAAAGCCGATTTATTATTCATGATTTTATCCATATCCATCATCAACTCGTCGTGAGTTTTCATCACTTCTTCTTGAAGTTGTTTTTGTTCTGCCTTTTGATCTTTACATGAATGAAGGGAAATAATAATGATGAATGAGAGAATAAAAAATAAAACTTTAGGAATTGATTTTATCATGGGTTGATTAACTATTATATTTAAGCAAACTTACCATTCGGAGTCTACTATTAAACTATCGTATCCAAAAAATATAATCTGTAGTAGGTAAAATTTCTCTTTCGTTTTTTAATAATAACACAATCTGTCCACGATGATAAGTACCATGGTTTATTAAATGAATCAGTATATCGTTTAGTTTTGTGCGAAAAGCAATACCAGAAGTATTTTTATAGTTAATAATTTGTTCAAAATCACCATCATTTACATTTCCTAAAAAAACGATCCATTCTTTATAATTTGCTATCATTAAACTTTCTAAATCTGATTTGGTATTCCATAATGGAATAATTTCAGAAACTTCAATACATCTGTTGAGCCAAATTCTTTGAGCGCTTAATAAATGAGAAAATAAATTTTCAAGTTTAGGATGAACTAATGGTTTTTCAACCATACTTTTCCAAACTTGCTGGTTAGCCCAATAATCGTAGTTAAATAGATGGAGGTGATGGGATTTCATAACAATAATAAAAGCTATTTGAAAATTATCAAATGGCTCAAATTTAAATATTTAAAAGAATCTAAACTGCTAAATCACTCATGATTTGATTCACTTTTTCTTCTAAATCTTGGTTCACTTTTTCAAAATTAGCTTTAGAGTTCAGAGGAGCATTTACACTACAATAGAATTTAATTTTAGGCTCCGTTCCACTCGGACGGGCAGAAATGATACAACCATCCTCAGTAATGAATTGCAATACATCTGATTTTGGAAAATCTAAGGTTTGAGTCGTATTCGCAACCAAATCAGTTTCCTTTTGTAAAGCATAATCTTTTAGTTGAACAACTTTGGATCCTCCTAAATTGGCTGGTGGATTATTTCTAAAGCGTTCCATCATCGCTATAATTTCTTCTGCTCCGGCTTTGCCTTTTTTGGTGATCGATACTAATTTTTCTTTGTAAAAACCGTATTTCACATACATGTCAATCATGGCATCGTAAAGGCTAGATCCTTTATCCTTATAGAATGCAGTCATTTCTGAAATGAACGCCGCCGAAACTACCGCGTCTTTATCTCTCACAAACTCACCCACCAAATAACCATAACTTTCTTCTCCGCCAACAATAAAAGTTTCTTTTCCTTGCTTCTCAGTCATAAGCTGACCAATAAATTTAAACCCAGTTAAGGTATTGTAGCAAGTCACATTTTTAGCAGCTGCAATTTTATCAATCAAACAGGTGGTGACGATTGTTTTAACCACATACTCTTTACCCGTGAATTTCCCTTCTTTTTCCCAAGCCTCTAACATATAATTGACCAAAAGAGAACCCGTTTGATTTCCGTTCAATAATTCAAACTCCCCTTTATGGTTTTTAACGGCAATACCTACTCGGTCAGCATCGGGGTCGGTTGCTAAAACTAAATCAGCATCTACTTCTTTAGCTTTTTTAAGTGCCAAAGTTAAAGCTTCCTTTTCTTCTGGATTTGGATAAACAACTGTAGGGAAATTTCCATCAGGAGTAGTTTGTTCATCAACTAAAATCACATTCTCGAAACCAAACATTTCTAATGCTTTTGGTACTAAAGTAATGCCAGTACCGTGAATAGGAGAGTAAACTATTTTTAAATCCTTTTGTCGCTTAATAGCATCAGGAGAAACAGATAAAGAGGTAATCTTCTTCAAATAATCAGCATCAATTTCTTCTCCAATTAAAATGATATTTTCTGGTTTAGCTTTAAAATTGATATCGTCAACTGAAGCAACTTTTGCTACTTCTTGCATCACCAATTGATCATCAGGCGCTACAAATTGACCACCATCTGCACCATAAGCCTTGTAACCATTATATTCTTTTGGATTATGCGATGCCGTTAACATGACACCACTTCTACAGCCCAATTCACGTACTGCAAAAGACAACTCAGGAGTTGGGCGTAAAGCTTTAAAGAAATACACATGAATATCATTTGCCGAGAAAACATCTGCAGTAATTTTTCCTAAAACATCCGAATTATTACGACTATCATGTGCAATAGCTACTTTAATTTTTTCTTCTGGATATTTAGCTTTTAAATAATTTGCTAAGCCTTGTGTAGCAGTACCAATCGTATATTTATTCACACGATTTGAGCCTGCACCCATAATTCCTCGTAATCCACCGGTTCCAAATTCTAAATTTCTATAAAAAGCGTCAGTGAGCTCAGTATAAGATTTACTATCAACCAATTTTTGAATTTCCGCTTTCGTATCGGTATCGTAATTTCCATTTAACCATTCGTTTACTTTATCTGCGGTAGCTTTGTCTAATTCTGGCATAATCTAGTTTTCTATGATTTCAAAGTTAATAAAATGATAAAACTTAATGAAACCAATTATTCTATTTTAGAATTTAAATGTTATTTAAAAACAGAAGAGTATTGCTATTTTATGGAACGATTTTTAGAGCTAAAGTCAAAAATTAAAATTCAAAATCATGTCAAAATCTAAAAAAGGTTTCTTCGATAAATTTGCAAATTGGATGACCCAATTTACTGGTAGCTCTGCAGCATTTATTTCAGCAGTTTCTATCGTTTTAATTTGGGCAATTTCTGGCCCTATTTTTAAATATTCAGAGACTTGGCAATTGGTCATTAATACAGGGACAACCATCATCACGTTTTTAATGGTATTCTTGATTCAAAAAGCTCAAAATAAAGACGGTAAAGCAATTCAATTAAAATTGAATGAATTGATTGCAGCTACCAAAGGAGCTAGTAACAGGATGGTAAGTATAGAGGATTTGAATGAAGAAGAATTGGATAAGCCTCATAAATTTTATTAGAAATTAGCAGAATTGGAAGCTAAACAATCTGATTTCAAGGCATCTCATTCTATAGGTGCCGCAAAGGATAATCATGAAAGTAAACACGGAGAGAAAACATCTCTTACAAAAATTTTAAAGAGAAACAAGCCGAATTAAACCCGATGGCAGCGGTATCCTTTTTTTCTTTTTTAGCAAAAAAAGATTAAGCGGACAGCGGGACTGTCTTTGCCTATGGTGTAAAATGCCTTGCTTTTCTAAAAATTAAAATTTGTTGAGCACTAATTTCTTTGATTATTACCAAATAATATTTTGCATTCCTCTCCAATAATCACTTGGATTTATCTATTTTTAGCCGCTTTTAAAAAACAGTATAAAAAGCAGTCAAAATTATTAAAAATGAAGGTTTTAAAATTTGGAGGTACGTCAGTAGGTAGTCCTGAAAGGATGAAAAAACTACTTGACATTATTAACCCCAACGAAAGACAAATTGTGGTTTTATCGGCGGTATCTGGTACGACCAATAGTTTAGTGGAAATAGGGCAAGCTTATTTAGCATCAGATAAACCCAAGGCCAACCTTTTGATTAAAACTTTAAAGGATAAATACGAAGTTTTTATCGAAGAGCTATTCGCTAATGCAGAATATCGTGAGCAAGCAAAAGAAGTGATTGATTATCATTTCGATTTACTTTATGCTTTTTCTAATGATTTATTTACAACGATTGAGGACAAGGTGATTGTTGCTCAAGGCGAATTGCTTTCCACTACGCTTTATCATGTCTATTTGAAAGAAATTGGTGTGCCTTCGGTTTTATTACCTGCTTTAGATTTCATGAAAATTGATGCAGACAACGAGCCGATTGTTGATTTTATCACGGATCATATACAGCCTTTTTTGGATGCCGCTCCAGATATAAATCTTTTTATCACACAAGGATATATTTGTAGGAACTCATTTGGCGAAATTGATAATTTACGTAGAGGAGGAAGTGATTATACAGCATCCTTAATAGGAGCGGGTATACGTTCGGAGGAAGTACAAATATGGACGGATATTGACGGAATGCACAATAATGATCCAAGAATTGTTAAAGGGACTAAACCAATTGCCAATCTTTCCTTTGATGAAGCAGCCGAGTTGGCTTATTTTGGGGCGAAGATTTTGCATCCGCAATCAGTTTTTCCAGCTCAAAAATATAAAATCCCGGTTCGTTTATTAAATACCTTGGAGCCAACGGCTTTTGGGACTTTGATTTCCAGCAAAAGTGAAAAAGGAAAAATCAAATCTATTGCGGCCAAGGATGGTATCACGGCAATTAAAATTCACAGTAGCCGTATGCTTTTGGCTTATGGATTTTTACGTCGTGTTTTCGAAGTTTTTGAACGCTATAAAACACCTATCGACATGATTACTACATCAGAGGTTGCAGTTTCTGTAACTATAGATGAGACTAAGTATTTAGGAGAAATTACCAAAGAACTGAGTGATTTTGGTGTGGTAGAGGTTGATGTAAACCAAACAATAGTATGTGTTGTTGGTGATTTGTCAGCAGATTCACATGGTTTTGGTGCAAGAATTTTAGATGCTATCAAGCATATTCCTTTAAGAATGATTTCTTATGGTGGTAGTGAGCATAATCTTTCTTTTTTAATCAAAACCGAAGATAAAGTTGAAACATTAAGAAGTTTACATAACCGTTTATTTGATTAGTGATGAAGAAAATGTTTAACGAAGAAATTGTAGCTTCTTTTAAAAGTAAAGAAACACCGTTTTATTATTACGATTTAGGTTTGCTAAAAAAAACTTTAACCGCATGTAAAATTGCTTCGGATGCTTTTAATTTCCATGTTCATTATGCTTTAAAAGCTAATTTTAATGAGCGGGTTTTGAGTTTGATTCAGTCTAACGGATTTGGAGCTGACTGTGTTTCTGGTGGTGAGGTGAAGAGAGCTGTTGAGTCGGGTTTCGATAAAAAGCAAATCGTGTTTGCAGGGGTTGGTAAATCTGATACAGAGATTAATGATGCTTTAGATCAAAATATTTTCGCTTTTAATGTAGAGTCTGTTCAAGAATTAGAAGTAATAAATGAATTGGCAGAAGTGAAAGGAAAAATGGCTTCAGTTGCTGTTCGTATCAATCCAAACGTGGATGCGCATACTCACCATTACATTACTACCGGTTTAGATGAGAATAAGTTTGGCATTAATTCGTGGGACTTACCTATGGTTTCTGAAACACTGAAGCGATGTAAAAACCTAGAATTTTTAGGAATTCATTTTCATGTAGGCTCTCAGATTACAGATATGAATGTTTTCAAAAGCCTTTGTGTAAAGGTGAATGAAATGCAACATTGGTTTGAAGAAAGGGGAATGCCTGTTAAAATTTTAAATGTTGGTGGCGGATTGGGTGTGGATTATCATCATCCAGATGAAGAAGCAATTGTAGATTTCGAAAGCTATTTCCAGATTTTTGCCGACTTTTTAATTGTTAAGCCTTATCAGGAGGTCCATTTTGAGTTAGGCAGAGCTTTAGTTGCACAATGCAGCAGCTTAATTTCTAAAGTTTTATATGTGAAACACGGGATTAAGAAAAACTTTGTCATTCTTGATGCGGGAATGACAGAGTTAATGCGCCCAGCTTTATATCAGGCTTATCATCAGATAGACAACATCAGTAAGTTAAAAGTAGAAAGTCTAAAGTCAAAAAATGAGGGGATAGAAACTTTCAACTCTTCACCCTCAACTTTAAACTATGATGTAGTGGGCCCAATTTGTGAATCATCAGATTGTTTTGGAAAAGAAGTTCAATTACCTGAAACTAAAAGGGGAGATTTAATTGCTTTAAGAACTGCTGGTGCTTACGGAGAAGTAATGGCTTCGGCATATAACCTTCGTCCAGCCATTAGACATGCATATTCTGAATAAAAAACTACATATTGTTATCGAGCTCAACTCGAAAATCCCAGCATTGAAATATGGGGGTACAGAACGTGTGGTTTGGGATTTGGGCAAAGCATTGATAAATAAAGGACATCAGGTAACTTTCTTAGTGGCCGAAGGTTCAAAATGTGATTTTGCAAAAGTTATCTATTTAAATGAAAACGTTAGTTTAAATAGTCAGATACCCAAAGATGCAGATTTGGTTCATTTGAATTTTAGGTTAAAGCATGATGTAGAAAAGCCTTACTTGGTGACCGTACATGGAAATGTATCTTTTGGTCAAAACCAAGATATTCAAACAGTTTTTGTTAGTAAAAATTTAGCTGAACGCTATGGTTCTAAATCTTTTGTTCATAATGGTTTGGATTGGGATAATTATGTAAAACCTAATCTCTCTAGAAAAAGAAATAACTTTCATTTTTTGGGAAACGCATCATGGAAAGTTAAAAATGTACAAGGTGCAATTGCAATTACCAAACTTGCAAATGAGTCCCTAAATGTTTTAGGCGGTTATCGTTTTAATTTTAAAATGGGGTGGCGTTTCACTTTCGATTCTCATGTTTCATTTAAAGGAATGGTGGATAATCAGGAAAAGTCAAAATATCTTAATCAATCTAAAGGATTAATTTTTCCTGTTCTGTGGCATGAACCTTTTGGATTGGCATTGATAGAAAGTTTATATTTTGGATGCCCTATTTTTGGCACTCCTTATGGCTCTTTGCCCGAAATTGTAGGTAAGGAATATGGGTTTCTATCAAATAATGAAGATGAATTAATAGCAGCAATTAAAAATCCTGAAGAATTTAATTCTTTAGCCTGCCATAATTATGCAAAGGAAACTTTTTCTGCAGACGAGATGGCAAATAAGTATCTAAAATTGTATAAAAAAATTTTAAATGGAGAAAAACTAAATGAAATTGAGCCTACTTTGAAAGAAGAGCCAACCGCTAGATATTTACCTTATTCACCATCAAAAAATTCATAGAGTTCTCCAAAATAACTGGTATTCCAACCGTCTACAAATTCATCATAAACTTCATCAGGAATGTTTGTATGCTGTAGTTCTATGGAGGTCCCTTTTTTGTGTTCGTGAATTTTCATTGTTACAATTGATTCTTCCTGCTGTCCTTCAAAATACCATTGCTGAACCAGCTTTTTTCCGTATTCAAATTCCAGATTTTTTCCAACGATATCTCCATCGAATAAAGAAAATTCGGAGCCTGGTTCAGTGCTCATTTCGGCTTCAGCGCCGCTCCATAATTTAATACTCAATGGAATAGTCAGGGCTAAATAAACCTCTTCCGGGGGAGCAGGGAATGTATAA
>JACMOI010000058.1 GCA_014378105.1 Pseudopedobacter sp.
AGGTTAAGCTTTTGGAGACGCTTAATGCTAAAAATTTATATGAAAGCAATTCCTGAATTTGCAATTTAGACTATTAAAAACAACCTAAATAAATATCGTCTATAAAATAATTAACGTCGACAATTGACGTTTCTTTATTCATAAATAATTTCGAAAAAAAGAATTAATTTTATGTCAATCAATTAAGTATAATTTAAGCATTATGAAAAAATTATTCATGTTCGCCATTGCAGCAGCATTTGGCTTGAGCACCACATTTGCACAAACAACTCCGGCAACTACTAAAAAAGTAGAGAAAAAAACCAAAATGACAACTACCGCTACGGCAGTAAAAAAGGATGAAACAAAAAAGACGGTAACAACGGAGAAAGTAACTACGCCTAAAGTAGAAACTACTAAAAAAACAGTAACAACAACGTCATCAAGTGTTAAACTTAAAAAAGACGGTACACCAGACAAACGCTACAAAGCAAAAACTACTGCAACAGGTCCACTTAAAAAAGACGGAACTCCAGACAAACGTTACAAAGCAAATCAAAAATAATTTTCTTTGCTATGACTAAAAACCAAAAAAAAGGTTCAACATGTAAAACATGTTGAACCTTTTTTATAAGTGAAAAGATTTTTTATTTGATTAGTAGAGATCATCTCTTTTTTACCGCCATCACATGATAAAATCAGGGTTTTCTCTTAATGCGTTAGGCTCAATATTTACCACTTTTAATCTTACTTTTTTAAGCATAAAATAAAATACTGCTCGGTAATCGCACCAATCACACTTTGGATCATCATTTTTTTTATGTGTCAACATGGTTTGCAGAAAATCAGACTAAATAACTCCCTAGAGGAACCATCCCCTGAAACGCTATCGCAAAATACCTAATTACTCGACCTCTCATTTTATCATCAACGTGAGTTTGGAATCCATAAATTTGGATCATTTACCCTACACCTGATATCATAATAAAAACCAAGTCTAGTCCAGACGGGTATGTCTCCAATTTGTTAAAATCAAACCGACTGGGACATTTAAATTTTGGTGAAGCATTAAACCGCAATGACTAGTCCTGAATAAAGGATACAGTTTTACAATTGTATAATTATTTGATTTTTTATCTCATATTTTATTTATTTTTAAAGCGTAAAACCTAACATGCAGAATCTATTCAAGAAATACGGTCTACTTATTACTGCAATTATTTGCCTGCTTTATGGTGCTCAAATTAGTTACGAAAAATACTATTACTCTAAAGGCATTTATTTATTCAGTTTCATTTGTGGTCTATTAATATTGCTGTTTTTTTGGCTTAAGCCGTATAAAGAATATATCAGCAGACAACAAGCATTTGCGTTAGTACCAATATTTATCATTTACTTTTTATCATGGTATGTGATTGATCATTTTTTAAGGTTTGGGATTTTCGCTTTCTCCACCCTTTGCTTTTTATACTGCGGCTTATTACTTTATAATTCAAAATCTGTTTTAGGAAAACTATTTTTCATTGCAGCTTACCTCATCAGTTCCCTAAATATTTTATCCGTTTTATTTTTTATTGCAGAAAGAACAAGAATTACTCGCCCTTTAATTAATACCTTATTCATCACTAACCCGACTGAAAGCTCTGAATATTTAAAAGCCAAATTCTCAGTCTTTCATGTGTTCATTATCGTATTATTTATAGTTGCTAGTCTGGCACTCTTTTTCTCGAAAAGTAGAGGTAAAGAACCCGCTACAAAAATGAGTTTTAAGTTCCTAGCCGTATTTACTATTGCATTTGGTTTAGCCAGTTTCTCAGGTCCATTTGGAGCTCTAAGTTCTGAGTATTATCTGTATTTGAAAAATAAAGAAATGCTCAAGAACTTATCAGAAGAGCGATCAAAAGGCCTAAATCAGATTTCTATTAGTTATACTATTCCTCAAAATGCTGCAAAAAAAATTATAGTAATTATCGGCGAGTCGCTCAATAGAAACATGATGAGCTTATATGGTTATTCTAAAAATACTACCCCCAATTTATTAGCTTTATCTGAAGAAACAAAATTGGGTAAACTATTCTATTTTGATAATGTTATTTCACCTGAAGCTACGACTGTTCCAGCATTAAAAAAAGTCTTAACTAATATTAATAACGAAAACAATATCCCTTTTACCAAGGCGGTTTCTTTAGTTGATTTATACAAAAAAGCGGGTTTCGAAACCTTTTGGATCAGTAATCAAGCTCAGTTAGGAAAGTATGATACCCCTAATGCAGTCATCTCTGCTTCGGCAGATCATGTTTATTTTACTAGCAGTAATAATAATATCCAAAAAGAAAATGTAGCATCGGGAAATTATTATGACGAAGAATTATTACCCATTTTTAATCAATTCTCAAAAGAGCAAAAACAAAATAAACAAATCTACTTCATCCACCTGATGGGTTCACACTGGTTTTATGGGCAGCGCTATCCTTCAGCATTTAACGTTTTTAAAACAGATAAAATTGATGATTTAAACAGCTACCTCAATACTGTTTTATATAACGATATGATTGTAAGTAGCATTATAAAAATGGCACAAGAAAAGGGTTTTGATGAGGTTTGTTATTTCTCTGACCATGGTGAGGATATGAAAAATCAACATAATCAAGAAAAATATACTAAGGAAATGTCTATAGTTCCTTTGATATTTTACTTATCTAACAATTACCTTTCAACCCATCAAGATTTAGAAAAAGAGCTATTGAAAAATAAACATACTCCTGCAATGACTGATAACCTTTTCCATGACCTTCAAAATGTATCGGGTTTTAGCAGCTCACTTTATAAAAGTAAAGATTCCTTTCTGTCTGATGATTATGTGATTAAAAAACGAAGAGTAGTGGATAATTCTATTCCTTTTGATAAATAGCTGCTAATTAATCATCAAATTCGTTTTTAGTATTTAATGCCTCAATGAGGCCACGAATTCCCGTCCTTTATCGGTAATCACTGCGGTTAATTTGTGAACCTCTTCCCAATTAATTTTGATATAACCTAAATTCTCTAGTTCCTCATATTCTGCTTGCATCCCACCCAAAATAGAAGAATGTTGCTGTTGATCAATTGTTCTCATTATTGATTCTAATTCTGATGATTCCATGATTTTAATTTTAAGGTTAACTGATTAATTCAATCTACAAAATATCTGCCAACATTCAATTAAATGATTAACATCAGGATATTTCTTACGGAATCTTAAATTACTTATATTAAACGTTTTAAAATCCCATCATGAAGAAAAGTACACTATTAGCAATTGTTTCGTTTGTTTCAGCTCAGTCTGTTTTTGCACAAATAGATCCTAAAATTCAAAATATCTTAAATCAGGTTAGTCCAGATGCCATTAAAGGAAATATGACCTTTTTATCTGATGACTTATTAGCTGGAAGATTACCTGGAACACAGGGTTTTGACTTGGCCAAGAAGTACATGGAGGCTCAATTTATTTCATCCGGATTGAAGCCCGCTAATGGTAAATCCTATATCCAAGAAGTTCCATTAGCAAGAGCAAAGGTTGTTGCTAATGAAAGCAGTTTCGTATTGGTAGATGGTAAAAAAGTAACCTCATTAACTTATGGAAGGGAGTTTTTTGAATATCCTTATTTTGATGCAGCACAATCAGCAGTAGAGGCTCCTTTGGTATTTGTAGGTTTTGGTGTAAACGCACCAGAATTTAAGTACAATGATTATCAAAATGTGGATGTTAAAGGGAAAATAGTGGTTTATATAAATGGTGCGCCAAATTATTTACCTGATAATGAAAAGGCGTTTTACAATACGGCTGATTCGAAATATAAAGAAGCCATCAAACAAGGTGCAATTGGTATCATTACTTTTAGTTTACCTAATGAACGAAAGTCTAATTGGGACGGATTAGTCAATAGAAACAAAAATGGAACGGTAAAATGGGTAAATGCTGACCAAACAGCTGGCAATAGCTATCCAGAATTAAAAGCGGTTGCTCAATTTAATAATGAAAATTTAGATTTACTTTTTGAACATGCTAAAACTTCTATAACCGAATTAAAAGAATTAGCAGATCAAGGAAAATCAAAGTCTTTTCCATTAATGCTTTCAGCTAAAATGGTTGTAAAAACTACAATAGAAAAAATTCCAAGTGCTAATGTAATGGGATATGTAGAAGGTAGCGATCCAAAGCTTAAAAATGAATATGTAGTTTATACCGCTCACCTTGATCATTTAGGAGTAGGTAAAGCGATCAAAGGTGATTCTATTTATAATGGCGCTCATGATGATGCATCTGGCTTAGCTATTCTTTTACAAATAGTTAAAGCTTATCAATCTTTGCCTCTTCGTCCTAAAAGGTCTATCATTTTTGCTGGAGTAACTGGAGAAGAGATGGGATTATTAGGTTCAGATTATTTTGTGAATCATTTCCCGATGAAAGATGGAAAGATTATCGCCAATTTAGCTATAGATATGCCTTTCTTCTTCCATCCTGTATTAGACATTGTTCCTTATGGTGCAGATCATTCTAGTTTAGGCATACAAACTAAAAAAGCTGCTGATATGCTGGACTTGAAAATTAGTCCTGATCCATTTCCAGAGCAAGTTGTATTTATACGCAGCGACCATTATAGCTTTATTAAAAAAGGAATCCCCGCCTTATTTATCAAAAGTGGTTTTATGAGTACTGCCGGAGATCCTACGGACTGGTCTAAAGCAGATGTTGCCTGGAGAAGTACTACTTATCATACGCCACAAGACGATATGAGCCAAGCTTTTGACTTTAATGCCGCTACAATGCATGTAAAAGTCAATTTCTTAATTGGTTACATGGTTGCAAATGATGACACGGCACCTTATTGGAATAAAGGTGATTTTTTCGGAAATAAATTATCAAAATAGTAGCAGTCTGTGTAATCAATTGATTACAAATAAATTTTGAAGCTATTATAATGTTATCTTCAAGTTCAATTATTTAAAATGTTTAAAAATTATAAATCCTACTTTTTTACTTCCTTATTTTTAGTTTTATCTATTGGGATAAAAGCTCAAATTAAAGGAACGGAACAGCATCCATATCAGCTAGACGTAAGCCCATCAACTATTATCTGGGGAAATTACTGGTCTGAGAATAAACCTGCTTTAACCGTAAAGTCAGGTGATTTCGTGAAAGTCCATACCTTAATTACTTCCAACCCGGAAAGACTGGAAGCTGCAGGCGTAGCTCCCGATTTAGTGGAAAAAGAGTTAAGGGAAGTACAAACCGTAAAAGATCGTGGCCCTGGAGGTCATATCCTAACAGGACCTATTTATATAGAGAATGCCGAACCGGGCGATGTTTTGGAAATAAAAATTAAAGCTATTGATTTAGCAATACCCTACGGTTATAATGCGATTGGTCAAAGCGGCTTTTTATCTGATGAAATTTTTGATCGTAAAATGATGATTATTCCATTAGATAGTAAAAGAATGATTGGACATTTTGCTGATGGAATTGAAATTCCTCTGCGTCCATTTTTTGGAAGCATGGGTGTTGCGCCACCAAAAGAAGCAGGGAAATGGAATAGCGCACCACCTTGGGTACACGGTGGAAACTTAGATAATAAAGAATTAGTAGCCGGCTCATCCTTATTTATTCCTGTTTTTGTTAAAGGGGCATTATTCGAAATTGGCGATGGTCATGCTGCTCAAGGAAATGGGGAAGTAGATATCACTGCAATTGAAACATCCTTAAAAGGCGAATTACAATTTATTGTTCATAAAAAGAAAAATCTGGAATGGCCAATGGCCGAAACCAAAACTCATATCATTACAATGGGTTGTGATAGAGATTTGACTGCGGCAACGCGTATCGCCGTAAGGCAAATGATTAAATATTTAGAAAGAGAAAAAGGGATGACACAAGCAGATGCTTATATGCTTTGTAGTATGGCTGTGGATGTAAACATTACCGAATTAGTTGATGGGAATGTTGGCGTACACGCTATGCTACCTAAATCAATATTTGTAAAATAACTTCTATTTAATAAAACTTACTAAGCTATTTTTATTTTATTGTTGTACAACTTTAAGGGAAAGACAGCTTTTTAAATTTATTAGCAATTTCACAAGTAATGCATTATTTAAGGTTGAATTAATAACTATAGTATTATTTGCTCCTGTTCTAATGGTTTGTCCAAAATCTGCAGCGGTTAACCCTTTTACTAAATTATTAAGTTCAACGGTAATTTTAGCCACATAAGTTCCTGATTTAATTTCAACATTATCATTTTTAAAAGTAAATGATTGGTTTAAGTTTAATCTAACTTCTACTGGTATGGATGTACCTGATGTTTCTATATAATTTCCTTTAATTAAAATTGGAGGATTATCCGCTGATTCTGAAATTTTTAAAACGAAGTTAATATTCTCGTATAAACCTGTAAATATATTTAAAGAGCCAGAAACTGAGTCTTTTAATGCATTTGGAAAATATAAATTTTTAAAAATCTGCGTAGTTGTTACACCCCCGTGGGTTGAAATAAAATCGACCTGATCGAAATTTATACTGGCAGAAGTCCAATTAATGCTTCCATTAGAATTTGGAGTAGCCACTACACCGCTCTCTGCAGAGTTACTTTTTAACGATGCACTTAAGTTGGTCGTTTTAATACTATATGAAAGTTTAGTATCTGTATAACCAGTATCTTTAGTACAACTTTCAAACAGAAATAGGAATGAGATAATTGTGAAAAGGGCTGAATATTTTCTCATGATTATTAATTTAAAATCAAATCGAAGATAATCTTTTAAAATTTAAATTAAAAAAAGATAAACAGGCTAATTTAAATTAATTGGCTCCAATTTAGTTTGGCAGAATAGCCTTCAATTTCACATACATCTCTTTTGCATTAAAAGGTTTATAGATGTAATCATCCATACCAGACTCCTTTATTTTCGTTTCCATATCATTAGAAACTGAAGCTGTTAAAGCAATAATATGAATATTCGCCTTTTTAGAATCTTCTACCTTTCTGATTGATTTTGTTGCTTCATATCCATCAACCAATGGCATATGGAGGTCCATTAAAATTACATCGAAATCGTTTGAAGATGCCTTTTCAATCGCCTCTAATCCATTCTCGGCAAAAACAATCTCATTACCCCATTTAGAGAATACTTTTTTTAATAAAAGCCTATTCATGGCATTATCTTCGGCTGCAAGTACTTTTAAATTTTTCAAATCATAAATTTCATTGTCATCTACCAGATTGATAATTCTAGGATTATGGTCAATAACAAAAGATACATCAAAAGAAAAATCAGATCCTTCACCTATCTTACTCTCTAATCTAATTTCACTATTTAACATGTTAACTAGTTTTTTAACGATAGCAAGACCTAATCCCGTTCCTCCAAAATTACGCGTTGTACTTACTGAGGCCTGACTAAATGGTTCGAAAATTCTTTTCTGATCTTCCTCCATTATTCCTAAACCGGTATCAACAACAGAAAATTTGACATTAACTTTCTCTGCATCTCGTTTAATAACATTTAAATTAATTTTAACACTCCCTGATGCAGTAAACTTTATGGCATTACCTGCTAAATTATAAATGATTTGTGAAACCCTAGTTGGATCAGTTATTACATGAATATTGTGTAAACGTTCATCTAAATTTAAAATTAATTGTATTCCCTTTTCTTTTGTTTGAATATTTAATCCGTTACAAATATCTTTTACTAACGTATTTAAATTAACGCTTACAGCCTCTAATTTTAATTTATCAGAACCTATTTTATTATAATCAAGAATGTCATTAATTAAGGAATGAAGACTTACTGCCGAAAATTTTAAAGCTTTTATAGTTTCTGCTTGGTCATCACTAAAAGGATTATCTAATAATAAATCTGTCATTCCGATAACCGAATTTAAAGGAGTTCTCAACTCGTGAGACATGGTAGAAAGAAAGTCTGCTTTAGATTTTGCAGCTTCATTCGCCTTTACTAAAGCCTCTTCTAACTTGTTATTGAGTTTTACTTTCTCTTGAACATTTTTAGTAAAAGCATTATTGAAAAGATCATGAATAACAATAATAGTTATAAAATTAAAAATCACTATCATCTCATAAGCGGGAGATACAAGTGCGCCTTCAGTTTGATTAAATACCTCTATACGTCCTTTAGTTAGGATGAATATAGCTATTGGAAAAAATGCTAAAACAGAATAGAAAACTCCAAACCTTCTGGATATTAAGAAAAAACTACCTAATACCATCGTGAAGATAAATTGGATAACAATGATATTTACTGTTTTAGCAAAGAAGAAAATGTTAGACCAAATTAAAAATATACCCCCCCATAATAGTAAATGGCTTAATTTGATCACTGATATACTCTTGGCTAGTAAAAATTTAAGGAGGATGATATAAAAGACCAATAACACAACTACCCTAGAAAGCTGTAAAAATTGATCGTGATACCACACAAATGGAATGACAATCAAAGTTTTAAGAATTGAAAATACCAGTAGTATGTAAAGAATTTTGATCTTGGCCCTTTGAAAAGAATCAGATTCAGAAAATAGCATTTTCTTTAAAGACCAATTAAAAAATGAAATATTTGAGTCCATATTTAGCGTAACACAATATAGTTATTTTAACTTTTTTAACATACAAATAATTTTAGAGGAGATTTTTTTATGTAAAAATTTAATCACCAAATGATTTTTAGAAATCTAATTCAGCATATTTAAATTTTAAATATTTAGATATGCGTAAAATTTTACTATTCAGCGGTTTACTGCTACTAACAAATTTACTATTTGCACAAAAAAAACCACTTGATCATTCTGTTTATGACGATTGGCAAAATATTACTGCAGAAAAAGTAAGTAATAGCGGAGAATGGGTTGCTTACTCAGTAAATCCGCAGGCAGGCGATGCGAATTTGTTTATAAAAAATCTAAAAAATAAAGCTCAAACATTTACCTATCCACGCTCAACCAATTTTAATTTTAGTGAGGATAATCAATTTATAGCTTTCATTATCAAACCATTTTATCAAGAAACTAGGCAAGCCAAAATCAAAAAGAAAAAAGCGGATGAACTACCTAAAGATTCCTTAGGATTTGTTAAGCTTGCGACTTCTGAATTGATGAAGATTCCAAGGGTAAAATCTTTTTCATTCCCTAAAAAGGCAAGTAATGTTTTGGTTTATTTATTAGACAATGAACCTGCCGACACCATAAAAAAGAAAAAACCAGCAAAAGAAGATGATGCTGTTATCTTTGCTGATGAACCTGCTGCCGCTTCAACTAAGGAAGGAACTTTATTGAAATTAAGAAATCTCCAATCTGATAAAGAAATATCATTTAAAGGAGTTATAGATTATCAGCTGAGTGAGAATGGCAGTTATTTACTTTATGTTGCCACCGAGTTAAAGAAAGATTCTAGCATAAAAGCAGGCGTTTACATATATGATATTTTAAAAAATCAGAATAAACAAATTTCTTCTGGGAAGGGCATTTATAAAAATCTTACTTTTGATGAGTCATCCACACAATTAGCCTTCACGGCAGATAAAGGTCCTGAAAAAGCACTTGTTAAATTTCCACAACTTTATTACTACAATTTTAAAACCGATTCTGCTACTGTACTAGTATCAGATAAAACCACAGGTTTACCCCAAAACTTCAGTGTGAGTGAAAATGGAAAGGTATTTTTTAGTAAAAATGCGCAACGCTTATTTTTCGGCACTGCACCAATCCCAACGGCAAAAGATACTACCTTAGTCGATTTTGAATCTGCCAAAGTAGATGTATGGAATTATAAGGATGATCGGTTACAACCTATGCAATTGGCTAACTTAAGTAAAGATCTTAAAATTAGCTATCAAGCAATGTTTGATTTATCACAAACCAAGTTTTTGCAATTAGGAAATTTAGAACTAGAAAATATTTCGCTAACAAAAGATGGAAATGAAGATTTCGCTTTGGGTGAAACCGATTTCGGCAACCGAATAGCCATGCAATGGGAAGGCAGCACATTAGAATCTGCTTATCTTATTAATTTAAAAACTGGTGAAAAAACGCTGATCAATAAAGATGCAAAAACCAATTATTACTTATCACCATCTGCCAGATATGTGATTTGGTTTGATAGAAAAACACAGGAGTGGTTTTCGTACAATACTGCATTAAAATCTAAATTAGTATTGAAAAATCCAGGAGTAATAAAATTTGGAGAAGAAGATAACGATGTACCTGATGATGCACAATCATATGGTTTTGCTGGTTTTACTGAAGATGGAAGACATTTATTAATTTATGACCGATATGATATCTGGGATTACTTAACTTCTACAGGTGAGGGTAAAAATCTAACAAATGGCTTTGGTAGAAAAAACGAAATCACTTTTAAATATGTCAAATTAGATCCAGAACAAAAGAATATTTTGGCAACGGAGGTTTTATTATTGTCGGCATTTAATAATAAAACTAAACAGCATGGTTGGTTTACGAAAGATTTTTCATTAGGTAAGAATCCTACACAAATTGTAATGGAAAATTATTCTTATTCACGTCCTTTAAAAGCCAAAGATGCCAAAACGATTATTTACGAAAAAGATAATTATATAGAATCTCCAAATGTTTATGCCACTAAAGATTTCATAAACGAAACTAAGTTAAGTGATATTAATCCTCAGCAAAAAGAATACAACTGGGGAACTGATGAACTGGTACATTGGACCACTCCAAAAGGCTATCCTGGAACAGGAATTCTGTATAAACCAGAAGATTTTGACCCCACCAAGAAATATCCAATGATTGTTTATTTTTACGAAAAACTTTCGGACGGATTATTTAATTATCAAGCACCTTCCCCTACCCCGTCTCGCTTAAATATTCCATTTTTTGTAAGTAATGGTTATTTAGTTTTCACACCCGATATTAGTTATGAAATTGGTCATCCAGGAAAATCTGCAGAAGAATTTATCAATTCTGGTGTAGAAGAATTAAAGAAAAATAAATGGGTTGATGGCTCTAAAATTGGCATACAAGGTCAAAGTTGGGGTGGTTATCAGGTTGCGCATTTAATTACGGTTACCAATATGTATGCTGCCGCATGGACTGGCGCTCCTGTTGTAAATATGTTTTCGGCTTATGGTGCAATCCGTTGGGGAAGTGGATTAAATCGTCAATTCCAATATGAAAAAACTCAAAGTAGAATTGGCGCTACCATTTGGGAACGTCCAGATTTGTATATCGAAAACTCTCCGTTATTTAAACTACCTAATGTACAAACACCAGTAGTCATTATGTCTAATGATGGTGATGGATCAGTGCCTTGGTATCAGGGTATCGAAATGTTTACCGCTTTAAGAAGATTAGGAAAACCTACTTGGCTATTAAATTATAATGGTGATGACCATAATTTAATTCAACGCCAAAACAGAAAAGATATTCAAATAAGAGAGCAGCAATTTTTTGATCATTATCTAAAAGGTGCTCCTGCACCGGTTTGGTTAGAGAAGGGAGTTCCCGCTATAGATAAAGGAAAAAGTTGGGGTCTGGAGTTAACTACAGATCATAAATAAAATCTCGTAAAAAGGTCATCTAATTAGTTGACATTTTAATTTACCCTTAGTGCTTAAAAGTAATAATGAAACTTGATCCTTCACCCAATTTACTTTCTAAATGTATTTTACCTCCTAAATCGGTCACGTTTTTATGAACTAAATATAAGCCTAAACCTTTGCTATCTTTATTTTGATGAAATGTTTCGTGAAGGCCAAAAACCTTGCCTTTAACCTGGTCTAAATCAAATCCAGAACCATTATCTGATACAATTATTTGCTTTTTATCATTTAAGATCCTAGTCGAAATATCAATTATTGGTAAACGAGCAGGATGTGCATATTTTATAGCATTTGTAATCAAGTTTAACAAAACACTTTCTAAGTAAATTTGATTATAATTAATTTTATCAAAAGCAGAAAAATTAGTAGTTATTATAGCATGAGATTTTTGAATTAATGCCTTAATGGATTGTATCACTTTATTTAATGATGTTTCAATATTTATGTCCTCATTTTCCTGGTTCAGCTCTTTGTCCTTTTTAATTAAACCATTAATATAAGTTTCTAATGTTTGGTGTAACTGATGAGTAGTAGATTTTAACAAACTAACTAATTCTAAAGTATTAGTATCTGTGATTTTTGAAGTATCCAATAAATCGAAGATAGAGAGTATATTATTTACTGGTGATCTTAAATCATGAGATGTTAATCTTGTGAAATGCTTTAATTCTTGATTTACGCTAGATATGTTTTCTAATAATTTGTTTCGCTCTTCTTCTCGTTCTTTTTTAGCCGTTATCACTTTTGCAATAGCAAAAACGCAACGTAAATCATCATCAGGAATTGAGGTCCATGAAAGCCAAACAATTTCCCCTGATTTTGTAACATATCTATTTTCATGATTGCCAGGTGTCTCTCCTTTAATCATTTTTAAACGATGTAAAATCGTGTTTTCTAAATCATCTGGATGAACAAATTGCATGATTTTCTTTGAATACAACTCTTCATCAGAATATCCTAAAACCTTGGATACAGCAGGATTCACTCGTTTAAAATATCCATCGAAACTAGCAATACACAACAAATCGGGTGTGTACTTGAAAAAGTTCTCTAACTGCTTAAGATTTTCAAACAAATCCTTTGAAATTGATATAACTCCTTCATTTGTATTGATTGATTTGTCGTTGAGATTCATTAAAGTTCTTACAGATAATTTTCAGCTTTGATAAAGCTAAGTTAATGATTATTAAAATTTACAGAAAATAAATAGGAGATAACACAAAAAATAGGAGAGCACTTTATACTATTTCTTAAAGCCCCTAAATAGAATATAACTTATTAAAAGATATAGTTATCCTTTAAAGCATTCTAATATATTGATGGAACAAATTTAAAGCTTCACGTTTACTATCATTAAATTGATAATCAATTTTATGCATCAAATAGTCAACTAAATCAAAATCTTTTCGCATTTCCATATTCTCAAAAATATTTAATCGGCTATCCAAACCCATTTTTAGTGCTTTATTTAATCTAGAAATAAAAGCTTCATCCAGCTTTTTATTACTCACCCACGCTGCAAAAATAAATTCCAATCCGGTAAAATCTTTCCAAACCTGTGCTAAATCATACACATAAGAATGCTTATTTACTTGTCCAAAAGTACGGTCTCCAATTTGTACAAATGCCGTCTTGGGATGTGTTGATCTACTATACTCTTTAGCTTTTGGCACCAATTCTGGATTGAGTTTCCAATAATTTTTCAATAAAACTAATGCTAAATTATTTGAAGATCTTGATTGCGGGTCGAGTTGAAGATACTCGACATCCTTAATTGGACAATTACTAAAAATAAAAACCGAGTTGACAGCTCCGTTAGCGCCAATACAATAATCCGAAACAATATGAGCTTCAGGTAATTCTAATATAGCCGCTACAGGAATTAATCCTATATCTACTTTATCGTCAATTAATTTTTGTGCACAAATTGAGGGTACATCTAAACTTAATTCAATTTCCTTTTTGATAGCATCATTTTGAAGACCGTAAATAAACGGAATCGTATTGGTATAACTTACCGCTGATATTCGAATCATAAATTTTGTAAATGATCTAAACTGTTAAATGTTTGCATCTCAAAATTTATACCATCGTAATCTAAAATATATAAAGAAGTATTTTGATGTGGATAATCATCCATTTTATCCAGAGACTTTTTTAATAATTGACACATTAATAACCTCATGGCTCTACCATGCATACACATCAAAATAAGATTTTCATTTTCTTGCGCTAGAATATGTTTCATAGCTGCAACCTGACGAACAAAAACTTCATTTGGACTTTCACCTCCCTCAACTTTTTCATCATATCTCCCTAAAGACCAATTCTCAATTAATTTTTTAAAGCCAATTCTTAATTCAGGAGTGCTTTTTAAACCTTCATATTTGCCCCATGCTAACTCGTCTAAGCCTGATAATTGTTCCCAAGGAATTCCCTTCTCAATAAATTTAGCAACTGTTTGATGTGTTCTCACCAACGATGAGGTGTAAACTTTATCAAATGGCAAATCCTGATATTTTTTAAAAAAAGCGGCACCTTGCGAACGACCTTTTTCATTTAAATCAGCATCAATTCCCCTTCCCTGCACAATCCCATTTTTATTTAAGTCGGTCTCTCCGTGACGAATAATGTATAATCTTTTTTTGGAATAGCTCATCAATTAATTTAAAACAGGTAAAGCATAGTATTTTGGTTTCACCTCATCAGGAAACTCAAAGTTTTCATAATCTGTCACTACGTTATAAAGCGTATCTCTTTCTATCGGTTTTCTTCCTACAGCCTTAATTAATTTCACCAATTCCATTGTACTCATCCCCGGGTGTTGTTCTTCTGCTCCTGCCATTGAATAAATCTTTGTAGTGTCGTCTAAAGTTCCATCAATATCATCCACACCAAAGTTTAATGATAATTGAGCAGTGCTTCTACTAATCATAGCCCAATAAGCTTTGATGTGATCAAAATTATCTAAATAAATTCTCGAAATAGCATAATTTCTTAAATCTTCGACTACCGTAGATTCAGGAACATTCGACATCTGATTGTCTTGATTTCTAAATTTTAAAGGAATAAAAGTCTGGAAGCCACCAGTTTTATCCTGCAAATCACGAAGTCTTTCCATATGATCCACTCGGTGCCAAAATTTTTCGATGTGCCCGTAAAGCATGGTCGCGTTAGAGCGCATTCCCAATTTATGCCATTCTTCGTGGATTTGTAACCACTGATCTGCATTACATTTATCTTTAGCAATCTGTTCTCTAATTTCAGGATGAAAAATCTCTGCTCCACCACCTGGCATAGATTCTAAGCCAGCCTCTTTCATCAACTTCATCCCTGTCGCATAATCAACCTTTGCTTTTTTAAAGATATAATGATACTCTACTGGTGTTAAAGCTTTTACATGCAAATCAGGGCGGTGTTTCTTGATTTCGGAAAATAATTTCTGGTAAAAAGCCATATCATATTGTGGCAAAACGCCTCCTACAATATGTGCTTCTGTAACAGGTTGACCATCATAAGATTTAACAATATTCAACATATCTTCCGTCGTATATTCCCATCCTTCTGATCTTTCTTTGATCAATACCGAGTAAGAACAAAATTTACAGTCGTAAACACAAAGGTTAGTTGGTTCTATATGGAAATTTCTATTAAAATAGGTGTTATTTCCATAGCGCTTTTCGCGAATATAGTTTGCCAAAACGCCTACATATGAAAGCTCTCCCTTCTCGAACAAGTAAACGCCTTCATCAAAAGTTATTCTTTCTGATTTTTTAACTTTTTCAGCGATTATCCGATGTTGTTTCGGAAGATTTTGATCCTTTAGAATCGTCTCTAGTTGATGTTCTGAATTCATAAACGTGAATTTTGTGCAAATTAATAAAAATGTGCTTTTAATACGTGATTTGAATGTAAAACAAGAATTCTTTTATTAAGTTTGAACAGCTTGTCATCGTAAAATATAAATATGAAAATTGAAACGCTTGCCATCCATTCTGGAAATCAAATAGATCCAAATACTAAAGCTGCCATTCAACCCATTACCTTATCTACTACATTTGAAAGAGGAGAAAATGGTGATTATCCAGGCAGTTACATTTATTCCAGATCAAGCAATCCAAACCGGAAATCATTGGAAAATGTAGTAGCAGCTTTAGAAAATGGCTTAGAAGCTTGTGCATTTTCTACAGGAAATGCGGCAGGGATGTCGGTTTTTCAATCTTTAGAACCTGGAAGTCATATCATTTGCCCTGATGACATGTACCATGGTTTAAGAAATCAGTTGAAATTGATGTTTAAAGGAATATTAACTTTCGATTTTGTTGATTTTACAGATTTAGAGCAGATTTTTAATTCGATAAAAAGAGAAACTAAATTGATTTGGGCAGAGACCCCATCCAATCCATTATTAAAATTATCTGATATAGTACAAATTGCACATATCGCAAAAGAACATCAATTGATTTTTGTGGTAGACAATACTTTTGCTTCTCCATGTTGTCAGCAACCTTTAAGTTTAGGAGCAGATATGGTGATGCACTCGACTACTAAATATCTAAATGGACATTCTGATGTAACAGGAGGAGTTTTAGTTACCAAAGAAATCACGCCATTTTGGGAGAAAGTTAAAATTGTTCAAGGTTATGGTGGTGCTGTCCCTGCTCCTTTTGATTGTTATTTAGTCACTCGTGGCATTA
>JACMOI010000007.1 GCA_014378105.1 Pseudopedobacter sp.
CACACGAAAAAGTGGGGTCTGTAAGATAAAAACATGACCTGTCTTTACCAAATCAGGAAAAAATTGCAAGAAGAATGTCATCAATAGTAAACGAATGTGCATCCCATCAACATCGGCATCAGTAGCCACAACAATATTATTATAACGTAAACTTTCTAAACCATCCTCTATATTTAAAGCGTGTTGCAGAAGGTTGAACTCTTCATTTTCGTATACTACTTTTTTTGTCAACCCATAAGCATTTAAAGGTTTTCCTTTTAAAGAAAAAACCGCTTGCGTTCTAACTTCTCTAGCTTTAGTGATAGATCCAGAAGCCGAATCTCCTTCCGTAATAAATAAAGTCGTTTTTTTACGATCTTCTTCACTTAGCTTTTCATCATCCAAATGCCACTTACAATCTCTTAGCTTTCGATTATGTAAACTCGCTTTTTTCGCCCTTTCGTTAGCTAATTTTTTTATCCCCGCAATATCCTTTCGCTCTCGCTCTGATTGTAAAATACGTTTCAGTAAAGCATCTGCAACATTACCATGTTTATGTAAGAAATCATCTAGCTCTTTCTTTACAAAATCGCTGATGAAAGCCCGTACAGTTGGCCCTTCTGGACCCATATTTAAAGACCCTAATTTAGTTTTCGTTTGAGATTCAAAAACTGGTTCTTGCACCCTAATCGAAATTGCTGCCACGATAGAAGCCCTGATATCTGCGGCATCATATTCTTTTTTATAAAACTCTCGAACAGTTCTTACCACTGCTTCGCGAAAAGCTTGTTGATGTGTACCGCCTTGAGTGGTATGCTGACCATTTACAAAAGAATAATATTCCTCTCCGTATTGCTGCCCATGCGTCATTGCAATTTCAATATCTTCCCCTTTAAGGTGAATAATTGGATAACGATTTGCTTCTGCATCAGTATTTCTGGCCAAAAGGTCATATAGACCTCTTTCCGAAAAGAATTTTTGTCCGTTAAAATTGATGGTTAGGCCCGCATTCAGAAAAACATAATTCCAAATCATGTTCTCAATAAACTCAGGAATATATCTGTAATTCCTAAAAATTCCTTCGTCAGGAACAAAGATTACCGCTGTTCCGTTTCGTTGTGTTGTATCAATTTCAGGATTATCATTCACTAATTCTCCCCTTTCAAATTCCGCTTTTTTAGTTTTTCCATCACGATAAGATTGAACCGTAAAACTTCCGGAAAGGGCATTAACGGCTTTAGTACCGACTCCATTTAAACCTACCGATTTTTGAAAAGCTTTAGAATCATACTTTCCACCAGTATTGATTTTCGACACACAGTCAATTACTTTACCAAGCGGAATACCACGACCATAATCTCTAATAGAAACTTTATGATCGCTCACGTTAATATCAATAATTCGACCAGCCCCCATCACAAACTCATCAATAGAGTTATCCATGATCTCTTTCAGGAGCACATAGACCCCATCATCATAAGCAGAACCATCGCCCAGCTTACCAATGTACATCCCCGGACGTAAACGTATATGTTCTTTCCAGTCTAGCGACCGGATACTATCTTCACTATAATTTACTTCTTCAGCCATTCTTTAGATATGAGTATTGAGATGTGAGAATTGAGACTGCTCACACCAAAGCTTCACAAAGCTAAAATTTTGTGTAAAGTGGGCAAGTAGAAGATTTCAACATTTGCACCATCCCTTTATAATGAGATTTTTATGATTTATAAAAGAAATATTTTTCGTGACTTTAACTAACTAGTTAGGCTTTACTTTGTTACGTTACATGCATTTGCTGAAAAGGCTATTATAAACAGTAATCACGTTTACTTCAATTGGGTATTTGGAAATTAATAAAGTGACAAAACTCGCTTAATTTACTCTAATCCATCGATACTTACAGATACTTTTCCGGCCGCAACCACCATTGCAACAATGGCATTAGGTGTTAGAATGACTTTATTTGGCGTGATTTGCCCTAAAGTGCCATTTACTTTTACGCCTTTCATGGGCTCGTAATTATTAAGGTAAGTAGCTATATTTTTCTCTCCATAAGCCAGTTGATCTGCAATTGAGAAGCGACATGCGTCTGCCATTTTTCTAAGGATTAAACCATGTGCCAACCAATCTCCTATTTTTAATAGCTTACTTTTAGAATCTAACACAAAATCTACCTGGTCTAAATAAACATCTTTTTTAATGGGGTCGTAGGCAGGAATTCCAGTTAAATAAAAATCTCCATTTACCGAACCGCTAAGGTTAAGCGCAACAATCATTCTACCATCCTTCCCCCATAAATCAACTTTATTTACCGTAACCGAACGCTTTCCTTCCTCAAATTTTTGACCTCCGAAATTCTTTTGTACAACCTCACTAGCATAGCTGTAAGGAGCAAATGCAGCAACATTTACCTTAAATTCATCAGGCATTTTATCTACTGCCTTTAGCGCAATACTTGTTCTATCAAAAGCTAAAGAAGGTTTTCTACCAATAGATGTTTCGAAATAAGCTTTAAGTCCAAAATTCGCAGTGATTTTTTGATCCGCTACTGTTACTTTCGTTGAATATACTTCAGCAGGCTGCATAGCAAACCAGCTATTATAATCATTATCCATTTTTTTAGGCTCACTGAAATTTTGTAGCGCATCCAAAACATATGGCTTGATATCTAAAGATTCATTAATCGCATCATCTACCAATTTAGATAACGTTCCTTTAAATAAAACAAGTGCTGGATTAATTAGATAAGTAATAGGAATTGTCTTTCCAGCTACCATAATTGAAGGGCTTTCTTTCCACTGTATGTTCTGAATGGTTGTATTTGTGACAATTTTCCAATCTTTCAATCCAACAGTTGAGCTCAATCTAACAATACCGTTAAGGTAGAAATCCTTGGTATCTGTAAGGTCTAAACCAAATGAGGATACTCCATATTTTATTTTACCCAATATTCTTAACGGTAAATCCATTACAATTTTACCATTCTGTTCAGTGATAACGATATTATTATCCTTATAAACTTTCATCATCAAATTATCTCCATCTAAAGAATTATCCTCATAAATTAATCCCTTGAAGTATTTGTTAGTTTGATTTTGCAAATCTTTCACTGCAATCTCAACAGGCATTGAAATGAAAGATAATTGCTTCTCGTAAACCACTTCGGTAGAAGAATAATCGGGCATTGGCTTTAAAGCCATAATTTGTTTTGAAGTACTGCAAGCAGTAAGTTCAATGATAAAAAACAAAAATAAACAGCTTCTGAAGCAAAATTTAAGCATAAGGTTTTAAAATAAAAAACGAAGGTAATTTAGAAATATGGATTTTAAATGAACTTAGAGAATTTTTGACATAAAAAAGGGATAAACAAGCTATCCCATGAATTTTATAGTTCATTTATTTTAAACTGGCTCGGTTAAGAAATTAATGATAAATGTAAAAATAGCAAGGATCAAAAATATGTGAATTAAGAACCCAGCTGCAAAAACAAAAACCCCTAATAGCCAACCCAATATAAAGATTACTGCTAAAACATTTAATATCACTCTCATTTCTATTTGTTTCATTCTACTAAAACAAAGTATGTGCCATTTAAAAAAGAATATGTAATAATTTGATTGAAGTCATTAGATTTTATTTTAAAATTACAGAACTCAGTTAAAACACTTTCTATAGACTATAATTTCATAAAAAAAGTTGGTGAATTTAATTTATTACTCTCGATTATGTTCTAATTTGATTTTTTCTGAGGCTATCAGTGCCATATTTGAATTGATAGTAACTAAATTTTCTCATTTCAATGAGGATCAATCAAATTTCAAGGCTTTAAATTCAAATCCTGCCTTTTCGACTTTAACTCTTAATATATTTTGCCCTTTATGAAGTTTCAATTTACCTAAAGGTACCCAATGCCATACTCCATTTTCGAGTTTCAAGTGTACTCTGATTTCTTGCTGATTGTTTACTGAGAGTAGTCCTATTTCAGCGTTTTTTTCTACTCTAACTTCCGCAAATATCTCCATTTCCATTTCCTCAGAAGCATTAACAGTATATTGCAACCATTCACTATCTTCCATTGCAAACACGTAAGGTTCTTCCCCATCTTTTTTAATATCGACACCGTCATTTCGGTATGTATAACCCCGATTTCCTACAGTGTGAACCCCCGCTGTATATTGATAAGAAGCCGAATCGGTATCATAATACGCAATTCTTTGGGCTCCTAAATCATAATTTATCGCTGGAATTAATGTTCCTTTTTGAATATTTATTTGTTGAAAAGATTTAGATTGTAAAGGATGTTTTACTTGCCTAAACATCGCATCTATCACATCTTTATGAAAAATATTACTATCAATGTTCGTATTTAAAGCAAAGCTTTGCAGCATTCCCCATGCTTCATCAGGTTGTGGCTTAGCTACTTTTCCATCCCAATAATCCAATAATTGTTGATAAGAAGAGGTTAGTTTGATTTCTAGCGGATTATTAATCCCTATTTTCTTAAGCTGCCACCACGTCCAACCAATGTTATTTTTCTCCGCTAATTTTATGGCTTCTGTAAACCAAGTATTAGAGTTTTCTCCAGATTCGCCTAACCATATCGGAATTTGTTCTTTTTCTCTTTCATCTAAAAAATACTGAATAGCTTCTTGCGTATTAAAATTGCCATATTTATGAAAACTCATGACCATGTTATCATCCCATTTTGGGAATACCCCTCTATAATTATTCCCAAAACCATTTCCTTCAATCATAATGATGTGTTTCCGATCTACCTTTCTAATTGCCTTTGTAACGTTCATCATGAAGTTTCTTAAAGGTTCATTTTTGGTCTCTTTAATTCCTCTAAAATCCGCACTATCCAAAAATCCCCAGTTAGGTTCATTAATGATATCATAACCAGCAATATTAGGTTCATTTTTATATCGTTTTGCTAGTTTTACCCAAAGTGCTACTGCTTTCTGCTGGTTTGCTTCACTTTCCCAAAGTGAAGGTTTATCCGGGTTACGGTCCGAAATATTCAAATCGTTCCCTTGCCCACCTGGAGTCGCATGTAAGTCAAGAATCAGATACATGTGATTTGCCTTACACCAGCTTAATAAGCTATCTGTAAGTTCAAAACCTTCCTTTAACCATGTATTTTCCCCTTTAATTGGTTCTTCATCTACTGACAATGTATACAACCTATAATGCATAGGTAAACGAACCGTGTTAAAACCCCATGATGCTAAAGAATCAATATCTTTTTTTGTAGTATGGTTATTAAGCCAAAGTCGATAAAACTCCTTTGTACGTTCAGGACCTACCAGCTTATTAACTGCCTCCATAATTTTATATTGTCGGCCAAACTTATTGAGCTTAAACATGTAACCTTCTTGTAACATCCACCCTCCAATTCCCATCCCCTTAATCAGAAAATTTTGTCCTTTTTCATCCACTATACGGGTACCATCGGCTTTTAGAAAACCCTGAGCATGTAATGAATTTAAATTCGTCAATCCTACCACACAAAAGAAAATTAAAAACAACCAGCGATTTAGCTTTTTTAAAAGTATGGATACATGTATATTAAGAATAAAAGTTTTTCTCATTTTGCTTTATTAAATATGAATGATGTAATCGCTATTCGAATGAGGAGGGTTATTAGTTTCAGCAAACCCCATGATCAAAAAGACAGTTCTGCTAAATTAATAATATTTCTTTTTAATTTAGTTAAGGAATTATGCTCGCAAATATTAAAGAAAAAATAAAGTGTGATAAGATATTTGCAGAGAAAGCAACTTTCATCATCAATGTTAGTTATCCAAATAGATGATCATCTTAAAATAAAAAAGCCTCTTGAGTAATCAAGAAGCTTAATAATTAGTGGAGAATATCGGATTCGAACCGATCACCTCTTCACTGCCAGCGAAGCGCTCTAGCCAAATGAGCTAATCCCCCGTTTTGCAGGAACTGCAAATATTGAAAAAATTAACAGCCCTTGCAATACTAATATAAATATTATTCTTCTATTAAGTTTGGATAATCGGTATATCCTTTCTCTCCGGGAGTATAAAAAGTATCATAGTCAGGCTGATTCAATACTGCACCAGTTTTTAATCTTTTTACTAAATCCGGATTTGCCAAGAAAGGGCGACCAAAGGCAATTAAATCAGCCTTATTAGCTTTTAATACCTCTTCACCAGACTCAGCATTAAAATTTCCGCCTAAGATCAAGGTCCCTTCAAATGTATCTCTAAAATCTTTTAAAACTTCGGCTGGTAAATGAGTTGAACCCATTGCTGAATGGTCTAATAAGTGAACATATCCAATTTTTAACTTATTTAATTCCTCAGCTAAATAATGATAAGTCTCTTCCATTGCTGGGTAAGGTTGCATGTCATTAAATGCTCCGTTAGGAGATAATCTTATTCCAACCTTGTCAGCACCAATAGCTTCAATGGTTTTTTCGACAATATTTAATAAAAATTTAGACCTGTTGGTGATACTTCCTCCAAACTGATCTTTTCTTTGGTTACTGCTAGGATTTAAAAATTGTTCAATTAAATAACCGTTTGCCCCATGGATTTCTACACCATCAAAACCAGCCTTAATCGCTAACTTCGCAGCTTCAACATATTCCTCAATGGTATCGTTAACTTCTGTTGTAGACATTTCTAAAGGCAGGTCATTTTCTTTCATACCTTCTGCATCTGTATACATTTGACCTTCAGCAATAATAGCCGACGGCGCCATTACCTGTGCTCCTTCTGGTAAATTTAAATAATGAGCAACTCTCCCGCAGTGCATCAATTGCAAAAATATTTTACCGCCTTCTTCATGGACTTTATTGGTTATCAATTTCCAACCATCCACATGATGTTGGTTATACATACCCGGAATTCTTGGATAACCTAATCCATTAGGTGAAGGAGAAGTTCCTTCGGTAACAATTAACCCCGCACCCGCTCTTTGACCATAGTACTTAGCCATTAAGTCGTTTGGTATATTGTTATTTACAGCTCTTGACCTCGTCATTGGCGCCATCACTGTTTTATTTTTTAAAGAGATGTTACCAAGTTTATAATTTTCAAATAATTGATTTGCCATAATTTTTGATTTTTTAATTACCAAAACTAAAGCAATAAATACTCCAAACTATCAGCGTAATAGCAGATGACCGTCAGTGAAAAGTAAGTTTAAACACAAGTTATTGAAACGTTCTTTTTTAAGCAGTTAAGTACCGATAAATCAAGTTAGCGGTTTCTTTTGAAGCACCCGGAGTTCCCATTTTTTCGGCTAAAACTTCATAGTTTGTGAGCATCATTTCCCAATCGGGAGATTGAATAATCTTTTTCAATTCTGATGAGATAAGCGTTGGATTACAATCTTCCTGAATTAATTCTTTCACAGTTTCCTTATCCATAATCAGATTAACCAAAGAAATGAATCTGATTTTAACCAATATTCGGGCAATGCCAATAGATATTCTGCTACCTTTATACAAAACTACTTGTGGCACTTTAAACAAAGCTGTTTCTAACGTTGCTGTTCCGGAAGTGACCAAAGCAGCTTCTGCGACATTTAGCAAATCATAAGTCGCATTAAAGACAATGGGAATGGTTAAACCACTTAAATATTGTTGATAATAGTCGGCAGTAAATGAAGGTGCCCCAGCAATTACAAACTGCTTATCAGGGAATGAAGTAACCACACTCAACATATCAGGGAGAATATAATTTAACTCTTGTTTTCTACTGCCTGGTAATAAAGCAATGATGGGCTTTTCTGATAAATGATTGTCTTTCCTGAAATTTGGATTGGGTGTAAAAGCTACTTTAGCATCTAATAAAGGATTGCCTACATAGTCTACATCCATACCCCATTTCTTATAAAAATCTACTTCGAATGGAAGGATACAGAACATTTGATCTACATCTCGTTTGATTTTTAGAACCCGTTTCTGATTCCAAGCCCAAACTTTTGGCGAGATGTAATAATAAACTTTGATACCTTGTTCTTTCGCGAATTTTGCAATCTTCAGGTTGAAACCCGGGAAATCTATCAATACCAGAACATCTGGTCGGTTAGCTAAAATATCTTCTTTACATTTTTGAATATTTTTGAGGATGGTTCTGAGGTTTAAAGCAACTTCCAAAAAGCCCATAAAAGCCATTTCGGCATAATGTTTTACCAAATTACCACCTTGTGCCTGCATTAAATCGCCACCATAAAATCTGAACTCCGAATCCGCATCTACGTCTTTCAAAGTTTTCATCAGGTTTGATCCATGCAAATCGCCTGATGCTTCACCTGCTATGAGATAATATTTCAAGCCTTATTGAATTTATAATAGAAGAAAATAAAAGCACAAACAAACGTTGCCGAAATGATGCCTTTGGCTGTTAATTCCATATCCTTTTTATAAGCGTACTTCAATAAAAGCATGTTAATAGCTACGCAGCCAATGTATAATAAATCGTCTTTCTTTAAGAAGATAACGTTCCTTTTAATAATTTCAACTATAAAAAAAGCAACCGCCGGAAAAAATAATCCAGCAACTAAACCAAGCCAAACACTGTCTTTTTTAAATATCGAAGGTCCATTCATTAATTGATGAAATTGCGTGGTGCGCCGTCATATCAAACTGAACGGGAACTACAGATACATAATGATTATTTAAGGCCCAAACATCGGAGTCTTCTCCTTTATCGTTGTTTTGGAAAACACCCGTTAACCAATAATAATTTCTTTTGTAAGGGTCTTGTCTTTCCTCAAAATCCTCTGCCCATTTTGCATTCGCTTGTCTACAAATTTTAATTCCCTTAATGGATTTTTCATTATTCGGAAAATTTACATTGAGCAAAACTCCTGTTTGCAAACCATTTTTTAGTACTCCCAGCGCAATGGCTTTGATATATTTTTTACAGCTTTCGAAATCAGCTTCCCAACTATAATCATCTAAAGAAAATCCTACAGAAGGAATGTTTTCAATAGCGCCTTCAACAGCTGCAGACATAGTGCCTGAGTAAATTACATTGATAGAATTATTCAATCCGTGATTAATTCCTGAAACGCATAAATCAGGCTTTTGTCCTTTAAAAATCTTGTTTACAGCCAATTTCACACAATCAACCGGAGTACCAGAGCATTTATACATCTCAACGCCTTCGTATAAATGCACTTTATCTAAACGCAAAGGCTTGCCAATTGTAATGGCATGTCCCATTCCTGATTGTGGACTATCTGGTGCAACAACCGTTACCTCCCCAATTTCTTTCATCACTTCAATGAGTGCTTTTATTCCTGGAGCAGTAATGCCATCATCATTCAC
>JACMOI010000059.1 GCA_014378105.1 Pseudopedobacter sp.
ATCAATTTTAGATTGATCTTTGGCTATATGCAATTTACCGTTTAAAGAAATATAAGTGTTAGATTCTGGATTGCTGTAAGTGATAGCTGCGTTGTTATTAATTTTCACATCATGCACATCAGGCGTATGTTCATCAGAAAAAAAGAAAATATTGCCTTCATCATCTAAATCCATGGTATTCATGGGGCGGCTATAAAACTCTCCATTAGCCTTTAATGTCGTGAGCATAGCCACATTAACATCGTTAATTAAAGCTCTTAATTTTTTTATCTTCTTATTTTTCTCTCCTTTTGTCATATCCTTTAAAAACTACAAATCTTTAAAAATGTTTAATCATTTACTTACAAATGAATTGCTAAATAAAGTAAACCTCCATGGAATTGATAAATAAGGCTCTAAGCAACTTAAACCAACTCTTGAGGACGCTATGATATTACTTTCTTTAATTTTTAGTCCATCATCTTCAATCCAAAGTAAATTGCCAGTTAACGAAGTTTGATTATGCGATTTATTTAGTCCCAATGCTTTGGCCAGTGATCCTGGTCCTTTACACAACCTTTTTAAAGGCACATCTCCTCTTCTAAATTGCATCAATTGTATTCCTATTGTGGGCTCAATGGCCCGAATGAGAATGGCATGGGATGAACCCTCCAATCCAGTGACGATATTCAACATATCATGAATGCCGTAACAGATATACATATAAACCACACCACCTGCATGATACATGGTTTCGTTTTTAGCTGTTCTACGACCTTCGAAGGCATGTGATCCCCTATCTTCAGGCCCAATATAAGCTTCTGTTTCCACAATCATCCCTCCTGTTATTTCACCATTTATGCTGGTGTAGATGAATTTACCAATCAGTTCTTTGGCTATGGTTAGCGTATCTTCTCTTAAATAAAAACGGATAGGTAATTTCATAAACTATGCGAAAGCTTGGAAATTAACCATTTTAATTAAAAATCCAATTTACCTTCTACACCATCGTCCATTGTTTTACCAGTAACTATAGCCGCAGCCATCTTTACAAAGGCAATCATATCACCATGTTTGTTGTCCCAATAATGTACATGAGTAGGAACTACTTTTATCAAACTAATATTTGGATCATCCTTACCTCCTTGAAACCAAACCTTTGCTGCTGGCGTCCATAATTCATCAATCTTGGCTTGGTCACGAACGATTTCACTAATGCCGTAAATATTCAAAAACCCTGAATGCTTGCTTTCCTGAAATAAAACATGGGTAAAAGGGTCTTTTTTTATTTCCGCTTCTTTTCCACTATCTTTTAAATCCATAAACCATACATTACCTTCATCATCTATTTGCTGTAGCGCCATTGGGCGTATCGAAAGCGGTAAACCAGTTTTAATATTTGTACATAAAAACCCAGTCTCAGCAGATGAAGCAATAGCTTTCATTTTTTTGATGGCATCTTTCCCAAATAAATTCTTTTGAGTGTCTTCTTTTTGTGTTGGAGTTGAACTCCCGTTTTTTGTATTTTCCATAATTTTAACGTTTCTAATAGTAAAGCAAACATTAGTCCATAATAATAGATTTAGTTTGTAACAATTCCTTTGAACAATTAATTCTTAAACCCTTATTCCCTATTTTGCGCTATGAAAAGACACCTTACATTCCTAATTGCCAGTTTATTCATGCTTCATACTGGTATCAATGCGCAAACTAATCCTCCTGCCTTATCAGCAATCAAAGAAGCCGATTTAAAGAAAGACATCTTTGAATTAGCTGGTGATGCCTTTCGTGGCCGTAGAGGTGGATCTTTAGATGAAATGAGAGCGGCAGTTTGGGTGGCGCAAAAAGCCAAAGAAGCAGGTTTGAAACCAGCCGGTGAAGACGGAACATTTTTTCAGTTTTTCAATATACATAGAACACGTATAGCCAGTGATGGTAATTTCAGTTTAAACAACCAAAAGTTAACCCTTTGGAAAGACGTATGGCCATCACAACCTTTAGATTTAAATTTAACTGCAGACGTACAATGGTTAAATTCAATAGCTGATACCACCATGAATCTAAAAGACAAAGTGGTTGCGCTAAAAATAACCGCTCCAAATCCTTTACCTGCTGTAGGAATGAGTCTTTGGGGTTATCGTTACACTGCTTCTGCTATGCGTCAACAAAGTCAAATTTTACAACGCAAAGGTGTAAAGGCTATTATTTTTGTGGCTGATGATGTGGTGAAAGATGCCATTGCTTTTATTGGTCATAATTTTGAAGAGGGCTTATACTTGATTGATGGCATGAACAAACAAAAGGTAAGAACTCCCGGTATTTTGATTAGTCAAGCTTTTGAAACAGAACTAAAGAAAGGCAATGCCAAATTAACTGCTAATTTTAAAGAAGAGAACTTTGATTACCCCAGTGTAAATGTAATTGCCAAAGCAGAGGGAACTGATAAAGCTTTAAAAAATGAATATGTATTATTCAGTGGTCACCATGACCACGATGGAGTTGGACCTGCCATTAAAGGAGATTCTATATGGAATGGTGCTGACGATAACGCATCAGTTACGGTAGCCATGCTAGCCATTGGGAGAGCTTGGGTAGTAAAACCCGGTAAACGCTCTGCCTTATTTGTATGGCATGGTGCCGAAGAAAGAGGATTGTTGGGTTCCAGATGGTACGTAAATCATCCTACGGTGGATAAAAGCCAGATTATTGCCGTTTTAAACGGAGACATGATTGGTAGAAATAACCCTGATTCAGCAGCCCTATTGGGTAGTATTCCTCCGCACAGAAATTCTACCGAGTTGGTAAATATGGCCATGAAAGCGAATGAAAACCTTACCCATTTTAAAGTTGATTTCTCTTGGGATGAAGCCACGCATCCTGAATTCTGGTATTTTAGAAGCGATCATTTACCTTATGCGCAAGCAGGAATTCCCGCCATATTCTTCACTACTCTATTACACCCTGATTATCATACCCCAAAAGATGAACCTTCTAAAAGTGATATTGCTAAATTAAAGAAGATGACAGATTGGATGTACGGAACTGGCTGGGTAGTATCAGAAACCCTGAAAAAACCTGCAGTTGACGGAGAAGTTAAACGTTAAGATATTGATTAAGTATAGCATTGACACTTTGTGATTGATTGAGGATCAAGAGATGTGATCCTCCTTTAATTACATGGCAGTTTTTAATTTTTGAATGCCTAAAAATCAAGTCCTTATCCCCTATTATATGAACTATATTTTTAAATGGAATTTGTTCATCTTTAGATTGCCAATCGATGAGTGCTTTTGCTGCCCATGGTGTAAAAACTTCGTCAGCATCATCTATCATTTTATTGATGAGGTGTTTGTCTGATGGATTCATTTTTCCAAAAAAGAATTCAATTAAAGGTTTACCACTCTTCAAAAGTTTGGAAGATATAATATACTTCACCTTTAACCATTTTAAAATAGTGATGTAAAAAGGAAACTCTTTTGATGATTTTACACTGGAAATGACAAATACCTTAACGGGATTGATTTTTGAAGAAAGTTCAACAGCGATTACACCACCTAATGAAACACCTAATAATGAAAAAGGCTTACTTTGGTCAATTTGAATGATTAACCTATCGGCATAGCTAGAAATAGAATCTTTTGTATTGGGTTTAACCCAATTGATAAACTTAATATCTGCATTCTCAAGCTTCAGTTTTATAAACAATCGCTCATCAGTCCCTAAACCTGGTATGCAATAGATGTTCATCACTAGAAATTAATCAAACTAATGATTTTTTCAAGTCCAGCTTGGTCGGTTTCATCAAAATGATTGAAATGCTCACTATCCACATCCAAAACACCTACTACCACACCATTTTTAATTATTGGGATCACAATTTCTGACTTTGACAAACTACTACAAGCAATATGTCCTGGAAAAACATCCACATTTGGCACAATTAAAGTCTTAGCATCCGTCCAAGCAACGCCACAAACACCTCTACCTTTTTGAATTCGGGTACACGCCACTGGACCTTGAAAAGGAGCTAACACCAATTCATCGTTTTTCACCAAATAAAAACCAACCCAAAACCAATTAAACTGCTCTTTTAAAGCTGCACAAACATTAGCCATATTGGCAATAACATCAGTTTCACCATGTAAAAGTCCATCAATTTGAGGAATTAAAGATTGATATTGGGTTTGCTTATCTCCTTTGAGGATAGTTAAATCTTCTGCCATAGTACAAAACTAAAATAATCACTTTAGAAAAGATCAGTTTTAGGTATCAATACTAATTTTTTACATTCATTTAAGGTGTTAATTTTTATCTTAGAAAAATAAACTATTGTTATGCGTAAAATAACTTACTTACTCATCATTGGATTCTTTATCCATATCAGCTCAATCCAAGCTCAAAACATCGAAAGCAAAACTAAGGGAATGAAAAAGTACCCTGGCTATTTCAACTTTTATTGGGATGATGCTTCTGGAAAAATCTTTTTAGAGGTGGATAAACTAAATCAGGAGTTTTTATATGTCAGCACTTTACCATTTGGTATTGGATCTAACGACTTAGGTATCGACCGTGGTCAGATTGGAGAAAATAAAATATTAAAGTTTGTTAAGGTAGGTCCGAAAGTCTTATTGCAACAACCTAATTATGATTATAGGGCTATTTCTAACAACATTGACGAGAAGAAATCTGTCGAACAAGCGTTTGCAAGCTCTATAATTTGGGGCTTTAAAGCAGAAGCAATAGATGGGGATAAAGCATTAATAGACCTCACCCCTTTTCTACTGCGTGATGTTCATCAGATTGGAGATAAATTAGCAGCATTAGGTCAAGGCAGCTACAAAGTCGACGAAACACGTTCTGCTATCTTTACAGAAAACACTAAAAACTTTCCTAAAAACAGCGAATTTGAAGCTATAGTTACTTTAACAGGATCAGCAAAGGGTAGAGAAATCCGATCGGTAACACCTGATCCAGATAATGTAACAGTACATACCCATCAATCTTTTATCGAACTGCCTGATGCTGGTTATAAAACAAGAAAATTTGATCCAAGAGCTGGTTTTTACAATATGGATTATATGGATTATGCGACTCCCATTGATCAAAACATTGTTAAGAAATTTATTGTTCGTCATCGTTTAGAAAAGAAAGATCCTACCGCAGCCATCAGCGAAGCTAAGGAACCTATTGTTTATTATATCGATAGAGGTGCGCCAGAACCTATTCGCTCTGCTCTGATGGATGGCGCAAAATGGTGGAATCAGGCTTTTGAAGCAGCAGGTTATAAAGATGCTTTTCAAGTTAAACTTTTGCCTGAAGGTGTTGATCCAATGGATATCAGGTACAACTTAGTTCAATGGGTACATCGCTCTACCCGTGGATGGTCTTATGGCGCTTCCATTACAGATCCTAGAACGGGAGAAATCATTAAAGGACAGGTTTCTTTGGGCTCGTTAAGGGTTCGTCAAGATTATTTAATTGCTACTGGTTTACTTTTGCCGTATGGCGATGAGAAACAGCAGGAAGACCAAATGATGAAAATGTCATTAGCTCGCATTCGTCAATTGGCAGCACATGAGATTGGACATACCTTGGGTTTATACCATAACTATTCTGCAAGCATAGCTGATAGGGCTTCTGTAATGGATTATCCTTTTCCACATATCAAAATGGATTCAAATGGTAAAATTGATCTTTCAGATGCTTATGCTGTTGGAATTGGGGCTTGGGATAAAAGAGCCATTGAATATGGTTACCAGGATTTTCCATCAGGGACGGATGAAAGTAAAGCTTTAGATGAAGTCATTAAAAAGACTTTAAAACAAGGATTCAATTTTATTTCTGATGCAGATGCAAGACCTGAAAGTAGTGCTCATCCGGCTGCCCATCTTTGGGATGATGGAAAAGATCCTATTGCAGAGCTAGATGATTTGATGAATATCAGAAAAGTATTATTAAATAAATTCTCTGACAATTCTATCAAAACAGGA
>JACMOI010000060.1 GCA_014378105.1 Pseudopedobacter sp.
ATTGCCGTGACAGAAATCAATTACATTGGTGATGTAACACATGGCAAAGAAATTCATTACCAAATCTCCGAACCAGAACAAGCGGCTAATTATCTGTCATTGGTAAATGAAAAAGCATTAAGTTTAAAAAACAGAAAACAAAACATCAATTGTGGCTAGCTCTCCGTTAAGTAATAAAAGATTTAAAGTTGCTTTTATCGTCCTTTTCTTTATTCTGGCTGGCTTGCAATTTTATGCTTTACAAAACTTTGGAATTACCCAAAAAACAGCCATAAAAGATAGTGTTGTTGCTAATATTATTTTGGCGCTTTTATGCTGGTTAATTGCAAATAACCTCTCATTTTATCAGCCTAGTGGCAATAAATACATCTATGTGATTATTTGGTGCATGATACTTTCTATTGGCTTTTGTAGTATCATCGAATTTACTTTTCCATCTTTTGACCCAGATAATCTTTTGTATCAAAAGCTACTTAATTTATCTATCCCAGTAAGGTATATTTTCAGTTTGTTATTGATTGGGACCATGGCGGCCATCAGTATGCTTTATTATAAGCAACAAGAACAAAAAGAATTAGAAGGTAGAAAAAATGAAGCTGAAAAATTAACCCGAGAAGCCGAGTTGAACTCATTAAGGGAGAAATTACATCCCCACTTTTTATTTAATAGCTTAAATTCTATTAGCGCTTTAACGATAAGCAAGCCTGAGCAAGCCCGAAAAATGGTTCATCAATTGTCAGACTTTTTAAGAGGAACGCTGAGAAAAGATAATCAGTTATCGACGTTGAAAGAAGAATTAGAGCATCTTCAATTATATCTGGAAATTGAAAAAGTAAGATTTGGTAATCGATTAAATACGGTCATAGAAGTTGAAGAGCGTTTATTTGACAAACAAATTCCACCCATGTTACTACAACCGATTGTAGAAAATGCGATCAAATTTGGATTATACGATACCTTAGAAGCTGTTAAAATTAGTATCATCACCAGTTTCGAAATGCCCTATTTAAATATAACAGTCAGTAATCCTTTTGACGCAGAAACTGCACACCCAAACAAGGGAACTGGCTTTGGCTTGAGTAGCATCAAGAGAAGATTAAACTTAATTTATAATAGAAGCGATTTATTATTAACGAAATCACTAAATCATCAATTCATCACTACCATCAAAATCCCACAAATATGATCAAGGCCATTATCATTGATGACGAACCATTAGCAAGAAGTATCGTGACTGATTATTTGAGTAATTATCCGGATGTGGAAATTGTAGCAGAATGTGGAAATGGATTTGAGGGAATAAAAGCTATTATGGAGCATCAAGCAGATTTGGTTTTTCTGGATATCCAAATGCCAAAAATAACTGGGTTTGAAATGTTAGAATTACTGGAAGAAATACCCGCTATCATTTTTACCACCGCCTTTGATGAATTTGCCTTAAAAGCTTTCGAAACCAATGCGATTGATTATTTATTGAAGCCTTTTGATTTAGAAAGATTTCAAAAAGCAATGGAAAAATTTAAATCAACCAATAATAATCAAGAGCAAAAAACACAAACCAAAGCAGCGGTAGAAAGTGCTCAGGCGACCACAACTAATGAACGTATTGTGGTAAAAACAGGAAATAAAATCAAAGTAATTTCTGTTTACGACATTACCCACCTCTCGGCTGATGATGATTATGTGAATGTTCATACCCCTGAAGGTGCTTTCTTGAAAAGTCAAACGCTCGCATTCTTCGAGAAGAATTTAGACCAGCAGCTATTTGTTAGGGTGCATCGCTCTTACATTGTAAAGATTGATCAAATCACTAAAATAGAACCTTTCGAAAAAGATGGTCATTTGGTCATCTTAAAAACAGGCGAAAAAATTCCAGTAAGTAAAACTGGCTATCCAAAATTAAAAGCAGTTTTAGGAATATAATCTTCCAAAAATGTATCTTCGCTACCATGTCGCTTTTTGATGTAAAAGACCAAATGGATACCCTAGTGCAGGAATTAAAACAGCACAACTATAATTATTATGTTTTGGCTATGCCTTCTATTTCTGATTATGATTTTGATCAGAAATTAAAGCAGTTAGAAGCACTAGAGAAAGCTCATCCCGAGTTTTTAAACCCTGACTCTCCTACCCAAAAAGTGGGCGGAGAAATCACCAAAAGCTTTAAAACTATTGTCCATAAATGGCCGATGATGTCATTAGGAAATACTTATAACGAGCAGGATTTAATAGATTTTGATGAACGTATTAAAAAAGCAATTGGTGATGATTTCCAATATGTTTGTGAGCTAAAATTCGATGGACTTTCCATGAGTTTGACTTATGAAAATGGTAAATTATTACGCGGAGTTACCCGTGGTGATGGCACAAAAGGAGATGAAGTTACCGCCAATATCAAAACCATCAGATCCATTCCAACTGAAGTAAAAGGCGAAAATATGCCTGCCTACTTTGAGATAAGAGGTGAGGTATTGATGCATAAAGCCGCTTTCGAAAAGCTAAATGAAGAGCGCATCGAAAATGGAGAAGTGCCTTTTGCTAACCCAAGAAACTTTGCATCCGGAACCGTTAAAATGCAGGATTCAGCGGAAGTTGCTAAACGTCCGCTAGATTGCTTTTTATATTTTCTTTACAGTGATGAAAATCCGTTTAAAACACATTGGGAAAGTTTAAAAGCGGCGAAAAGTTGGGGCTTTAAGGTTTCGGAAGAAAGTAAATTGTGTAACAATATTCAGGATGTTTTGGCTTTTATAGCTTTTTGGAAAGAGAAACGTTTCCGCTTGAGCTATGACATCGATGGCATCGTTTTAAAGGTAAACAGCTATGCCCAACAACAAGAATTAGGCTTTACGGCAAAATCACCACGTTGGGCCATCAGCTATAAATACAAAGCGCAAGAAGTTGAAACCGTTTTAGAAAAAGTGACTTATCAGGTGGGTAGAACAGGAGCCGTTACACCCGTTGCTAATTTGAAACCAGTTCTACTGGCTGGCACAACGGTTAAAAGAGCCACATTACATAACGCTAATGAAATCGAACGATTAGATCTTCATGAGCATGATACTGTTTTGGTGGAAAAAGGTGGTGAGATCATCCCGAAAATCATCAAAGTAAATTTAGATAAGCGGTTAGCTAAAGCTCTGAAAATTGAATACATCCATAACTGTCCTGAGTGTGGAACTGAATTGATTAGAAAAGAAGGAGAAGCAATTCATTATTGCCCCAACGACGAAGCTTGTCCACCACAAATAGTTGGCCGAATGCAGCATTTCATCAGCCGTAAGGCCATGAATATTGAAGGAATTGGAGCGGAGACCGTAGAGGCATTTTATCAAAAAGGATTACTTAGACACATCAGTGATATCTATCAGTTAAAAAATAAAGAAGAAGAATTAAAGCAGATAGAACGCTTTGGAGAGAAATCTATCGTTAATCTAATAGAGGGTATTGAAAAATCTAAACAAATGCCTTTTGAAAAAGTACTTTTTGGTTTAGGAATTAGATATGTTGGCGCAACGGTAGCTAAAAAATTAGCCCATCACTTTAAGAATATCGATAATATCATGAGTGCTAATTCTGAGCAATTAATTGCTGCTGATGAAATTGGTGAACGGATTGCACAAAGTGTTATTGAATATTTTTCAGTTCCTGAACATCAAAATGAAATATCAAAATTAAAAGCATTTGGTTTAACTTTCGAAATTGAAGAAAAGGAAGTAGTTTTAGCCTCTGAAAAACTGATTGGTAAAACTTTCATTATTTCGGGAGTTTTTGAAAAATATAGCCGTGATGAATTGAAAGCTATCATCGAAGCTAACGGAGGTAAAATCCTTGGCAGTATATCAGCTAAATTAAATTACCTGATAGCTGGTGAAAATATGGGGCCATCTAAACTAGAAAAGGCTCAAAAATTACAAATCCCCATCATTTCTGATGAAGATTTGTTAAACTTATTAAAATGAAGAAAATGTTTAACCGAATCAGACTAAAATCTGGTTTTCATAAATTGAGACAAGAGATTAAAAAGTTAAGCAGAAAAAATCATTCTGTGTCATGGTCTCATGCCAAAAACATTGGCATCCTTTTAATTATTCATAATCAAAAAGAATTATTGGAGGTTGAAAAATTAGCAGAGGATTTAAGAAGTGAAAACAAAAATGTAAACCTTTTGGTTTATAGGACTGATCAAACTCTGGAAAAACCTAAAATTTCGAATATCCAGATTTTATCAAACGAAGATATAGAATGGAATTACATTCCAAAAAAAGAAAAAATAATCAGTTTTGTAAATCACGAATTTGATATGTTGATTAACCTTTGTACCGAGATTTGTTTCCCCTTAATTTATATCACTGCTTTATCCAAGTCATTGTTTAAAGTAGGTGCTTATAACGCTAATCAAACTGCAATTTTTGATTTCATGATTGCTACAGAACAACACAGTCTTTCCGGTTTTTCATCAGAATTGAAATACTATTTAAATAAAATAAAATGAGCAGATTTACTGGAACCGGGGTAGCGATGGTTACTCCTTTTCTTGAGAATGGAAGCGTCGATTATAACGCATTAGATAAAACCATTGAACATTTAATCAACGGAAAGGTCGAGTATATTGTGGTGATGGGAACCACTGCAGAGTCTGCCACTTTAACGAAAGAAGAAAAACAAAAGATTTTTGAATTTGCTGCTCAAAAAACGAATAAACGCATTCCTTTAGTTGCAGGTATTGGTAGCAACAATACTGCTGAGGTTGTTGAAGCTGTCACTCATTTTGATTTAGACGGTTATGAGGCA
>JACMOI010000061.1 GCA_014378105.1 Pseudopedobacter sp.
GATTGGTTAGTTACCATTCCTGAGTTTCTTTCTTTGACTTACGCCGATAAAAAAATCGCAGTTGTACATGGTTCCTATTTCGATACCTCGGAGTTCATTTTTAAATCGACGGAATGGGAAAAGAAACAAGCCAATTTTGATGCGCTTAACGCCGATATAATTTTAGCAGGCCATTGCGGTTTGCCATTTGCCCAAGCAAATGGAGATAAACTTTGGATGAATGCCGGAGTTATCGGAATGCCGGCCAATGATGGCACATCGCAAGTTTGGTATGCTATTTTAAATGATGATGATGGATTTGGTTTTGAAATTAAAGCATTAGCATATGATCATCTAAAAGCATCGAAATTAATGGAAGGGAAACCGGTACCTCAAACCTATAAAGAAACCTTAAAAACCGGCATTTGGGACAATTGTGAAATTCTGCCTGAAAGGGAAACTAAATTGCAGGGAATTGAAATAAAATTTTAGCAATGAATTTTGTTAAATAAACCGGGGCTACAGCGTAACCCTCAGCCGCCTTTTTAGCCGCCAGGAGTATAGCAAAGAACCGCACTATCGTGAAAATTGAAGCAATTATCTTGCTTTTGTAAACCTTTTAAAATAAGTCTAAACCTTGATAATTTTTCACAAATCTAATTACATTATCAGTGATATGAAACTCCTCTGGCATATGTAAAGTCGTTAAGGCAATGGCTTGCATCCCTGCATTTTTTGCGGCTTCTACTCCTTTTGGTGCATCTTCAAAAACCAAGCATTTATCGTAATCCACACCTAAAATATCAGCTCCTTTGGTAAAAGTCTCGGGATCTGGTTTGCTTAAAGTTACGTCTTCTGCGCTCACCACCACGGGGAAATACTTTCTTAAATTTAAGTTATCCAAGATAAAATCGATATTAAAAGGAATAGCTGCAGAGCCAATGGCCATTTTTATTCCCGCCTGATGCGCATTCTCTAAGAACTCGTCTAAACCATCAATCAGTTTCAAATGAGGTTTGAATGCCGCTTGGTATCTTCTCTCTTTTTCCATGGAGAATTCATGCATCTGCTTTTGTGTAAAATGACCTTTACCAAAAACCCTTTCCAAAAGTTCGGAATTCTTCCCATACATCTCTAAAATCGTATCCTCATACGAGATATCAGATTTTAAATCATTGGTCAATATTTCATGCCATGCTCTGGCATGAAAGTGCATATCATCTATAATGGTACCGTTGAGGTCAAAAAGGTAAGCTTCGAAAGTGTTGCTCATTCGGATTTAAATAGTTCTAAATGAAGTAAATTTAATTAACCTCTTTTACAGATGTTGGTTCAGGTATTTAGCGCTTTGATCAATGCTTTCAAATGGATCTATGGTAAATGTTTCCTGCTCCATAATCGGATATTTTAATCCTGATAATTTAGCTGCTTTTAAAATCGGTAGATAATCAATTGTTCCTTTTCCTATGATCTCATTAATTTTTGGATTGTCCTTATTCATATCTTTAATATGCCATAACTTGAATCGGTTTGGGTGTTTTTTAAATAAGGCTAACGGATCTTGTTTTGCCACATATATCCAATAAATATCCATTTCAAAATCTACCAATTGAGGATCAGTACCGTTTAATAAAATATCATAAGCAGTTTGGTTATTAGACAATGGATAAAATTCAATATCATGGTTGTGGTAAGCCAGTTTCAAACCTGCATCTTTCACCATTTTTGCAGCGACATTCAACTGCTTTAACCAAGCTCTGGTTTTAGCCTCGTCCTTATAAATTTCAGGATTCATATAAGGAACAGTAATGTATTGACTACCTAACACATTTGCTGCATCTATGTATTCTTGAATGATTTTTAAATCGCCGGTTTGCTGATACGCTCCAAAATCATAATGAGATGATGGACAAGTTAACCGATACTTATCTAATAGAATTTTAAATTCCTTGGAAGAGAGACCCCAAAAACCATTTTTTAAGGAATAACCATATCCTTCTACATAAGAATATCCTGATTTAGCTACTTTTGCAATTACATCCTCCACCCCTTTTGGCAACTGTTCGCGTAAAGAATACAATTGAATTCCAAATTTTTTGCTTTTAGGCATAACCATGCATCCAAAAGATGGGGCAATTGCTACTCCTGCTGCCAAAAGTCCTAATTGGGTAATAAATTCTCTACGCTTATTCATTTTTTTAGTTTTAGATATCACAAATTTTAATGGCTTCTGCTAATGAAGCTTTTTTGTTTTCATTTTTTGGAATAAACTCCTGTGCCACATATCCATTAAATCCTGTTTGATGAATTGCTCTCACAATGGCAGGATAAAATAATTCTTGCGACTCATCGATCTCATTTCTACCAGGAACACCGCCTGTATGATAATGGGCAATATAGGGATGAGAAGTCTGGATAGTTCGAATCACATCCCCTTCATCTATTTGCATATGATAAATATCATACAGTAATTTAAAATGATCAGACCCTACCCTCTTGCATAATTCCACGCCGAAAGAAGTATGATCAGCTAAATAATCTGGATGATTAACTTTACTGTTGAGTAATTCCATTACAATTTTAACCCCATGTTTTTCTGCAAGTGGTATAATTTGTTGTAATCCTTTGGTACAATTAATCAGTCCTTCTTCATCGCTCATCCCTCTGCGGTTACCACTAAAACAAATCAGGTTCTTATAACCTGCCTTAGCCACCAGAGGAATCATATTGGTGTAGTTTTTGATTAATTGCTCATGAAATTTTGTTTCTCCAAAGCCATCCACTAAATTGATTTCAGCACCATTACACATACTGGAATAGAGCCCATATTTCTGAAGGGTCTCCCAATCCGAAGGACCTACAAGATCTATCGCTTTTATTCCAATATGCTGACAAAGTTGACAAAGCTCTTCTACACTAAGAAAACCATAAGTCCATCGGCAAACAGCGTGATTGATATTGCCTTTTAAATTATTATCTAATGGTATTAAGTCTTTAAAAGAGCTGAAAAGTGTTGATGTTCCTGCAAGTGCAGAACCAGCAACAATAGTTTTGATCACATCTCTTCTGTTTGTCATCACGATTATTTTATTTTTACCAATTTATTTTCCTTAAAAAATAGAGCAAATAAAATCATGACTACGGCAGCAATTCCAGCAGGAATGAGCCATACCATATTCCAGTTTACTAAATTATCTGCCGTCTTATAAGTATCTGTGATTATTCCGGCGATGTAGAAACCTATCAACATTCCAATTCCGTAGGTCGCCAGTGTAATCAATCCTTGAGCTGCACTACGATTTTTTTCACCCGCTCTGGCATTGGTATAAATTTGTCCTGAAACAAAAAAGAAATCATAACAAATACCATGTAAAGCAATTCCGATGATGAGCATAAAAGTTAATTCGCCTGAATTACCATATGCAAAAAGGACATACCGTAATACCCAAGCTAACATCCCCAATAACAAGGTATTCTTGAATCCAAATTTTTTGAAGAATACAGGAAGTAGTAACATAAATAACACTTCGGAAATTTGTCCCAGTGTCATTTTCCCAGTCGGGTTTTCTAAACCTATTCCAGATAGAAAAGGATTAGCATTTTGATAATAAAATGCCAGAGGAATACAGATTAGAATAGAGGAGATGAAAAACACCAAAAAATCTCTATTCTTCAATAACTTTAAAGCGTCTAAACCTAAAATGTCAGAAACTGTTACTTTTTCGTTTTTGTTAGATTTAGGAGGTGTTAACGGTAAAATAAAACTAAATAAGCCGAGGACTGCAGAAGCTATACCTGCCATTAAAAAAGTATTACGCAAAAGACCTCCAGAAATATTTACAGAAGAATCCCAATGAAAAATATAACTAATCATTAAGCCAGCCACAATCCAACCTATGGTTCCCCATACTCTGATGGTAGAAAATTCCTTTTCAGGATCATTCATTTGATTAAATGCAATGGAATTGACTAAAGCTAAGGTTGGCATATAGGCAATCATATAACCCAATACGTAAGGATAAAATGTTTCGAAATTGGTAGATTTATACATTAGAAACATTAGCAATGCGCCAATCAAATGTAAGATCCCTAAAATTTTCTCTGCATTAAAATAACGATCAGCAATAAGCCCAATGATAAATGGCGCAATGATTGCCCCAAAAGATTGAGTAGAAAATGCAGATGCAGTTTGAGTGCCACTAGCATTCAAATTTCCACCTAAAAAAGTTCCCAAAGTAACAAACCATGCTCCCCAAATGAAAAATTCGAGGAACATCATTAAAGATAATTTAAAACGGATACTGGTATTCATGTATAAAGGTTTTAGGTGAAGGTTTGAGCTTTATAATTTTTTGATCATAATGTTTTTGAACCACACTTCATTTCCATGATCTTGAAAAACAATCTTCCCTGTCCGCTCTTTACCAAAATCTGGCATATCTTTAAATTTACTTGCCGCAACCATTTTATTCCAGCCGTCAGTCCACATAGTGGTAGAAACAACAGTCTCTCCATTGAGTATGAAATCCAATTTCCCATTGTCCGAAATAATTTCTGCATGATTCCATTCTCCAGCTGGTTTTACCGTTTCTTTACTACATGAAATTAAATCATATAAATCCCCAGCCCTGTGTTTGATGATTTTAGCATCTGGATGACCCATATTATCTAAAACTTGCATTTCTGGTCCCGTAAAATAAGGTTGTGCATATTTACTAAAATCGTCATTCACATGAAACATGACTCCAGAATTCCCATTTGCAGCTATCTTCCAATCGTACATTAAGTGAAAGTTTCCATAATTCTCATTAGTGGCTAAATCTCCTCTTTGTGATGCATCAGTAATGTTAGGATTAAAATGAAGCGTACCTTCATCTACTGTCCATGCTGCGCCTACCATACTTTTTCCATAAGTATGAAAGTTAGCGGTGCCGCTATTCAATAAGTCATCATAGCCTTTTAAGCTCTTTTGTTGGGAATTGCATCCTAACGAAACTGCACATATTATTGTGCATATAAATACTGTTTTCATCTTTTTTTATTTTAAGCTTAAAATATATTTTACCATGGTTTCCGCATCTGCTTCAGCAATTTGTGGATGTGGCGTCATAGGTATCTGGCCCCAAACTCCGGAGCCCCCTGCAATAATTTTACCTGCTAAAAGCGTCACATTTTCTGCCGTGGCTGCATACTTTTTCGCGACATCTACGTAGGCAGGACCCACCAGTTTCTCTTGTTCTTTATGACATCCTAGACAGTCGGATTTGACAATTAATTCTTTACCAGCAGCAAAATTATCACTAGCTGCCTTGTTTTCAGAAACGGTCGCCTTATCAGCTTCAGTAGAGGTGCCAGAGCCTCCGCAGGCAACAATTAATGTGCTGGCAACTGCAATCATGTAAATTTTAATTTTCATCTTATATTCCTAATAGTTTTTTATTATAATTCTGATCACCGCTTGCGGACGCAAAATCGTCGAAAGCTTTCTCTGTGACTTTGATGATGTGATTCTTGATAAATTCAGCTCCTTCTCTTGCTCCATCTACCTGATTTTTAATGACACATTCCCACTCCAAAACTGCCCATCCCTCAAAGCCATATTGCGCTAATTTGCTAAAGATAGATTTGAAATCTACCTGTCCATCTCCAAGAGAACGGAATCTACCGGCTCTATTGATCCAGCTTTGGTATCCGCCGTAAACGCCTTGCTTTCCGGTCGGATTAAATTCAGCGTCCTTAACATGAAACATTCTGATTCTTTCATGATAGATATCCAGAAATTCCAAATAATTTAAGCATTGAAGAACAGAATGTGAGGGATCAAAAAGAATACAGGCCCTAGGATGATTATTCACTTCTTCCAGAAACATTTCATAGGTAATCCCATCATGTAAATCTTCCCCCGGATGTAATTCAAAACAAGCATCTACATCATTCTCATCAAATACATCCAATATAGGTTTCCAACGTCTGGCTAATTCCTTAAAGCCAGTTTCCACCAGGTTTTGAGGTCTTTGAGGCCATGGGTATACAAAAGGCCATAATAAAGCTCCACTAAAAGTGGCATGTGCTTTTAATCCCAGATTTTTTGAAGCCTGTGCTGCATATTTCAATTGTTGAATAGCCCAAGCTGTTCTTTCCTTTGGATGACCATGTAATTCTTTTGGCGCAAACGCATCAAAAATAGTGTCGTAAGCAGGGTTAACTGCAACAAGCTGCCCTTGTAAATGAGTGGAAAGCTCAGTGATTTCTAAGCCGGTAGCGTTTATTCTACCTTTTAAATCATCAGCATAATCTTTACTCTCTGCCGCTAGTTTCAAATCTATAAAGCGAGGATCCAATGTAGGTATTTGTATCCCTTTGTATCCTAAATCTTTAGCCCAGTTGCACATGCTCTCCAGATTGTTAAATGGTGCATCATCACTGATAAATTGCGCTATAAATAAACCCGGACCTTTAATTGTTTTCATGCTCACTTTCTATATTTAACCATTTAACTTCACTTTCCCCGGATGCTATTACCGTATCTATAAATCGCATCCCGCTGATCCCTTCCTCTACACCAGGATAATCCAACGCTTCTTTTGTTGGTTTTTCGTTATTTAAATCTGCTAAAATACAATTAGCGAAATTTCGATATAGATTAGCAAATGCTTCCAAGTATCCCTCTGGATGACCCGCCGGAGTACGTGAATTTTCTTGGGCATATGAACCTACATAAGCTGTTCCGGTTCTGAATATTTGCGCAGGCTGATCCAGATAATTTAGGAGTAAAGTATTGGCATCACACTGTTGCCATTGGAGGCCTCCTTTTTCTCCATAAACTCTTATTTTTACGTTATTCTCTTCTCCCGCTGCGATTTGGCTAGCCATTAGTACTCCAGAAGCACCATTATTAAATTTCAATAATACAGCGCCGTCATCATCTAGCTTTCTGCCAGGAACTACGGTATTAATATCTGCACATAATTTTGTTATTGTTAATCCCGAAACATACTCAGCCAAATTAAAAGCATGAGTGCCAATATCCCCCATTGCCCCAGCAATCCCACTTTTCTTCGGATCTGTCCGCCAGTCAGCTTGTTTATTCGTGATTTCTTTACTTAGCCATCCTTGAGGATACTCCACATAAACTTTTCTGATTTTACCCAAATTTCCAGCTGCAATTTGCTCCTTAGCTTCTTTTACCATAGGATAACCCGTATAAGTATGAGTGAGCAATAAACGCTTATTCGATATTTTTAGAATAGCTTTAAGAGATAGCGCTTCAGCTAGGGAAAAAGTAATGGGTTTATCCACAATCACATGAAAACCATTTTCTAATGCTTGCTTTGCAGGATCGAAATGCAAATGATTAGGCGTAACAATGCTGATCACTTGCACCCTTTCATTTGCTGGTAATTTGCTTTCCTGATCAATCATCTCTTGATAGGATGCATATACACGGTTAGGGTTTAACCCCAATTGCAAACCCATTTCCTTAGATTTTGACGCCGAGCTGCTGAATGCACCACAGACAAGATCGTATTTACCATCTAGATTCGCAGCAATTCGATGGATAGCTCCTATAAAGGCATCGGGACCACCACCAATCATTCCTAATTTTAAACTCCTTACAACGCCCACAATTAAGGATTTAAATAAACAGGGTCTCCTTTTTTGTATGGAATACAGGCGTCATATCTTCCTGGAACTTCCACATAAGAAAGTACCTTGGTTCCTCCAATTTCTGAAGTGAAGAAGCCCAATAAGGTGAGCTCTTTCATCATTCTAAAATAATGATGCGTATCCTTATTCGATATATTCTGGCTATATTTTTTTTGTTCATCATCTAACTTACTCAAAAGCTTTTTTCTTTCATCAGGTTTGAGATCCATAAATGGAGACCCATACTGGCTCTTAGATTTTTCATTGATGGTATTTAAGCCATCTTTAAAAATTTTCTGATCTTTTGGCGTATAACAATCCTTCACCATCACCGCCATAAAATCTCCAGTTTTTGCAGCCTTCGCTCCTGGAGTATTGGTTGCGGGGATGATGGTTTCCGCAATCTCATTCATATAAGTTACCTCATCGGTATTAAACAAATCATTGACTTGTGTAGGGTTTGATTTGCAACCTGCAAGTGAAAAAATTTCTCCACCTATGATTGTACCTCCTAACAATAATGCTACGGAGGATATGGCTTCTCTTCTGTTCATATTTTATGTATTACATCGTAAGGTTCCAACCTTCTCTATATTGTCTTTTTACAAATTGATTCACTTCATCAAAATTGGTCACTTTCATGGCTTTGCTGTCCCATAATAACTTTAGATTACGTCCAGGATAAGTAACTTTATCATTAGTTTTCACGCCAACGTCATGCGCTCTGATGGCTAAATTCGCAATCAGTAATGCTTCAGTTAAGGGAACGGCCTTTTCAAAAGGAGAACTTAATTCATTTTTACCATAGCCGGCAATACAGGCATCTACCCACTGACCGTAGTGTCCATCCATTTGACCTTCAACTCTTTTCAGTGTTTGTGGCACAGATACTTCTGTGTTTTTTGATAGCGGTAATAGTCTTGCATTAAGGTTATAGGTATCGGCCATCATTTTTCCTTTGGTGCCGATAAAAAGCATCCCGTTTCCACCATCTCCAAAAGATTCACCCGCACCTAATTCTTCTGGTCTTTCTGGCTGTATGCCTCCATCCATCCAATGAAGCTTAACTTTAGGACGGTTTGCTGAAATCTCAGGAAAGCCTAAAATCACATGACTTGATGGGGGACAGCTTTCAGGGAAATATCCTCTTTTAAATTCATCCACATAAACAGAGCCTACACTGGCCTCCACAGTTTCAGGATTTTTGAGATTTAAAACGCCAAAAGGACCTTCCATTAAGTGACATCCCATATCTCCTAAAGCTCCGGTACCATAATCCCACCATCCTCTCCAGTTAAATGGAACTAATTTATCTACATAATCTTTTTGAGGGGCAGTGCCCAGCCATAAATTCCAGTCTAATTCCTTTGGTATGGCAGCTGCTGGTGATGGCCAAGGAATTCCTTGAGGCCATACTGGTCGGTTAGTCCAGCAGTAAATCGTATGGACATCGCCTAACAAACCAGCGTTATACCATTCTTTCATCTGGCGAACACCATCATTAGAAGCGCCTTGATTTCCCATCTGGGTGACAACCTTGTATCTTTTTGCTGCTTCTCCTAAAATATGAGCTTCATAAATATCATGTGTTAGTGGCTTCTGCACATACACATGTTTTCCAAGTTGCATAGCTGCTAAAGTAGTGATGGCATGATTATGATCAGGTGTAGAAACCGATATCGCATCAAAATTTTTAGATTCCTTGTCCAATAATTCTCGCCAATCTTTATAATATTTTGCTTTGGGATAATCTGCTCTACTTTGAGCTGCTCTACGATCATCTACATCACATAAAAAAGAAATGTTTGCTTTACCTGTTTTATAAAAATTCTGTAAATCACTATAGCCTTTTCCTCCGGCACCGACTCCTGCAATATATAATTTATCGCTAGGAGCTAGAAAACCTTTCCCACCTAAAACAAACCTTGGAACAATTGTAAAGGCAGCTGTTGCTACCGCAGCAGATTTAATGAAATTCCTTCTACTTTTATTTTCCTCCTTCATAAATGTATTAGCTTGAAAATTTCAGTGATTAAATATTTTGCTTTTTTAATTCGTTTACCGCATGGTCTACTGCTCTAGCTGTAAAAGCCATATAAGATAAAGAAGGATTAACGCAATTAGCCGAAGCCATAAAAGATCCATCTGTGACATATACATTTTTTGCATCCCAAACTTGATTGTGTTTATTCAATACAGAAGTTTTAGGATCTTTACCCATACGAGCTGTCCCCATCTCATGAATACCCTGTCCTAAAGCATATCCACTGTCATACGTATTTACATTTTTGATTCCAGCCTTCTCTAACATTTCTTTAGCATCAGCCATCATATCAACACGCATTTTATTTTCATTATCTTTGATTTCTGCATCTATCGCTAATACATTTAGGCCCCACTTATCTTTTACAGTTTTATCAAGCATCACCTTATTTTCGTGATACGGTAAGGTTTCTCCAAAGGCAGTCATACCAATAGTCCAGTTTCCTGGTTGCCCCAATGCTTCTTTCAATTCTACGCCAATTCCAAGTTCTGCTATATCTCTTTGCCAACCTTCGCGATTTGCACCTCCTTGATAACCAAAACCTCTGATATAATCTCTTTTCTCGTTTATATTTCTAAACCTTGGGATATAAAAACCATTGGGTCTTCTTCCATAGTAATATTTATCATCATAACCTTCCGCAATTCCAGAAGCACCTACTCTAAAATGATGATCCATCAAATTATGACCTAATTCTCCACTACTACTCCCTAATCCACCTTCCCAAACATCCGTCGCAGAATTCATGAGTACCCAAGCTGAATTTAGTGTAGAGGCGCATAGAAAAATAACTTTTGCATTATATACATAGGTCTTATTCGTTTCAGCGTCTAAAATCTCTACCCCAGTTGCCTTTTGAGTATCCTTATCATATAATATTTGAGTAACAATAGAATGAGGACGAAGGGTTAAATTACCCGTAGCTTGAGCGGCAGGAAGCGTTGAAGATTGAGTACTAAAATAGCCTCCAAAAGGGCAACCTAGACTGCATTTGTTTCTATACTGACAATTACTCCTACCCGCTAAAGGACCGGTAACATGCGCCACTCTTCCAATGATTAAATGGCGTTGATCACCATATTCTTTCTTGATACGGGCTGCCACATCCTTCTCTACACAGTTTAAATCCATCGGAGGTAAAAATTCGCTATCTGGCAAATAAGGAATATTTTCTTTAGACCCGCTGATTCCTGCAAATTTCTCTACATGACTGTACCAAGGTGCAATTTCATCATATCTCACTGGCCAATCTATCGCAATACCATCTTTCGCATTAGCTTCAAAATCCATATTACTCCAACGGTAAGATTGTCTTCCCCACAATAATGACCTTCCGCCTACCTGATAACCCCTATACCAGTCAAATCTTTTAACCTCCACATAAGGAGATTCCTTTTCGTTTACCCAAAAATCTAGGTTTTTCTCACTTAATGGATAATCTCTTTTTAAGACAGGATAGTCTTTTATCATTTCCTGGGTACGTTCGCCTCTATGAGGGAATTCCCAAGGTGCTTTAGTCGCATTCTTGTAATCCTTTACATGCTCGACATTTCGTCCACGTTCTAATAAAAGCGTTTTTAGCCCTTTCTCAGTCAACTCCTTTGCCGCCCATCCGCCAGAAATACCAGACCCTATGACTATGGCATCATAATTATTATTTGACATTGAATTTTTTTTGGTTGATAAGTTTATACCTCTAAACTAATTTTAAAATTTCAAACAAACAAGAAAATATTATTATTTATATCTATATATTAGAAACGTTACTAATCGACTCCAAAGTAAGTTAACACTTACAGATGAGTGAAAAAATTATCCTTTAGAAGAAGTTTAAAAAAAATTAAAAAGCGCTGTATTTTCTAGCTATAAATTTCTACTTTTGCAACCCATTCAAAATCTGGAGAGATGTCAGAGTGGTCGAATGAGCCAGCTTGGAAAGCTGGTGTACTGGCAACGGTACCGAGGGTTCGAATCCCTCTTTCTCCGCCATATAAATATAAAGGTCTAAGACAATCTTAGGCTTTTATATTTTAGTAAACTCCCCTCTAATAGGAGTACTTAAACGTCTTAACAATCTGTCTTTTGGATATTTTCGACCCAATAGATACATCAATTTAGTCACTGCTGCCTCAAAAGTCATGTCATAGCCATTGATCACCCCCATCGTTTTAAGTTCGCTACTGGTAGCATAACGCCCCATTTCTACCGAACCTGCTTTACACTGAGAAATATCAAGAATGATTTTTCCGTTTTCTATGGCCTTCCTTAACCGGTCTAGAAACCAAGGTGCGGTGGAGGTATTGCCAGTACCAAAGCTTTCCATAATGATCGCTTCGGCATCCGAATTTAGAACGGCATCTACAATCTCGGGACTAATCCCTGGATATAATTTCAGAACGCCAATATTATTACTTACGGAAGTATGTACCCGTAATTTAGCTCGGTCATGTTTTAAAATAGCTGAATCGTTATATTTAATATGTACCCCTGCTTCTACTAAAACTGGGTAATTGGGCGATCTGAAAGCCTCAAATTTTGCTGAGTTATATTTAAAAGTTCTGTTGGCTCTGTAAAGCTTATTCTCAAAATAGATGCAAACCTCTGGAACCCTCGCTCTGCCATCCTCCAGCTTTGCTGAAGCGATTTCTAAAGCGGTGATAAAGTTTTCCTTAGCATCTGTCCTCACCTCTGAAATAGGGAGCTGAGACCCAGTAAAAATAACGGGCTTGCTCAAACCATCCAACATAAAGCTTAGGGCCGATGCGGTAAATGCCATCGTATCTGAGCCATGTAGAATTAAAAAACCATCATGCTCTTCGTAATTATCCTCAATTAGCTTTGCCAAAAAAGCCCAAATCTCAGGTGTCATATCGGAGGAGTCGATAATTGGATTAAAAGAATGAACGGTTAATTCATAATCCATCCTTCTTAACTCAGGCACATGTTCTATAATTTGCTCGAAGTTGAAAGGCTTTAATACACCTGTTGTAGGCTCGGTAATCATTCCAATGGTCCCGCCAGTATATATTACGAATATTTTAGTCATTCTTGTGTTTGGGATTTTTTACAGCTGTACAAATAAACAATTTTAATCTATACGCCAAAAGCTTTAATTGAATTTGCTGTCGTAATTTCGGCAACTTGTTCCAAGCTCATCCCTTTTATATCAGCCAACTTTTGTGCTACATGAATGAGGTAAGCGCTTTCATTAGGTTTACCCCGATAAGGTACCGGAGCCAAATAAGGCGCATCAGTTTCCAAAACAAGGTGCTTTACGTCTATGTCTTGTATCACCTCAGCTAAACCTGCTTTTTTATACGTCAAAACACCCCCTATTCCTAAGTAAAAGTTAAGTTGAATAGCTTTATGTGCTTGTTCTAAATCCCCGGTGAAACAATGGAAAATACCTCGTAGTTTTTCATCTTTTAGATCCTCTAAAACCTCAAAAACTTCCTCAAAAGCATCTCGGCAATGAATGACAATCGGTAAATCTAACTCCTTTGCCCAGGCAATTTGGGTCCGAAATGAATGTTGCTGCTCTTTAATAAAAGTTTTATCCCAATATAAATCCATCCCTATCTCTCCTATGGCATATACCTGTTCTTTTTGAACGGCCTGATAGATTTGAGACAACTCTTTTTCATAATCCTCCTTCACATCACAAGGATGCAGCCCTAGCATTGGGAAGCAAGTTTCAGGATATCTTTTACCTAAGTCTAAAACTAAAGGAATGGACGCACTATTTACATTCGGTAAAAAAAAGCGATAAATTCCATTGTCGCTGCACCTTTGCATTTGCTGCGTTAATTTCTCCTCATCAGTTTCGTAATAGATATGGGTATGGGTATCTGTCAGTATCATTGAGCCGAAATTAAGAAATAAAAAAAGAGGCTGTCACATAAATGTGAAAACAGCCTCTTTTTCTTTAATCTATCGAATTGGATTTATAAAATCCTTTTTCTTTAGTTTTTCATTGCGCTTGGAATAACCGCTACGCTATCTTTATGAATTACATTCATTAATTCTAATTCGAAAACCAAGGGTGTAAATGGGCCTATTGGACTTCCTGGCATTCCTTGCTCACCGTATCCTAAACTCGAAGGAATGATCGCGATTGCTTTTTCACCTTTTTTCATGTGAAGGATAGCTTCTTCAAAACCTGGTATCGAACTTCCTTTTCCTAAAGTGAAAGCCAATGGTGCATAAGGTCTTTGTGGGTTATAAATGTCTTTGTGAAGTTTTGCAATATTTCCTCTACTGGTATCAAATATTTTACCACTAACCAATTGCCCTACGTAGTTTACATCCACACTATCGCCTTTAACTGGTGTTTCACCTTTACCTGCTGTAACGGTCGCAATCTGCAAACCCGAAGGCAGTTTCTCTACTTTTAACTTATTATCGTCAATATATTTCTGAACTTTTACAACTTCTGAAGA
>JACMOI010000062.1 GCA_014378105.1 Pseudopedobacter sp.
GAGGTCCTCTCTCGAACTCTTGAACTACCATTCTTCTAAAAACTTCGCTGTACTTTTTTGACGAGCTTTTACCTTTTTGTTTAATTACTTGATAACTCATATGTTGACGTTTTATTAGTCAACTTCTTTCAGGACGAGACAGTATAAAGATGAAGCCTGAGATTATTTCTTAGGCTTTTTTGTTTGGTGCGTTTTTAACTTTTATAAATTAATAACTACCATTCATCACCAATGGGTCATATTGAATGCGGAGCTTTTCATTTGCTGCTGATGTGGATATATTGCATCTTTTATGAAAAGGAAAATTAGTCTTTTACCTATTGTTGTCATTCTTGCTGTTTTAGCCCTTTTAAATTTTTACGTTTTTGGCGGCTTCGTTGTTTTATTCCCTTCAAATAATTTTTTATTGCTTTTTAGCGGGTTGGTTATTGCAATCTGTATTTCTTTTATTGTTGCCTTGTTTCGATTTGGTAATCGTAATCAAGATGTGTTTTTTAAGATAGCAGTTCATGCTTTTGTAGGTTTTACGGTTTCTGAAATTTTATTCTCCATTATTTTATTAATAGGAGACATGTCTAGAATTGCTTTGAATATTGCCGGATTTCAACTAACAGAACGTATTTACGGTTTTTCTTTAGTAGCGGCAATAGCATTTATTTTGATGATTTTGCTTTTCGCTTATGGGATGATTAGAGGGAAATATCGTTACAGAGTTATCAAACAAGTCTTGTTTTTTGATGATTTACCTAAAGCTTTTGATGGTTTTACCATCACACAAATCTCTGATGTCCATTCTGGAAGTTTCGATAGCGTAAAAGGTGTCCAAAAAGGGATTGATTTAATTAATCAGCAGGCTTCTGATTTATTTGTTTTTACTGGTGATTTGGTAAATAACAAATCAGCTGAAATTGTTCCATGGATTCCGATGTTTTCTCAAATTAAGGCTAAATACGGACAATTTTCAATTTTGGGAAATCATGATTATGGCGATTATGTTCAATGGCCTAACGCAGATAAGAAACATGAAAATTTGGACGATTTAAAGAGACATCATCAGAAAATCGGGTTTCGATTACTTTTGGATGAACACGTAACAATTGAAAAAGATGGAGATAAAATCATCTTAGCTGGAGTGGAAAATTGGGGAGTTGGTTTTGGTGAAAAGGGAGATTTAAACCAGGCTTTAGCGAGAACCTTGACATCAGATTTTAAAGTTTTGCTCTCTCATGATCCCTCTCATTTCGATGCACAAGTGAAAAACCATCCTTCAAAAATTCATTTGACTTTAAGTGGCCACACCCACGGAATGCAATTTGGAATCGAAGCTTTTGGGATAAAATGGAGTCCAGTTTCTTTGCGTTATAAACATTGGGCCGGATTAAAAGAGGAGTTTGATAGATATTTATACGTCAATCGTGGTTTCGGATTTTTAGGTTTTTCTGGTCGTGTTGGAATCTGGCCAGAGATTACCGTTATTGAATTGAGGAAAAAGTAGTTTAACCTTCTCGTTTTTTCAAAACTGCTAATGCCAACCTAATTTTATAATATGGAACAGTTTCTTTTAATTGTTCGTAAATGGGTTTTAACGCCTTACTTTCTCCAACAACATTAAAAGCCTCTTTCACTTGTACAATATCATCTTCATTTACAAAATTTGTTAAGCTATCAATTTTACCAAATAGATAAAGCTGAGCGATGTGCGAATAAATGGTGGTTTCTGCCAGATTTCTTTGTTTGGCAATTTCTTCAATATTAATGTTTTGTTGGAAAAGATGGAGTGTTTCTAAATAAGTGTCACCTTTATTTTTATTAGAATTTGTTGGAGAGAAGTCAATAATCGTATTTAAAAATGCTTGTCCGTATTTCAGCAACTTATGCTCACCGACTCCAGAAACCAATAACAAATCACTTTCGGTCATTGGTTTTTGCTTGGCCATTTCGTCTAAAGTAGCATCAGAGAAAATCACATAAGCAGGCACATTTTCTTCTACTGCGAAATCTTTTCTTATCCTTCTTAAATGGTTAAATAATTCCTCATCCGAACTCAATGTTGATGCTTTTTTGGTTTTTGGTTTTTGCTCTGCAGGTTTAATAAGCTGTAAAACGGTGAGGTCTATTTTTCGCTTATTGTATAAAACCTCCTTACCAAAAGGTGTGATTTTTAAAGCGAAATTTTCATCATAAGCCATTTCGACAATACCCAAATTCAGCATTTGCATGATGTAACGCTGCCAATCTAAAGCAGGCACTTCTGCTCCTGCTCCATGAGTTTTGATTTTATCATAGCCTGCGGCAATAATTTCTTGTCGTTTTGAGCCTCGTAAAACATCAATCACCATATTGGCTCCATCTTTTTCGCCCATTCTCACAATTGCTGATAAGGCTTTTTGTACCATAATGGTCCCATCAAAATGTCGACGAGGATTTTTGCAAACGTCACAGTTGCCACAATCTTTATCAGGATTTTCTGAGAAGTAATTGAGTAAGATTTTCCTTCGGCAACTATCTGCTTCTGCGTATTGCTGAATGCGTTTTAGCTTCTCCAGATTTACTTCAGCCATAGGTCCTTCACTAGCAAATTTATTCAGGATTTGAAGATCGGCATAGTTATAATAAAGTATCGTTTCTGAAGGTAAACCATCACGCCCCGCTCTGCCAATTTCTTGGTAATAACCTTCTATATTTTTTGGTAAATTATAATGAATCACCCAACGAACATTAGATTTATCAATCCCCATTCCAAAAGCGACGGTGGCACAAATCACCCGTAAATCATCATTTATGAAACGTTCTTGTACACTCGAACGGGCTTCACTACTCATACCAGCATGGTAAAACATGGCGTTCACACCAGCATTTTTTAAGGCCTCAAAAGTCTCTTCACATTTCTTTCTGCTCAAACAATAGATAATTCCGTTCTGATTTTCTCGCTCTTGTACAAAATCAATCATCTCGACTATCTTGTCTTTTGGCTTTACACCTATGCGAACATCCAGACTCAAATTTTTTCTATCAAATGAGGCAAGGAAAACCTGTGGGCTTTTGAGCTTGAGTTGTTTGATGATATCTCGGCGAGTCACTTTATCGGCAGTAGCCGTTAAAGCTACAAATGGCACTTGGGCAAAACGCTCTCGCAAAAATCCCATTTGAGTATATTCAGGTCTAAAATCATGCCCCCAAGAGGAAACACAATGGGCCTCGTCAATGGCAAATAAGCTTGGTTTACAGGCTTTAGTAATTACTTCAACATCGGATAATAATTTCTCCGGAGAAATATAAAGTAGCTTAATTTCTTCACGATGGCAGGCGTCTAAAATATATTGCTGTTCCTCAAAAGATTGTGAGCTGTTATAAAATCCAGCGTTGATTCCGTTACTACGTAAAGCGTCAACCTGATCTTTCATCAGGGAGATTAATGGAGAAATCACAATAGCTGTACCGGGTAATATTAAAGCTGGAATTTGGAAGCATAAAGATTTTCCGCCACCGGTTGGCATTAAAACTAAAGCATCCGCATTACTTAATATTTTTTCGATGATTTCTTCCTGTTGTGGGCGAAATGTTTCGTAACCAAAATGTTTTTTTAAAAGTTGCTGAGGAGAAACCATATTAAAAACCCAAACTCCTTTTCTCTAGATAAGATTGTAAAATAATCACTGCTGAAACGGTATCCACCAATTCCTTTTTCTGACGATCAGATTTTTTTAATCCGCTTTGCGCAATAGTTGCTGAAGCCATTTTAGAGGTAAAACGCTCATCAATCATTTCGACTGGGATAGCTGGAAAATTCTTTTTTAGAATCGTAACAAAACCTTTTACCTGTGGTGCAGATTGCGATGCCAAACCGTTCATTTGTTTAGGTTCACCCACGATAAAAAGCGCAACTTGTTCTGTCATTAAGTATTTAGTTAAAAATTCGATACAATCTTTTGGATGAATGGTGGTTAAGCCAGTCGCAAACATTTGTAAAGGATCGGTTATGGCAATCCCTAAACGTTTGGTTCCAAAATCAAAAGACATTAATCGAGGCATTTTTTTTAAGCTGAATACTTAAAGCGAAAAGCTCAAAGCATTACAAAGCTAAAAAATTATGAGGAGGGATTTTGAGATGTTGAAAAGCAAATGTTAAATCATCTAATCTCAATACTCATTACTCAAATCTCAATACTTCTTTTTATTTTGCAGCGATGCAGTTTAAAGATATTGTCGGTCAGGAAGTGGTTAAAAATCACCTAATTCAAACCGTTAGGGATGAAAGAATTAGTCATGCTCAACTATTTTTGGGCCCTGAGGGCTCTGGAAGTTTGGCGCTGGCTTTAGCTTATGCACAATTCATCAGCTGCGAAAATAAATTAGAAAACGATTCTTGTGGCGAGTGTTCCTCTTGTCGTAAATACAACAAACTGGTTCACCCTGATTTACATTTCTCCTATCCTTTTTTTGCGAAACATAAGGAAGATACTGCGCTCACTTTTATAGAAGAATGGCGGAAAGCTTTTTTGGCAAATCCTTATTTAGGTTTGGATGAATGGAGAGACCAGTTGAGTGCTGATAACAAACAAGCCAATATCAACATCGCAGAAGCGCATAGTATTATTCAAAGACTCAGCTTAAAACCTTTCGAATCAGAATATAAAGTTTTGATTTTGTGGTTGCCTGAATATTTGGAGAAAGAAGGAAATGCGTTATTAAAAGTGATTGAAGAACCATCGCAAAAGACCTTGTTTTTGTTGGTAGCACAAAGTCAGGAACAGATTTTAAATACCATCATTTCTAGAACTCAAATTGTTAAAATTCCAAAATTAAAAGCGGAAGATATTGAAGGATTTTTAATTAAGGATAAAGGCTTAGATACGACTTCTGCTGCCCAGTTGGCATATTTGAGTAATGGAAATTTACAAATCGCTCAGCATTTATTAATCCATCAGGAAAACGATTATCACGAACTTTTAAGAACGTGGTTGGGTGCCAGCTGGAAAAATAACGGATTAAAATTTGTAGAATTGAGTGAAGGAGAGCTAGCTAAAATGGGCCGAGAAAATCAAAAGAATTTCTTACGTTATGGCATTAATTTAATGCGTGAATGCATGCTTTTTTTGGCCGAAACTCCAGGATTAATTCATTTGCCCGAAAAAGAGTTAGAATTTATTAGTAAATTTTCCCAAATTTTAAATCTAGCCAAAGCCGAAGCAATTTCTGAAGAATTGGAAAAGGCGCATTATCACATTGAGCGGAATGCGAATCCGAAAATATTATTTTTAGATGTATCTTTGAAACTAGTCAAGATTTTAAAGTTTAATACGCTCCCGAAAGGGACTCACGATATATTGTTATAAAAAATGGGATGTGGAAGTTGTTCATCAGGTGGATGTACACCTGGAGGCTGTAAAAGTAATGGCTCTTGTCTAACAGACGGAGGTTGCAGCAAATTAGATGTTTACGATTGGCTATCCGATATGGATTTGCCTTCCAATTATAAACCGTTTCCTTATGTAGAAATAAGATTTAAAGGATCTAGGAAAGACTTTTATAGAAACGAAGAGAATATTTACCTCGAAGCAGGGGAACTCGTTGCTGTAGAAACTACTACTGGTGGTTATGACATTGGCCACGTTACCCTAACAGGTGAATTGGTGCGTATGCAGATGAATCGCAAACGTGTAACCGAAGAAAAATCTCCATTAAAGATTTATAGAAAAGCTACCGTTCAGGATGTTGATAAATGGAAAAACGCAAAAGAGCGTGAATCTGAAACCATGTACAAATCTAGAACTATCGCTCTAGAATTAGGTTTGGCAATGAAACTGAGTGATGTGGAATATCAAGGTGATAGAAGCAAAGCAACATTTTATTATACCGCTGAAGGAAGAGTCGATTTTAGAGAACTCATCAAAAAATTAGCAGAAGCTTTTAGGGTAAGAATCGAGATGCGTCAAATAGGGATGCGTCAAGAGGCTAGCCGTTTAGGCGGAATTGGCTCTTGCGGACGAGAATTATGTTGCAGCACTTGGTTAACTGATTTTAAAACCGTTTCTACTTCTGCAGCTCGTTATCAAAACCTTTCTTTAAATACCTTGAAACTTGCGGGTCAATGTGGCAAGTTGAAATGTTGTTTAAACTATGAGTTGGATACCTATATGGATGCGTTAAAAACGATTCCAGATCATGTAGATAGATTAAAAACTCAAAAAGGTGAAGCCAGATTACAGAAGACGGATATTTTTAAGCAATTAATGTGGTTCAGTTTCGCTGACGATAATACTTGGATTCCATTAGGGGTTGATAGAGTAAAAGAGATTGTGGAAATGAATAAAAATGGCGAGAAACCCGAAGATTTAAAAGATTACTTAGCTATTTTAGAAGATTTAGAAGTGGTCGAGAAATCTTTCGATTATGAAAATGTAGTAGGCCAGGATAGTTTAACACGACTAGACGATAAAGGCAAAAAGAAAAAGAATAATAACCGTAATAAATCAAGAAATAGAAACGGGAACAACCCTGCTCCACAAGGTGAGAAACCAGCGGTCGAAAACAAAAATCAACCAAAAGCTCAAAGACCACAGCAAGCAAAGTCAGAGGGTGATGCCCCTACAACGGAGGGTGAGCAAAGGGCTAATCTAAACCATAACCGCAATAAAAATCGTAAAAATAACAATAATAAACCTCCTCTAGAATAAATGAAGAGAGTTGTCAAATTGATTTTTATCAGTGTTATCGTTGTGGTTTTACAAAGCTGTAACGACAATGCTTTGGTAAATACTTTTGAGACTATTCCAAATCAAAATTGGTCATACGTTAATCCTATAAAGGCGAAAGTTGAAATTACTGATAGTACCAAATCTTACAATATCTATCTTAATTTTAGACACACACCTGATTACAACTATTCTAATATATGGCTCCGTTTCCATCTTTTAGGTCCAAAGTTAAAGGATTTGCCAGAGCGTAAAGAGTTTCAATTGGCCTTAGCCGATGGTGCTTGGGTAGGTAAAGGAAGTGGTAATTTGTACAACTATCAATTAATTTATAAGGAAGGGTACAAATTCCCATCTGCAGGAACTTATACCATTGTAGTAGAACAGAACATGAGGGATAATCCTTTAAAGAATATATCTGATGTAGGGATTAGGGTTGAACCTGCAAATTAAAGCAACTCCATCAATCCCTCTAATTTCATTCCTCTACTTCCTTTTAAAAGGATTAATGAGTTTTGAATCTTATTTTTCTTAAGTTCTTCAATTGCTTCCTCTCTGTTTATGAAGAATTTAGCTTTCGCCGATGATTTTAATTGCGCAAACATTTCTCCGATAAAGATGACGTCATCAAAGTCATAACCCATCGCTTTATCGATGATAACTTGATGTTCTTTATCTGATTCATCGCCCAACTCAAACATATCACCCAAAATCACTACTTTTTTATCAGCTTTTAAAGTGGCCACATTTTCTAAAGCGACAGCCATACTGCTTGGGTTTGCATTGTAATAATCACCTATAACTGTATTATTTGCTGTTTTAATGATTTGTGAACGGTTATTTTGTGGCGCATAGTTGTTAATCCCGATATTGATTTCTTTAGGCGACAGCCCGAATCTTAAACCAATGGCCACAGCTACTAAAATATTTTCAAAGTTATAAGTTCCGGTAAGCTGGGAACTCACTTGATGACTTTCATGATTAGACGTCCATTTAACTTCTAAAAAAAGATTATTACTGATTAATTCTCCCGAAACATCGCAACTTGAGGAAGTGCCATAGCCAATCACTTCTTTGAAATTTCTTGTTAAAGCCATTTCCATTAAGTTTGGATTATCCTTATTGATAAAAACAGTTCCCGAATGATTGGCTAAAAAGTCATATAATTCGCCTTTTCCTTTTTTAACACCTTCAAAACCTCCAAAACCTTCTAAATGTGCCTTACCCACATTGGTAATTAAGCCATAATTGGGTTGGCACAAACCACTCAAAATTTCAATTTCTTTCTGGTGGTTGGCACCCATTTCTATGATGGCAATTTCTATATCAACACCAATTTCTAGAATAGTTAATGGGACCCCAATATGATTATTGAGGTTTCCCTTGGTAGCAGAAGTTTTAAATTTCTGAGATAAAACTGCGTTGATTAATTCTTTAGTCGTGGTTTTTCCGTTCGAGCCAGTTAAGCCTATAAATGGAATTTTTAATTGTTCACGGTGGTGTTTGGCTACTTCTTGTAGCGCAATTAATGCATCATCTACTAAAATGTATTGCTCGCTCTTTTTAAATTCAGGATTGTCAATCACTACATAAGCAGCGCCTTTTTCTAATGCTTGTGTAGCAAAAGTATTGGCATTAAAATTTTCTCCTTTAAGTGCAAAAAATAAACATCCTTGTGTGATTTTTCTGGTATCTATACAGATTTGAGGATACTGTAAATAAATGCTGTAAATTTCTAAAATACTCATGTGGTTTCGACTAGCTGCTGATCTTGTTTTGCGTTAGGGATTGTAACGACATCCTTTTATTTAAGGCTGAAAGCTTTCTTGCAAATTTAAAATTAACGCTGTCAGCCTTAAATAAAAGATATAGTGTAAAGCCCGCCCGAACGCCCAAACTATTGTAATTTTTAGATTACTTCCCAAAAATAGTAGCTTTTATGCAAACAACAGTTTTTTTAAGCAGGCTATTTAACTATTTTAGGCTTATGAAAAGAATTTTACTCGGATTTCTCCTCCTAATTGGAGGGTTCAATCTCACTTATGCTCAGCAAAAACTACAAACTCCATCAGAATTTTTAGGATATGAGCTTGGAACGCATTTTACTTTACATTACAGAGTTTTGGAATATTATCGATACTTGGCGGCTAATTCTAAAAATGTAAAGCTTCAAAGCTATGGTAGAACAAATGAGGGAAGAGAGCTTTTGGTAGCTTTTGTTGCCAATGATGAAAATATTGGAAGGTTAGATGAAATAAGAGAGAGCAATTTAGCTCAAGCTGGATTAGGGAAAGGTAAAGTGATGGCGAACCAACCAGCAGTTGTTTGGTTAAGTTACAATGTACATGGAAACGAATCGGTAAGTACTGAGGCTTCAATGAAAACCATTTATGATTTGTTGGACCCAACTAATACTAAAACCAAAGCGTGGTTAACTAATACAATTGTGGTGATTGACCCTTGTATTAATCCCGATGGTAGAGATCGTTATGTAAATTTTTACAATCCGGTAGCAACGTTAATGAACGACCCAAAGCCGTATGCCCGCGAACATCGTGAACCATGGCCAGGAGGAAGAGTAAATCATTATTATTTTGATTTGAACCGTGATTGGGCTTGGCAAACACAAATAGAAACGCAACAAAGATTAAAATTATTCAATAGTTGGTTGCCTGAGGTTCATGTGGATTTTCACGAACAAAGCGTGAACGAGCCTTATTATTTTGCACCAGCTGCAGCTCCTTTTCATAAAGTGATTACTCCATGGCAATCAGAATTCCAAACGATTGTGGGTAAGAATAACGCGAAATATTTTGACGCTAAGGGCTGGATGTATTTCACCAAAGAACGATTTGACTTATTGTACCCCTCTTACGGAGATACTTATCCTATTTATAATGGCGCCATTGGGATGACCTTTGAGCAAGGTGGCGGTGGTGTTGCTGGTTTAGCTATCTTAAATGAGGAAGGCGATACTTTAACTTTAAAGGATAGAATTGCACATCATTATACCACAGGTTTATCTACTGTGGAGGCAACCTCTCAGTATGCTGATAAATTGATCTCTGAGTTTAAGAAGTTTTATGATGACGGTAAAAATGCTGTAACATCTGAATATAAAACCTTCGTGATTAAAGATGATAATGCTGCAATGGCTAATAAATTAGCCGGTTTATTAAAAAGGAACGGAATTGAAGTAAGCTATGGGGTTTCTAAATCAGCATCAGGATTTAATTATTTTACAGGAAAAACGGAGAGTTTTAGTATTGCTCCAAAGGATTTAATCGTTACTGCATACCAACCAAAATCTGTTTTGGCAAGGGTTTTATTAGAGCCGCGTACTTTTGTAGCCGATTCTAACACTTATGATATTACAGCATGGGCTTTGCCTTATGCGTATGGTTTGCAAGCCTATGCCTTAAAAGACGAAGTTAAAGGAAGCAATGCAATGCCTCCTCCACCAACGCCAATAGAACCTGAGTTGGCAGGGAAAGCTTACGCATGGGTTGCTGAATGGAAATCTTTAGATGATGTGAAGTTTTTATCCGCTTTATTAAATAAAAACATTAAAGTAAGATATTCTGAAGCTCCTTTTGAAGCAAATGGTAAAAAGTTTGAGGCAGGGTCGTTGATTATTGCTAGAACGAGTAACGATGCTATTGGAGATAAATTAGAAAGTTTGGTGAAACAAATAGCACAAGAAAATGGTGAAACACTAACCAAGTTAACCAGTGGATTTGTAGATAAAGGATCAGACCTAGGGTCTGATAAAATCAGATACATTAATAAACCTACGGTTGCGGTTTTAGCCGGTGACGAAGTAAGTTCCGGAGGTTTTGGCGAAGTTTGGCATTTCTTTGAGCAGCAAATTGGATATCCAATCACTATAATTAAAACAGATGATATTAACCGTGTTAAATGGAGTGATATTGATGTTTTAATTGCCCCCGATGGATATTATCGGGATTTAGCAAATGATAAAATTAAAGATTGGATAAGTGCTGGTGGTAAATTAATTGCCATAGAAGGAGCAGTTAAAAAGCTGGCTGATTCAAAAGGATTTTCTATAAAAGCCAAAGAAAACAAAGATTCATCGAAAACAGAAACTAAAAATCCATACGTTGATTTAAAAACTTATGCCGACAAAGATAGAGCTGATTTGGTAAATAGTATTCCGGGTGCGATCTATAAAATTGATTTAGATAATACACATCCATTGGCTTTTGGCTATCCTAAATACTACTATTCTTTAAGATTAGATGGTAATTTATACAACTATATGGAAGATGGCTGGAATGTAGGAACCATTAAGAAAAGTAATTACGAAACAGGTTTTATTGGCGTTCAAGCTAAACAAAAATTAAAGGATGGGACTTTATTTGGAGTTCAAAGTATGGGAAGAGGAACCGTAGTTTATTTAGCTGATGACCCATTATTCCGTAGTTTTTGGGAAAATGGAAAATTACTTTTTAGTAATGCGGTTTTTATGGTTGGTAATTAATTGCCTCTAAAACATTTCAGCTAAGCAAAAGGTCATCTTAAATTAAGTTTAAGATGGCCTTGTTTATGTCTTATAAAGCAAACGAGGTTCGACTATTACGGATAGTCCCGTTTTACACTCATACACCTGCAGGCCTTACGCTCTGGCTGGTATCCGTTGCAACCGGGTTTATTTAACATCAGCTTTAGCAAAAAAACTAGTCTTTAATTCTAGCTTTTTCATCATCAACACCAACTTTTCTTTTACGCTCTCCTTTTACGGTAGTGTTTCCAAACTTATAACTAAAGCTTAGACGTAAACTTCTAGTTTCTCTTTTCTCTTTAGCCACTAAATCCAGATTGTACAAATTGCTGCTATATCTATAACTATTGGTGTCAAAAATATCAGTAAAGGTAAACCTCACATTTCCAGCTTTTTTAAATATAGATTTAGACAAACCAAAATTGGCAAAGTAAAGCGGCTTAAACTGATAAATCGCATATGCAAGTGGTGTTTCATAATGCAAATTCAACAAAGCATTATAGCCTTTAGGTAATTTAAACGTAGCATTCAGGTTGTATAAACCACTAAAACTCCTGTTCTTTACTTCGCCAGAAAAAGTGGAAGTATATTTAAAGAACTCATAATAGTTTTGCAAAGACAAATCTATCGATAACCATTTTGTAATATCCTTTGGTATATCAAACTCAAAACCTATCGTTTTTCGATAATCAAAATTGCTCCTGGTAGTTATCGCAACCTGATTATTATCATTTTGTTGATAAACCGTATACATAAAGTCTTTAATGTGGTTATACTGTAGGCTAAAACTGTAAGTATCCTTAATGGTATAATTAATTTCAAAGGAATTAGCATAAGTAGGTTTTAAAGATGGATTACCTTGGGAATAAGTTTTTTGATCTAAAAAATAAATGAAGGGGTTTAAATCTTGATAATCAGGACGGTTTACTCGTCTGTTATAAGAAAATGAAAGTCGATCATTTTTATTAACGTCTCTCGAGTATAGAAACACAGGAAAAAAACTCCAATAATTTCTGTTAATTAATTCATTTCCGTTACCCGAGGTTCCTTTTGCGATGGTTTGTTCTGTTCTTAATTGAAATTCTAGGTTACTTTTCTCTTTCTTTTTTCTAAAGATAAAATATGCTGCATTGATATTTTCTTTATAATCAAAGTTGGAAATTATACTTGGGAAAGGATTTTTTCCAGTAATCAAATCAAAAATTCTTTCACTTTCAATTTTGGCCATACTAAATTTAAATCCTGCATCTAAAAACCAATCCTTTTTTAAAGGCTGTGTTAAATCTGCTTTAAAGGAACCGAGGTTGATATTTGATGGAGACTGGTTAACTAAATTTAAATCTGCTTTTTTACTGTATGGAGGGGTGAAAGATTTGTAATTACTGCTAAAGGCCTCATTAGATGTTCTTTTGTATCTCAAATAATCTGCGTCTGCAGAAATTTTAGTTCCCTTTTTACCGATAGAACCCACGTAATTTAGGTTGATGGTGCCATTCTTTATATTTCTTTCTTCGTAGGAGGTTGAGATAATTGAAGAATCTAAACGAGTGGAAGAATAAATATTGCTAAGATTATTTTCATTGGAGGCGAGTTTATTGATAAAGCCATTTAATAAAACCCCAATGGTTTGCCCGGGCTTTACATTATAATCGAAACCTAAGTTTAAGTTGTAATTCCCTCTTCCTTTTAAGTCAGCATTTTTGATATCATAAATAACATTGTTAGTCGTAATGGTTCTATTTAAATAATTATCGTCAATAGTTTTTATTTTGCTGTAGTCAAAGTTGCCATAAAAATTGGTCCTTTTTCCACGATTATTTAGACTTAAACCGGTATTGTATCTATAATTTCTTCCTATCCCACCGCCCGCAGAGTAAGTGGCGCTTGTCCCCACATTTTTACCTTTTTTAAATTTAATATTAATGATGCCCGCATTTCCGGCAGCGTCATATTTTGCTGATGGAACAGAGATAATCTCTATCTGATCTATATTATTAGTGGGTATATTTTTTAGATATTCTACCAAATCAGCTTTAGACAAATTGCTTGGTTTTCCATCAATGTAAATTACAACACCGCTTTTACCTTTAATTGAAATTTGCTCATTATTATCAATACTAACACCAGGCGCTATTTGTAGAATTTCAAAACCACTGCTGCCAGTTGCAAAAACGCTATTCTCCACATTTAAAATTGTTTTTCCACTGCGTCTTTGAATAGTTGGAACATTACCAGATACAATCACCTCATTTAAATTTTTAATTGCGGCAATTAACGTTATGGTTGGTATAATAAACTCTTTAATTTCTTTTGTAATTTTTAAATCTTTAAACGTGGTGTCTTTGAAGCCTAATTTTCTAAAGTTAAGACTGTAAGTTCCGGGTGGAATATTTTTAAATAAAAAAGTTCCATTAGATTGAGTGGTAGTTGTATTTTTAAAAGAGGAATCTGTATTAGAAATGTTAACTACAACGTCAGATAGCTTAACATTCTTTGACGTAACTAGTCCTTTTAAGTTTGTTGAATTTGTTTGAGAAATACCGACGTTTATCAAAACAAATTGAAAGAAAATAAAGAAGAGTAAATATTTAATCATAGATGAGATTAAATGTAAAAATTATGTTAATAAAACGAAAAGTACGTAATTATCTTAGAAGGTAAATAAAAAAAATAAAAAAGGCGCCAATAGGGCGCCTAGTACACATGTTATATGAATGCAACTAAAAAACTATATTCTCTTTAACTTCAGATTTGATATTATTATTTTTATTGTAGTTTTTTTGACGTTCTATCGCATCAGCTGTTTTTTGACAAATAAAACCATCTTTAGTGGCTTCCACTTTTACATAGGTGTCTGCTTCATCCGACCAATCTGAACAATCATACATTTGGTTCCTCAAAAAATGGTCTATAAATCTTTTCTGTACATATAAGGTAGAACCCACAGGAATGTTAAGTTTTAAATCCACTTCCTGTGCCCGCCACAAGCTGCCGTCTTTTAATCCTAAGCTATAATCAAATGATAAAAGCGAATCTTTTTGAGAATAGTAGTACTCAAGCTGTTTTGCGTTTTTTAAAGCCTCTTTAATATTTTTACCTCTTGCAGTATAGGTTTTGATAACGGATAGGTTATTATCATTTACTAAATTAAGGCGTAAGTCAATTTTGTTAGGCGTGTCAAAATCTCTGTCATTGCCAGTTATGGTAATAATTTTATCAGATGAATCATTGCCTCCTACAATATTCTCCTGTATAGTTCTTTCACTTCCTATTTTTAAATAATAAACTTTTGAATCATTTGCTTTTAAAGCGATGGATTCACTAAAACTAGCTTCTTCTTTAAAGTCCGTAGCATTTTTAGAAATTGTGAATATCCCAACTGCCAGTGCGATTATCCAAACCATTAATAGACTAAAGCCAATAGATTTACCAATCGTACGGTTGTTAAATAAAACTCTAATCACCAAGAAAATGATTCCAAGCAAAGGAATAAAAATTACAAAAAAAGCAGCAATATAAATAGCAGGTCTTAAAGATGCATTTACCGCATTTAGAGGAAAGATGGTTGAAACATCAGTATTCCCAACATAACCAAGAAAGATTAATAGAGCTATAAAAGCACAAACTAAACCTATACCAACAAAAGCGATGATTATAAAACCAAATAATTTTAAAAGAAGCTTGCCTGTGGTGCCAAGAAATCTCATTAAGCCATCCACTAAATCTCTTAAAAATGAACCTATTCTATTTAATCCGGGTATGGCCTGTTGATGAACATCGGATAACCTACTACCCACAGCATTCAATTCTTCTTCGAAATTCTTTTGGAATGATTGTAAGTTGATCTTTTCTCCTTTCATTTCCATCTTTTCGCTTCGGGTTTTTGCCTTTGGCATCACTATCCATAATAATAGATAAGGGAGAAGACCAAATCCGTAAAACATAAACAACAGAAAAAACGCTACTCTTATCCAACGAGCTTCAATATCAAAATAATGACCTATTCCAGAGCAAACACCACCTAAAATACGATCATCTATGTCTCTAAATAGTTTTCTTCGGAAAGATGGCTGAGAATTTTCTCCAGTTGTATATTCCTCATCCTCACTTTCAAATTCAGATGGATTACCCATTTTAGAAATTACCAACTTCACATCATCAGCTATAATCACCTGCTTGTTTCCATTTGCCAATACTTCTGCAAGCATTTCGGCGATTCTATTTTCTATATCTGTTATGATTTCAAAATTATCTTTAAAAGAAACAAAATGAGCCTTAATATCGCTCATGTAGGTCTTTAGCATCTCGTAGGCGTCTTCTTCTATATGAAAAATTACGCCACTTATATTTATAATAATTGTCTTATTCATGATTGTTGGTTGTATTAGGTTTAATATTTCTACTTTTTATACTGTTTTCCACTGCATAGGATAAATCGGACCAAGTTTGATCTAACTGTGTTAGGGCATCTTTGCCAGTATCAGAGAGTTGATAATACTTTCTTGGTGGTCCAGAAGTAGACTCTTGCCAATTATAATTTAACAGGCCATTGTTCTTTAACCTAGTAAGAAGAGGATATAGCGTACCCTCTACTACTAGAAGTTTCGCTACTTTCAACTCTTCGATAATATCAGAGGCATAAATCTCCCCTCTAGAAATTATGGAGAGGATACAGTACTCCAGAATACCTTTCCTCATTTGAGTTTGCGTGTTGTCTAAAATCATAATACAAAGATATATGTATTAATTGGTATTATGTAATACAAAGTACTATAAATATTAATTTAATTTTTAGTAAACAGCAAATAAATAAATAATGAGTAAATAATGAATAAATGAATATAAATTATTGCTCAGGCATTATTCTTAATAAAAATTTAAAGAATTTGTCTTTTAGATAAGAAATAAATAAAAAATAGAGGGTTAAATCAGTTAATAATGTACTTTATACACTATATTATTATCATTATATTAAATACCTGTTTATCAAGTGTTTATTATTAAAAGAGTAAAAATATTTTATTTTTATTTGTTAATAACGATTTAGTTACGTTATCTTTAATTCTTATTAACACTATTAATTAACTAACTTAATTTTAAATTGTATGAAAAAACTTATACGAAGTTTATTCATCTTGTTGCTTGTTGCGTCTACCGCACTAGCACAAGACCGTACCATTTCAGGTACGGTAACTGCCAAAGAGGATGGACTTCCTTTACCCGGCGTTAGTGTAAAAGTAAAAGGAACAAAAGCCGGCACTCAAACTGGTGCAGATGGAAGGTTTTCTTTGAAATTACCGTCAAATTCACAAGCCCTTGTTTTTACTTACATCGGATTTGTTTCACAAGAACTGCCAATTTCAAGCAGTGATTCTTACAATGTAGTTTTAGAGACAGACGCTAAACAGCTTTCAGAAGTAATCGTTACAGGTTTGGGTGGTACTCGTTCTCAAAAATCATTGTCTTATTCTGCTCAACAGGTAGGTGCAGAAAAATTGGCTTTAACAAGAGAAACCGATGTTAACCAAGCTTTAGCTGGTAAAGTAGCTGGTGTACAGCTATTAGGTCAAGCGGGTGCTAAACTTGGCGCATCAACCACGATACGTATTAGAGGTGCTGGTTCATTTTCTGATAAGCAGCCATTGTATGTTGTTGATGGTACACCTACAAACATTGATGATTTAAACATGGACGATGTTGAATCGGTATCTGTTTTAAAAGGCCCGAATGCTACAGCCATCTATGGACAGCGTGGCGATGCTGGTGTGGTTGTTATTACAACTAAGAGCGCTAAGAAAACTGCAGGGATTGGAATTGAGGTTAACCAAACAACAACTGCCAATAAAGTGGCGCAATTACCAAAGTATCAAAATACTTATGCTGGTGGTGATAGTGGGGGTGAGTATTTAACTTACAACTATTCACCAAATAATCCTGTTGAATGGAAAGTTTTTGATGGTAAGAAATATCCAGATTATACTGATGACTCAAGTTGGGGTCCAAAAATGGACGGTTCTGAATATATTCCTTGGTACGCATGGTATCCTGGATCTCAATATTCATTTAAGACTGCCAAGTTAACAGCACAGCCAAATAATATTAGAGACTTTTTTGAAACTGGCTTAACTGTTAATAATAATGTAAGCTTTAGTAAAGTTGCAGATGGTTTTAATACCAGAGTTTCATTCACTAATTTAAATCAAAAAGGTATTATCCCTAATTCAAATTTAAATAAGAATTATGTTTCTACTCAAAACAGCTTAGATTTAGGAAAGTATTTCACAGCAACAGCAAATGTGAATTTTACTTCCGAAAAATTATCAGGAGATTTTAATGACCAATATTCAAATTATTCTTCTGGTAACTTTAACTCCTGGTTCCACAGAGATTTAGATCCTTCTATTTTAAAAGAATTACAAGATTTAAAATCTCCTTTAGGAAGTATCGTTAGTTGGAATCATGGCGACCCAACAGCTAATACTACTTTTAACACAGCTGGTTTTAATAAGGGAAATTATTGGTATAACCCGTATACTTATTTTAATAAGATTGATAATACATCTCAAAGAGATAGAATGTTTGGCGATCTAGGATTAACATTTAAACCGATAAAATCTATTAAAATTTCTGCATATATAAGGAGAAATCAATATAATAGGAACTATGAAAATAAGACACCTAATATTCTTGAATTTTCTGCAACACAAACCGGATTAAAAAATGAGTATTTTACAGGACAAATTTTTTCTAGAGAAGATAATTATGAATTGAATGGTTCTTATACCAAGACGTTCAAAGATTTCTCTTTCGACTTCAATCTTGGAGGTAATATTCGTAAGAATACTTACAGAGATGTAAGAAATGGAACAAGTGGAGGTTTAGTAGTACCTGACTTATTTACAATCAGCAATTCAAAATCAGCAAGTAGCTTTACGAACTACAGACAATATAAGAAAGTTAACTCTTTGTATGGTAGAGGTAGTGTAGGATATAAAGATTTCTTGTTTGTTGATTTCTCAGGAAGAAATGATTGGAGTTCTGCTTTACCAGCGGATAATAACTCTTATTTCTATCCATCTGTAGGTGCAAGTTTCGTATTTAGCGATATCATAAAAAGTAAGCCAAATTGGTTCTCTAACGGTAAATTAAGAGCTTCATATGCACAAGTAGGTTCAGATCTTGATCCTTATCAATTAGATTTAACTTACGGAGTAGGTTCAGTTTCTTATGGATCTAACATTTTAATTGGAACACCAAATACACTAACTGATCCTAATATTAAACCCTCTCTTTCATCATCTTATGAAGGCGGTATAGATTTGAGATTCTTGAAAAGCCGTTTAGGTATTTCGGCAACTTACTATAATGAGGTGAAGAAAAATGAAATTATCAGTATTTCTACCTCACAAAGTTCTGGTTTTGATAGAAAAATTATCAATGCAGGTGAAATTCAAAGAAGTGGTGTTGAATTACAATTAGACGGAACTCCGGTTCAAACTAAAAACTTTACCTGGAATGCAAGCTTAAACGTTGCTTCGCAAAAATCAAAAGTGAATGCGCTTGCACCAGGTTTAACTACTTATACTTATGATGGAACGGTTGCTGGTGATCCCAGTGCATCTACTAACGCAGCATCATCATCTTTTGGATTTGTAACAATTATTCACCAAGTAGGTTCAGAGTGGGGACAATTAAGAGGAACTGGCATCAAGAAAATTAATGGACAGCCTGTTTTAGATGCTGATGGTTTTTATACTCCTGAGACTAATAAATACTTTGGCTCCGTTCTTCCTGATTTCACAGGAGGTTTATTCAATACATTTAATTACAAAAGATTCAATATATCATTCTTAGTTGATTTCCAAAAAGGAGGAAAATTCTTCTCTTTATCTCAACAATGGGGAACTTTCTCTGGTTTGTATGCAGAAACAGCAGCAAATAATGATAAAGGAAATAATGTTCGTGACGCGGTTTCTGCTGGAGGTGGTGTTCATGTCAAAGGAGTTGATGCAAGTGGAAAACCAATTGATACTTATGTAGAAGGGTATGACTACTTCCACCAATATTATTTTGCAAACAGAATGGCTGAACCATTTGTTTTCGACGCTTCATTTATTAAGCTTAGAGAAATCAGCTTAGGCTTCGATGTTCCAGTAAATAAGGTTTTCAAAGGGAAAGCTATTTTTCAGAAAATGTCAGTGTCTTTGGTTGCTAAAAACTTATGGTTAATCGCAAAAGACAAAAATAATAAACACTGGGATCCATCTGAATTAGCTGGTAGGTTTGGTGAAAACGGACAACTTCCAAGTACAAGAAATATCGGATTGAATTTAAAATTTGGATTCTAACTATAAAATAGGAAACAATGAAAATATTAAAAAATAATATAATAATCACTTTCTTAGCAGGAGCTACTCTTTTTGCTTCTTGCAGTAGTGATTTCGGAGACTTAAATACGAGTCCAAACGGGGCGAAAGTACCTGTAACTTCTGCCCTACTAACAAACGGTATTGTTGTCATCTCTTCAAGTGCCACTTTTACAGGTAGAGAGTTTTTAACAAATCCTATGTTGTATGTCCAGTATTTCTCCCAAACTCAGTATCCTGATGAATCTCAATATTCATTAGCAGCTGCAAATTGGGGCCCTTATTACTCAGGTGTTCTGGAGGATTTTCAAAAAATAATCGATGTAAATAAAGATCCAGCAACAAAGGATTTTGCTGCAAATTCTGGTTCAACAAATAATCAAATCGCAGTTGCTAGAATTCTTAAGGCTTATGTTTACGGAAGAGTTACTGATATTTTAGGTGACATACCTTATAGCGAAGCTTTACAGGGTAATCCATCTCCGAAATATGATACGCAGGAGTCTATTTATAAGGATTTGATCAAAGAATTGACAGAAGCAGTCGCTCAATTTGATAATGGAGCTACTGTAAAAGGTGATATTTTGTTTAATGGAAGTAACGCGAAATGGCAGAAATTTGCAAATTCTTTAAGAATGTCTTTTGCACTTCGTTTATCGAAACAATATCCCGGCGCTTCTGAATACGCAGCTACACAATTCAAGGCTGCTTTAAATGATTCTCATGGGTATGTTTCTACCAATGCTGATAATGTATATTACACTCATTTAGAGGATAATAATTTTAGAAACCCGTTTGCTACATTATTTGATGGTAGAGCAGATTACGCACCAAGTGCTTTCTTTATTAATAAGTTGAAAGACTTTAATGATCCTCGTTTACCTGTTTATGCAACTCCTATTACTAATGGAAGTTATAAAGGAATTCCTTACGGTCTAAAAAGAGATGTTCTGTTGCAATGGGAACTTGACAATCCTGAATGGTCTTTAATGGGAAAAGCTCTTCAAACTAAAACAGCTAAGAACTATATCATCTCGGCTAACATGATGTTATTGGCAAGGGCTGAGGCAGCTCAAAAAGGTTGGACTACTGAGGTTGCTGCAACTTTATATAATGATGCAGTAAAAGCAGGTTGGGAACAATATGGAGTATTTGATGCAACTGCTTACGCAACATATATTACAGATCCAAAAACAGCGTTTGCTACTAATCCTTTAACTCAAATAGGAATTCAACGTTGGATAGGTTTTTATCCAAATAATGGATTTGAAGCTTGGGCTGCTTGGAGAAGAACTGGAGTACCTGCTTTAACACCATCAGCTTATGCAGTTAATGAAAGTAAACAAATCGTGAGAAGATACTTATATCCTTCTAATGAATTTACATTGAATGGAGATAATTTGCAACAAGCTATAACTCGTCAAGGTCCTGATAAGGACAATACTAGAGTTTGGTGGGATAAACAATAAATATGCTCATTTTAATAAAGCCACTCCAAAAGAGTGGCTTTATTTTTTTAGATGTTTATGTAAATAATAAATCTATGAAAACCTTTATTTTAATCATATCACTAGCTTTTATTAGCATAGTTGCATACGCTCAAGATTGCGTTGTGTTAGCCGACAATTTAAAAGGTACTTATGAAGGCGGATGTAAAAAAGGCAAGGCAGACGGTATAGGGGCTTTAAAGGGAGATAATTCTTATGAAGGAGAATTTAAAAATGGTTATCCTCAAGGAATAGGAAAGTTTACATTTAGTAATGGAGATATTTATAATGGCGCATTTAAAAAGGGTGAAATGGAAGGCGAAGGTGAATATATCTTTGCAGACAAATCTAAATCAATTAAAAAGGGGTTTTGGAAAGACAACAAATATATAGGGAAGTATTTGAAGCCTTATGAAATATACACCAAAACCAGTCATATCAGTAGATCTGAAATTAAAAAGATTTTAGACAATCCTGAGAATTCAGTAACAATCACGGTTGAAAGCACTACTGGAGGACTTCCTGGTAACAACTCTGCACCATCTAAACCAGTAATTACAGACATTATTCCTTCAAAGGGATCGTTTTTAAATAAAAGCAAGTTAAGTTCCGGAGCTAAATCAACATTTATTAAGTTAACTTCAGTTAATTATCCTTTTAAAGCAAAAGTTCGAATTGGAAATGAGGAATTTGAGTTTGAACTACTAGAAGAGGGGTTTTATACCATAAATATTTTTTTAAATGAGTAGATAAAACTTATAACTTCATTAAATATTCATTCATTTCGTGTTATAATTACTGTTTAACTAAAATGTAATTATGAATATGAAAAGAATTTTACAAAGTTTCTTTCTCTTCTTGTTTCTCATAAGCGCTATCGCCGCTTCTGCACAAGATAGAACAGTTTCTGGAACAGTAAAGGCACAAGAGGATAGCTATCCTTTGCCTGGAGTTTCAGTAAAAGCAAATGGTACCGAAATTGGTACCCAAACAGATGTAAATGGAAATTTCTCACTTAGAGTTCCATCTACTACCAAAACCTTAACTTTCAGTTATATAGGTTTTAAATCCATTACATTAAACATTAATGCTAATAATACAATGAATGTATTATTGGAAACTGATTCAAAACAACTTGGAGAAGTTATTGTAACTGGAGCATTAGGAATAAAAAGAGCAGCCAAAGAAAATGGTTATGCAGAAACTAATATTTCTTCAAAAGAGCTTAATCAGGCTAGTGTTATTAACATCGCCAACGGATTAACAGCCAAGGTATCGGGATTACAAATAAATACAATCAACAATGGGATTGATCCAGGTTTAAGAATTGTGTTAAGAGGTAACAGATCTATTAATGGCAATAACACTGCTTTAGTGGTTTTAGATGGTATCCCTGTACCAAGTAGTACTTTAGCATCAATTAACCCAAATGATATAGAATCGGTAAACGTTTTAAAAGGAGCCAGCGCAGCGGCACTTTATGGTTCTGAAGCATCAAACGGCGCATTGGTTGTGACAACAAAAAAAGCGACTACAAATGGAAAACCTGTAATCAAGTATAGTAATTCATCTCAGTTACAAACTGTTGCCTATTTGCCTGATATCCAAACAACTTATGGACAATATGGTGGAGAGCCAGCTCCTGATTTAGATCCATTGACTGGTTTTGCAAAGTATGTACCCTATGAAAATCAACTTTTCGGACCAAAATATGATGGCTCTAATGTTGATTTTGGCCCTCCATTGCAGGATGGTACGCAACAAAAAGGAACCTATACCTCACAAGGAAATCAATTAAAAAGATTTTTTGAAACAGGCAGGGTCATTCAAAATGATATTTCTTTTGCCCAAGGAGATAAAGACAACTCTTTTTTCTTGTCCTATCAAAATGCTTATACTAAAGGAATTGTTCCTAACGATGTGAGTAAAAGAAATGCGATAAGAGTAGGCGCAAGTAAAACTTACGGTAATTTTAAAGCTGATTTTTCTTTGGGTTATACAAATACCGACATCAGCACTTATTTTGGTGGTTATGATGGGTCAAACTTATATGCAAATATTTTACAAGTTCCCGCTAACATTGATATAAGATCTTTAAAGGATCCTTTTGGAAAATTCACAAATCCTAACGACTACTTTTCAGGATACTCAATTAACCCTTATTGGGTAACCAGTCAATCAAGAATTAATAATAGAAGAGATGTTTTACTAGCAAACGCAAGTGCAAATTATGCACCAACTAAGTGGTTTGATGCGACCTATAGAATTTCTCAAAATTACGGAATCTATCAACAAAAACGTACTCAAAGCGAAGTTATATTTTCACAATATGCAATAAATGATCCTTTGGGTGTGGGTAACAGACCTTCTGGTTATCCTAGTGGTAAGATACCAGGTCAAGTTTCTGATTATACCCAATTTGGAGATGGAGGAACAGGTTACAACAGATTTCAACAAGATTTACTTTTAAATTTTAAACATACTTTCTTTGATGATTTTAAAACAAATTTATTGTTAGGTAGCACTGTTTGGCAACAAAAATATAAATTCGTTTCTACAGGAAGTAATAGTTTGTTGATTCCAAATTATTATAACGTGAATGCAATTGGGGGGGTAGCAGATGCTTCAGAGGGAGAAGCCTTAATTAGACAAATAGGCGTATATGGATCTTTGAACATAGGATATAAAGATTATGCTTTTTTAGAAGTTACAGGGCGTAACGATTTTGATTCTAGATTAGGTAAAGCGAACAGATCTTTCTTCTATCCATCCGTGAAAGCTTCATTTATTTTTACCGATGCTATTAGTGCTTTGAAAAACAATAAGATCATTAACTATGGTAAATTAAGAGCAGCTTATAGTCAAGTTGGTCAAGTTAATATTGGCCCATATTCTCTACAAAACACTTATTCTGTTACGTCTGGCTATCCTTACGGAAGTTTAGGGGCACTATCTTTAGGAACAACAAACAACAATCCGGATTTAAAGCCAGAATTAGTTACTGAAATAGAATTTGGTACCGAATTAGGTTTTTTTGATAGCAGAATTAATTTAATTGCTACCTATTTTAATCAAGACAGTAAGAACCAAACATTTAGTATTGTTACCTCAGCAGCTACTGGATTTAATAGGGCCACTATTAATGCTGGTGAATTACAATCTAAGGGTTTTGAATTTGATTTAAAAGGGGCAGTACTTACCAAACAAAAGAATAAAGTTAGTTTAGATTTAGGCGGAAACTTAGGGATATACAACTCGGAAGTTAAATCCTTATTATCAGGGGGTCCTCAGGAATTTCAGATTTCTGGTGCTTCAAATAATACTTTTGCTATAGTAGGGCAACCTTACCCAATAATTAAGGGTACAGATTTATTAAGAGATCCTCAAGGGCGGGTAATTGTATCTCCTACAACTGGGTATCCAAGTATTAATCCTACTCAACAATCATTTGGTAGGGCAACTCCTAAGTATATCTTGGGCTTAAATGCAAGCGTTGGTTATAAATTTGTCACTTTAAGTGCTGTAGCAGAATATAGAGGGGGTTACTCTATATTAAATCAAGTAGGCTCAACGTTAACTTTTACAGGTCAATCAGCGCTTAGCGCATCGGCAGGAAGACAACGTTTCATTTTCCCTAACTCAGTGACTCAAAATACAGATGGTACTTTCACATCAAATACAAGTGTACCCGTTAGAGATGGAAATTATGGCTTTTGGCAGGGTAATTACTACCGAGCTAATAGCACTTATGTAACCAGTGCAGCTTTTTGGAAATTAAGAGAAGTTAATTTGAGCTTTGATCTTAATCAATTCATAAAGAACAAAAAATACATAAAAGGGGCATTTTTTAGCGTAAATGGAAGAAATTTACTTCTGTTTAAACCTAAGGAAAATACTTTTGCAGATCCTGAATTTAGTTTAGATAATTCCAATGCGGTAGGTCAAACGAATTCAAACCAAATTCCTCCAACACGTATCTTCGGAGCTAATTTACAGATCACATTTTAATGATAATTAATATGAAAAAGAAAATATTTATAATTACTTTATTTGCAGCATTTGCTTTGCAAAGTTGCAAGAAGGATTTTTTAAATCTCGAAACAAATCCTAACACCCCTTCAGTTGCTACCCCTCAATTTTTGTTATCAGGTGCAGAAAAAACAACTGCCGATATAATGAATGGTGCATTAGGTAGCTATTTTGCAACTTATGGTGTATGGATGGGTTACACTTCGCCAAGTGGTAACTTTGTACCAAATACTGTTTTAGTTTCTTATGGTTTTGGTACCGATGATTACCAGGTTTTTACACCATTGTACCAAAATTTAACAAATTATGATGCTTTGGAGAAATTAGCGGTTTCTGATCCAAGTTTAGCTTATTTTCAAGCTATTTCAAAAGTGATGAAAGCCTATGCTTTTCAAGCCTTGGTTGATAATTATAATAATGTCCCATACACAGATGCATTTCAAGCTGCAAAAAACATCACGCCTAAATATGATAAAGGTGAGGCTATTTATGATGATTTAATGAAACAGTTAGATGCAGCTATTGATTTGATCAATAAAAATGCTTCTGCTACCAATCCTGGAGCAGCAGATGTAATTTTTAAAGGAAACATGACTAGCTGGAAAAAATTTGCTAATACGCTAAAATTGAGAATTGTTTTAAGACAAACTAATTTAACGGCTAAGCAAGCAGCTTTAAAAACAGCATTATTAACCACTTCTTCAGAAGGATATTTAGATGAAACTTTAAGAGCGGCAGTTAATCCTGGATTTTTAAATAGCGATGCAACTGGAGGTCAGCAGAGTTCATTTTATAGAGGTTATGGTTTCGATCAAAATGGGAATGCCCAAGGTAATAACACTTATTATAGAGCTAACACTTACGGAGTAACGAAGTTGAAGAGTACTAACGATCCAAGATTAGGCTATTTTTACGCTACCATCCCAACGGGAACTTATACTGGTCAGATTAGGGGAAATGCTTTTGGCGATTTGCAATCATTACAAAATGCTAATACAAGTGCAATAGGTCCTGGTTTATTAAAATCTGCAACACAAGATGCTATTTTATTCTCATCAGCTGAAGCACTATTTTTACAGTCCGAAGCAGTAGTAAGAGGAATTCTCACTGGTGATGCTAAAAGTTTATACCAAAAAGGAATTACAATATCTTTCGTGAATTTAGCTCTAAATGCCCCAGCACCAATTAAATCGACAGACCCTGTTTTGCCCTATTCTTCTGCAAATGCAGCAACTTTAGCAGCAACATATTATAATCAGGCTATTGTAAATGTTGGATGGGATAGTTCACCAGATAAAATTGAAGCTATCATCAACCAAAAATGGACAGCGATAAATGGCTATTCAAATTTGGAAAGCTATAATGAGTATCGTAGAACTGGTTTTCCTTTAGATGTGCCAAGATCGGTTGCATCTGGCGCTTTAGGTACTACGCTACCATCAAGAATTGCTTATCCAACATCTGAGTATCAACAAAATGCTGCGGTTGTAAAAGCAGAAGGAACTATAGATAGATTTACCTCAAAGATATTTTGGGCAAAATAAATTTTTTAAAATAGATAAGACATGAAATCAAAATCCATAATAATGTATTTCTTAACAGCGGGCTTAGCGTTCTTTTCACTAACGTCCTGTTTGAAATCTGGCGATAAGTATATAGATTTTTCTAAAGTTGGTACGCTTATAGAATTGCCATTAGCAGCTTATAGGCCTTCAACACATACACCATCATTAACGGTATATAAAATAGCTGTTCAAACGTATGCTGCAGCTTCAACACCTTCTGATTTGCCTGTTGTTGTAAATATCGCCTCTCCAGAAACTTTAGGAAGTGATTTAACAGTAACTTTAGCAGCTGACCCTGCCGCTTTAGCAGATTTAAAGACTAAGATAGGTAACACCACTTATGTATTGTTGCCTGCTGCTGGTTATACAATTACTAATCCTACAACAACAATTATTGCGGGAAAAAGAACTGGAACGGTTACGGTAAAAATCAATACAGCAGTGATTGATAAAACAATTACTACTTATATTTTACCTATATCAATTACAGATGCAAGTGGTCAAACTATTAGTAAATACAAAACTGTATTTTACAATATTAAAGTGACTAGTTAGAAATTTATAAAGTATAATAAGTTATGCATGAGGGGATTATCTAAATTTTAGATAATCCCTTTTTTTATTAATTTCTTTCCAAACTGGTAAAGTTTCATAAAAAACTCATTCTTTTCCTTGATAATTACATTTTAACTAAAACTTAATTATGATTATGAAAAGAATTTTACAAAGTTTCTTTCTATCTCTGTTGCTCATAAGCGCTCTCGGTGCTTCTGCTCAAGATAGGACCGTTTCTGGAACAGTAAAGGCCAAAGACGACGGTTCTCCACTTCCCGGAGTAAGTATTGAAGTTAAGGGTACAAAAATCGGTACGCAAACTTCTAATGATGGTAGGTACACAATCAAAGTTCCTGCAAATGCGAGCCAATTAGTGTTTACTTATATTGGTTTCACAAGTGTAACAGTCCCTATTAAAGGCAACACAGTAGATGTTCTTTTAGAGTCAGATAACAAGCAACTTTCTGAAGTTGTAGTAGTTGGATATGGTACGCAAAAAAGAGGAGAAATTACGGGTGCTGTGAGTAGTATTAAAGGATCTGATTTAGCAGATAAACCTGTTCCAAGTTTTGACAAGGCTTTAGCAGGTAGAGTTGCTGGTGTTCAAGTAACTACTTCAAATGGTATTTTGGGCTCTGCACCTAGAATTCGTATTAGAGGCACTAACAGTATTTCAAATGGTACAGATCCATTATATGTAATTGATGGATTACCAATAATCACTGGAAATCAAAGTGGTGTTACTCCTACAAACCCATTAGGAGACATTAACCCTAACGATATTCAAAGTATTGACGTTTTAAAGGATGGTGCAGCAACTGCTATTTATGGTTCAAGAGCAGCAAATGGAGTCGTGATTGTAACTACTAAAAGAGGTTCATTAGGCAAACCAAAAGTAAACTATAACTCATGGTTTTCAACGTCTTCTGTTGCAAAAAGATTCGATTTATTAAATGCTGATCAGTTTGTTACTATCGCAAATGAAAAACTAACAAATGGTGGCGGAACTGCGGCAGCAGTAGCTAGCGGTATTAATACCAACTGGCAAGATGTCGTTTTCAATAGTAATGCATTTCAACAGAATCATTCAATTTCTTTAAGTGGTGCGACGGATCAATCTAACTACTATTTCTCTTTAGGTTATGCAGATTTGGAGGGTATAATTAAGTCTAACGCTCAAAATAAATATCAGTTTTTAGGAAAAATTGAGCAAAAAGCCTTGAACAATAGACTAACATTTGCTGTTAACTCGAATGTTTCTTACACCAGAAACTTCGGTTTAAATACAGGTACGAATGCGCTTTCTGGTAACGTTGGTAATGCCATTAGAGCTTTACCTAATGTTGGGCCTTATAATGCTGATGGGACTTATAATTTTAGTGCAGATTTAGCAAGATTAGGAAGAGGTACCAACTTACGCGAGATTGATGATAGCTACACCAATATTGCTTTTGTTTTAGCAAATAATAAATTTAGAAATCAAGCTGTAAATTTATTAGGCGGTGCTTCTGTAAATTTTAATATTGTTAATGGATTGGATGTCAAAACACAAGTTTCTACAAATGGTTCATTTGGAGAAGATTATCAATACTATAGTCCATTACATGGTGATGGAAGAGGTGTAGGTGGATCTGCGTTTCAACAATATATTCCTTCATTTAGATACGTTTGGACAAGTACTGCTAATTATACTAAAACTATTAAAAAGCACACATTTGGAGTTCTTGCAGGTATAGAATTTCAAAAGTCTCGTTTCAGATCATTTAATGCGAGTGGAACTGGAATTTCTAACATATTTTTTGGTGGAGAAAATATCATAAGCAGCTCATTCCCTCAAAGTACTTTCGGAATTGGAGGTAATGTTTCTGAACAAGCCTATAAATCAATTTTCGGAAAAATAAATTATGCTTTTGGAGACAAATATTTATTAAGCGCAACCTTAAGATCTGACAAGATATCTTCTTTAGCTCCTGGAAACCAGGAAGCAGTTTTACCAGGCGTTTCTATAGGATGGAGAGTTTCGCAAGAAAGTTTCTTCAAAAATTCAACAGCGCTTAAATTTATTGACGATCTTAAATTTAGAGGGGGTTATTCTAAAGTTGGTAATACTGATATTGGCTTCTATCCTTTTGCAGGTACTTTTGGCGCTGCTACTTATGGTTCGCAGAGTGGTATCAACTACAATCAAGCGGGTAACGCAGGTTTGAAATTTGAAACCAGTGAAAAAGTTGATGTTGGTTTGGATATGGCTTTGCTAAACAATAGAATTACTGTAAGCGCTGATTATTTCAAAAATAACGTTGATAATATTATTCTTTTTGTTCCTACTCCACCATCTCTAGGTGTACCAGGAAACGGTATTAACCAAAACGTTGGTAAAATGGAAAACAAAGGTTTTGAGTTTAGTATTGGTTCTGTAAACTTTCAAAAGAAAGATTTCTCTTGGACAACAGATTTAAACTTAACTTTTGTTAAAAACAAACTATTGTCGCTTGCCAACAACAATTCAGATGTAACCTTTAGCTATAACATAAATAGAGTAGGTTATTCCATTGGTTCTTTATTTGGATATGATTACCAAGGAGTTAATGCAGCAAATGGTAATCCTCTTTATAAGAAAGCTGATGGAACTTTAATTCAAGGTAACATTTCTAGCCAAAGTTATGCGACTTACGATCCAGCAAATCCTGGTGCCGCAGGAACCGCTACTACTTTAGGAGCTACAGATAGAGTGATTCTAGGTAATTCTAATCCAACTTATTATGGTGGTTTAGGAAATACATTTACTTTCAAAAACTTTGACTTTAATGCATTCTTTGTATTCTCTGGAGGTAATAAAATCATGAACGTTACTCGTCAGGAAAGTTTATTGAATCAGAAATTTTTAAATGGTGGAACAGAATTGTTAAACAGATGGACACCAACAAATACAGTTACTGATGTTCCAAAACTTTATTATGGAAGAGATAATTTTATAAACTTAAACTCTTCAGCAACATCGAGATTTATTGAGGATGGTAAATTTATCAGATGTCAGAATTTGATTTTAGGTTATTCAATACCTCAGTCAATCATCAATACTGCAAAATTTAATAGAGTAAGAGTTTATGCTCAAGTGCAGAATGCTTTTGTTATTACTAAATACAAAGGTCTAGATCCAGAACTGAACTTTAGTAATACCACAAATAGTCAAGCCGGTGTAGATTATAATACAAATCCACTGCCTCGTACTTATGTTATAGGAATTAATGTAGGCTTTTAAAGAAAAAAATCATGAGAAATTATTTAAATAAAAATATTTTTAAAAAGGGCTTATATATTTTTGGGACTTTAACCCTATTAACTGTTTCTTCTTGTAAGAAATATACCGAGTTAAGTCCATTAAGCTCTTTATCAGAAACAACAGCGTTTAGCACTCCGGCAAATATTGAATTAGCCATGGCAGGCGTTTACAATAGAGCTACAGTAGGAAATTATAATGGTGGAGGTGGAAGGGGTTATCCTTTTGGTGCTGCTTCTATCGAGCAATCTGAGATGCGTGGAGAAGATATGGTGAATTTGGCCACTTTTTTTCAAATCACTTATGAGTCAACCATCACTTCTGCAACAGCAAATAACGTTAACATGTGGGAGCAATTGTATGCTTTGATTAATCAGTGTAATGTTTTTATTGATGGCGTAACAGCAGCAAGTACTTCAGGAGTTATTACTCCAGATGTTGCAAATTCATATATAGGGGAAGCGAAATTTCTTAGAGCTTTAGCTCATCACGAGTTAGTGATAGATTTTTGCCGTCCTTACGTAGATGGTAATGGAAGTAAGGCGGGGGTTCCTTATAGAACGACTGGCGTTACATCGGCTACTTCAGTGGAAACACAAAAAGTTATTCCACGTGGTACTGTTGCAGAAGATTATACAAAAATCTTAGCTGATCTAGACTTTGCAGAAACCAATTTACCAGCAACAAGATCATCATTTAAATTAACGAGAGCGACAAAAGGTGCGGCGATAGCTTTAAAAACCAGAGTTAAATTGCATATGAATGATTTTGCTGGAGTAATTACTGAGGGTGCTAAATTAGGAACTTCTGCGGCAACAGCTCCATATACTAGTCCTATCGGTAGCTATTCATTAACATCTAGTCCAGACGCTCCCTTCACCAGCTTTTCAAACAATACAGAATCTATATTTTCAATTGAAAATGGAGCTGCTTCTAATGGCGGAGTGAACGGTGCATTACCTAACATGTTTGGTCCAGCTAAGAATGATTTAAATGCCCTTGTTGGTAGAGGTTTAATAGCCACTAGTCCTAACTTGTATAACGCATCTTATTGGGTAACCGGTGATAAGAGGAGATCATTATTACAAATTCAGCAATCAACAACTGGCGCTAAGTACTTTTTCAATTACAAGTACAGAGATCCAGCTACAAGTACAGATTATGCTCCAATCATAAGATATGCAGAAGTATTATTAAACGTTGCAGAAGCTTATTCTAGAACTACAGCATTAGATGTTAGAGCATTAAATTTACTAAATGCAGTAAGAAATAGATCAGTGCCAATTGCAAATATTTATACTATTGTCAACTTTGCTTCTCAAACATCTTTAACACAGGCGATATTAAACGAACGCCGTTTGGAATTTGCGGGTGAAGGAAGACGATGGCCTGATATTACTAGATTATCTCAGGATGCCAATTTTCAAGTTGCTGGAGGTGGCGTACCTGCCAAAATTTTAGTAACAGCATTGTCAGGAACTGGTAGTAACTATGATGTAGTTCTAAGACCGACAACTGTATCGGCTAAAGCAGCATTACCTTATACTGATAATAAATACATTTGGCCTATTCCAACAAGTGAATTAAATGCAAATCCAAATTTGACTCAAAATCCAGGATATTAATTTTAAATCTAGGATGTTTAGTTAAAAATCCCCTCTATTTAGAGGGGATTTTTTTATTTCTTGTCTACGCTATATTTACCAGGTCCAACAAATAGTAAAAGAAAAAATGCCAAGCCAGTTTCAATGGCATGTGAGGCGCCCATCCAGCCGTCACCTGATGAAAAATGATTGGTCACAGCAACAATTAAAGTAAGCATAATTAAAATTGCAGTAGGTCTAAATAATAAACCTAATACAATTAAGAGCCCTCCAATTCCTTCTGAAAAGGATGCCATGAATCCCCAAAATGCAGGGAGAAAAGTGATGCCAAAATTATGCATCACCCCGCCTACTTTTTGCCAAGTGGATATGCCACCCAAAAGTTTGGGAATCCCATGAAACATCATCATCCCGCCTAAGCTAATTCTTCCGACAAGTAGTCCAAGGTCTTTATAATTCGATACTTTTGATAAGTATGCCATTATTTATAATTTAAATTAACCGTTTCATTTTTTACATTTAGTTCTATTTTGCGCCCGAAAACCATAGCGCAATTATCTTTAATGTGCCCAGCTGGGAAATCATAACAAACGGGAAAATCATATTTTTTGACTACCTCTTCAATAATTTCATAAGTATCATATCCAAAATAAGGATCATCTTCCTTTATAGCAGTAAAACTACCCAGAATTAAACCAGCCAAGTTTTTGAATTTTCCTGCCCGATCTAATGTTCTGATCATCCGATCAATCATATAATGATACTCGCCAACTTCCTCAATAAAAAGTATCTTTCCTGAATAGTCTAGATCACTTTTAGAATTGATACAGGCAACCAAAAGACTGAGATTCCCGCCTATTAGTTCCCCTTTTGCTGATCCAGATTTATTTTTTGAATGAGTAGGAATATGATAAACTAGTTCTTCTCCAAAAAGAGCTTTTCTCAAACTTTCTAATCCAAATGATGTACTATCCGGAATGGTAGAAGGCATTTGAGCATGTAAACTTTGAATACCCATGTTTTGCAATTGCAAATGAAAAACGGTGATATCACTAAAGCCAATCACCCATTTTGGATTTTTTAATAATGGTGTCCAGTCAATTTCATCTACTATTCTGATGCAACCATAACCTCCGCGGGCGGCGATGATGGCTTTTATAGCATCATCATTGATGAAATTTTGCATATCCTTGGATCGTAATTCATCAGTTCCTGAAAATTGATGGAAAACAGCGTCAACAGTTTCTCCTAAGACAACTTCTAATCCCCAAGACTCTAAGAGTTGTATTGCGGCTGTCATGGGTGTTTTTAATGATTTCGCTGGACAAGTGATGGCTATTTTATCGCCTTTTTTTAAAAATTGAGGTTGAATCATGGTATTAAAGATGGTCTAAATCATTTAAGTCTTTATATCTGCCTGCTGCTTTTTTGGCTTTGATTAAGTGTGAATAGGATATAAGATTTACTTTTAATCCTTCTACATCAACAAATGACGATTCCTTTATCGAATCTTGAAATTCCAAACCTTTACAATGTGTAAGTATATCAATACCTACCGGCGGTCTTCCGTATGAAAAAACTTCATTTTCTGAATTTAAGAAGTCTTCTAATTTCATAATGGGCATCTTAAAATCTGAGAATGCCGATTTTAATTTGTTGAAATTTTCATTGGATTTGTTTACCCAAATATCCATATCACCAGTTGACCTTGGGTAACCATGTAGAATAACGGAATAGCCACCAACAAGTATGTATTCTACTTGGTGTAGGTTTAATAGTTCAATGAATTCTCTAAAATCATCATTAAAAATATTACCCACGTTTAGACTTTATAGCAACTAATCTCTTATCCATTTTAATCTCAGGCTCATTAATTAATCCATAGGCAATTTTAGTCATCAATATTCCAGCTTCTAATCTTTCGGCATAAGATTTCGTTTTCCAAAAATCTTTTTGAATATCAGCTTCTTCAAAGCTACTTTTCTTAAAAGAAGATTTATTAAATCGCATATTTCAAATATAATAAGATTAAATTCATTAATAATCAAATCTGTTAAAGCTATTTAATATCATGCTTAAACATCTATCTTTGCAAATTAATAAAACAAAAGCATTTCTGTTTTGACGAAGAAAAATTATAAAAGATATACCATTACTTCTGCTTTGCCTTATGCAAATGGACCTTTACATATTGGGCATTTAGCGGGTGCTTATTTGCCTGCCGACATCTTTGTAAGGCATTTGCGCTTGCAGAAAAAAGATGTGGTTTACGTTTGCGGTTCTGACGAGCATGGCGCAGCAATTACCATTAAAGCAAAAAAAGAAGGAACGACTCCGCAAGCCATTATTGATCACTATCACGCACAGATCAAAAAGAGTTTCGAAGATTTTGGAATCGCTTTTGATATTTATCACCGTACTTCTTCGCCTATTCATCACGATTTATCACAAGAGTTTTTCTTGAATTTATATGAGAAGGATGAATTTATTGAGAAATTTTCGGATCAATATTTTGATGAGGAATTTCAGCAGTTTTTAGCGGATAGATACATCATTGGCACTTGCCCTAATTGTGGAAACGATAATGCTTACGGCGATCAATGCGAAAAATGCGGTACGTCTTTGAGTCCAACAGATTTAATCAATCCTCGCTCTACTTTAAGTGGAAATGCACCGATATTAAAGCCAACTAAACACTGGTATTTGCCTTTAGATAAGTATCAGCCTTGGCTAGAAAAATGGCTTTTGGAGGGAAAAAAAGATGTTTGGAAAACCAACGTTTATGGGCAATGTTCGTCGTGGTTGAAACAAGGTTTACAACCTCGATCAATGACGCGAGATTTAGATTGGGGCATTGATGTGCCTTTAAAAGAAGCTGAGGGAAAAAAATTATATGTTTGGATGGATGCGCCTATTGGTTATATTTCGGCGACTAAACAATGGGCAATAGATAACGGAAAAGATTGGCAATTATATTGGAAACAACAGCCAAACGAAGAGGATAATTCTTGCTTAATCCACTTTATTGGTAAGGATAATATCGTTTTTCACTGTATTACATTTCCCTCTATTTTACATGCTCACGGAGATTATATTTTACCAGAACAAGTGCCTGCAAATGAATTTTTGAATTTGGAGGGCGATAAACTTTCGACTTCAAGAAATCACGCGGTTTGGTTACATGAATATTTGGAAGCGTTTCCGGGTAAGCAAGACGAATTGCGTTATGTCTTAACTTCTATCATGCCCGAAACCAGTGACAGTGAATTTACATGGAAAGATTACCAAGCCAGGGTGAATAACGAATTGGTGGCTATTCTCGGAAATTTTGTAAACAGGGTAATGATTCTGATGCATAAATATTTTGAAGGGAAAGTTCTAGGAGGATCGAAATTTACTAACCAATCTTTGTTTGATGAAATAGGAGCAGCTTATGATGGGGTTGAAACTCATTTGAATGATTTCAAATTCAGGAATGCCATTTCAACAGTGATGGACGTTGCTCGTTTAGGAAATCGTTATTTGACCGAAAATGAACCTTGGAAAACTTTTAAAGAAAGTCCTGAGGAAGCCAGAGACGTATTACAAAACTGTTTACACATCATTGCGCATTTAGCAACTTTGGCACAGCCATTTTTGCCTCGTACTTCTAAAAAAATATTCGGAATGCTGAATATGAAAAAAGATGTTTTGAATTATGATGAAGAGATTACTTTCGCAGATGGACATCAATTAAATCCAACATCGTTATTGTTTGAAAAAGTAGAAGATGCTGTTGTAGAAGTCCAAATCCAAAAATTAGCGGATGCTAGAGCGGATAACACTATAGAAACGAAGTCATCGGTTTTACCAGCAAAGGAAAACATTAGTTTCGAAACTTTTGCAAGTTTGGATATCCGTGTAGGAACAATATTAGAAGCCGAAAAGGTAGCTAAAACTAAAAAGCTTTTGAAACTAAAAATTGATACCGGAATTGACCAAAGAACAGTAGTCTCGGGAATTGCTGAATTCTTTGATCCAGAGAATATTATAGGTCAGCAAGTGAGTATTTTAGTGAATTTAGAGCCGAGAGAAATTAAAGGAATCCTTTCACAAGGAATGATTTTGATGGCCGAAAATTCGGAAGGAAAACTTACTTTTGAAGTTCCAAAAGAAGAATTTGGTGTTGGCAGTGTTATAAGATAGATAATGGCCTCGTAGTTCAACGGATAGAATAGAAGTTTCCTAAACTTTAGATATGAGTTCGATTCTCGTCGAGGCCACAAAAAGTTCCCTGCCTGAATGATTTCGTTCTGGCGGGGATTCTCGTCGGGACCACAAAAAGCCTCTAAATTTCAGAGGCTTTTTTGCTGAACCTAAAAAGCTGTATATTTCCACTTTCATTATGGCGTTTACATTAAAAGATTTCACTTTTTATCAAATCAGCGAAACGGCTGTCTCCATAGAATTTGGGGATGAAATTAGTGAGGAGACCTTAGAAATAGTCACTAAATTCAATCGATATATTAAAGAAAATCCTTTCTTAGGGTTGCTGAATACCATACCCGCTTACACCACTTTAACCCTTTATTTCAATCCTGTTGTGTTGATGAATGAAGCTGGATTAAAAGGTCAAACCTGTTTAGATAAAATTTCTGCATACATCAAAGGCACAAACTTCGAAACAAAAATCAATAAAAAAAAACATCATGAAATCGTTCAAATTCCAGTGTGTTATGATGTTAAATTTGGTTTGGATTTAGAAGAATTGACATTGTTCTATCAATTAAAAAAGGAAGAAATTATCGAAATTCATAGTAATTCAGTTTATACGGTTTTTATGATTGGCTTCGTTCCTGGATTTCCTTATTTAGGCGGATTATCAGACAAATTAATAGCTCCACGAAAGCAAAATCCAAGGAAAGTAATACCGGCAGGTTCGGTGGGAATTGCTGGTCATCAAACTGGTATTTATCCTTTAGAAACACCCGGAGGTTGGCAAATTATTGGTCGAACCCCGATTAAATTATTTGATGCAAATAGAACAAGACCTTCATTATTAAAAGCAGGAGATCAAATTAAGTTTGAACCTATTTCTTTAAGCGAATTTGAAAGATTGGAAAAGAAACCATGAGTATCAAGATTATAAAACCAGGTGTTTTTAGTACCATTCAAGACTTGGGAAGGACTCAGTTTTTAGATCAGGCGGTTCCTATTTCTGGAGTAATGGATCAGGTTTCTGCCAAAATCGCAAATCTTTTGGTGGGTAATGCTGTGGATGCTGCGTTGATAGAAATTGTAGATGGTAATTTTGAAATTATCACGGAGGAAGCGAATTTGATGGCTTTAGTTTCTGGCTATTCCTTCTTTAAAATAGAGAATCAAGAGGCACCAACAAATCGTCCAATTTTTATTCCAAAAGGCTTAAAAGTTCAATTAGAAAATAACATTAATGGTCGATATTCCTATTTGGCTATAGCTGGAGGTTGGGATGTGCCCCAAGTTTTAGGAAGCAAAAGTACTTTTGTGACTGCTGCATTTGGCGGTTATCAAGGGCGACGTTTACAAAAGGGAGATGATTTGGCATCGACCCGAAAATTAACCAACCAAAATCAAATTTTGCTAGAGAATTTAAAAAGTGAAACAGTGAATTACCCAAAATGGAGTATTCCCGCAAAACAGTTTTTATCGAACTCAAATTCAGTAGTTCGTGTGGTTTTGGGACGAGAATTTGAATGGTTTGAGGATTTGGCTTTTGTCGATTTTACCTCTAAACCTTATCATCTAAAAGATGGAAACCGAATGGGTTATCATTTGGAAGGTCCAAAAATCATTCGAAAAAAATCTCATCAAAAAGAATTATTATCAACAGCTGTTTTACCCGGAACCATACAAGTAACAGGAGATGGCTCTTTAATTTTATTGATGACAGATTGCCAAACGACTGGTGGCTATCCAAGAATTGCAAAAGTCGCTGAAGTAGATTTACCCATTTGCGCACAATTGAAGTCAGGAAAAGCTATACATTTTGAAATCATCAGCTTAAAAGAAGCCGAAAAGCTGTACCTTGAGCTTCAATCAGATTTTCAAAAATTGGCAACGGCTATTCAATTAAAGCTAGAATAATAAAATGGCAAATATCGATATCAACTGCGACATGGGTGAGGCTTTTGGAAATTATCCAATGCCAAACGATGAAACGCTATTCGAGTATATTTCTTCGGCAAATATTGCCTGTGGTTTCCACGCTGGAGATCCTAAAGTAATGCAAGATACAGTGACTTTAGCTATCCAAAATAATGTAGCTATTGGAGCACATCCGGGCTTACCCGATTTGCAAGGTTTTGGCAGAAGAGAAATAAAAATATCGCCAAAGGAGGCTTATCAAATCACCATCTATCAGATTGGGGCTTTATCAGGATTTGTAAAAGCGGCTCATGCTAAACTCAACCACGTGAAACCTCACGGTGCTTTATATAATATGGCAGCCAGGGATGTTAAATTGGCTCAAGCAATCGTAGATGCCATTCATGATTTTGACCCTTCTTTGATTCTATACGGATTAGCGGGTAGTGAAATGATTAACGCCGCATCAAAAATTGGATTAAAATCAGCCTCTGAGGTTTTTGCCGATCGTACTTATGAGGATGATGGCTTTTTAACCCCTCGTTCACAATCCAATGCTTTAATTACCAACGAAAAGGAATCTTTAGCTCAGGTTTTAAAAATGGTGAATCAACAGCAAGTCATGAGTGTCAATCAAAAGGTAATTTCGCTTAAAGCGGATACACTATGTATTCATGGAGATGGAGAACATGCCGTTGAGTTTGCAAAAACCATATATCAATCTTTGAAGAACGAGGGAATCACCATCAAAGCACCAACCAATTGAAGAAAAAATCTAATCGAAGTATATTAATTGGGGCCGCCTTTTTAATGGCTACCTCAGCTATTGGCCCGGGTTTTTTAACACAAACAGCCGTTTTTACCGAGCAATTAGGCGCAAGTTTCGGCTTCGTTATTTTAATTTCTATCATTCTCGATATCATCGCTCAATTAAATATTTGGAGAATCATAGCTGTCGCAGATCAACCTGCTCAAGAAATAGCAAATAAAGTCTTTCCGGGTTTGGGATACTTTCTTTCATTTTTAGTTTTTTTAGGAGGATTGGCATTTAACATCGGAAATATTGCAGGTGCTGGGTTGGGTTTAAATGTTTTATTCGGGATTAGTATTGCTAAAGGATGCTTGATTAGTGCAGTCATTGCAGTTGGCATTTTTATTTATAAAGAAGCGAGTCTCGCTTTAGATTGGATTACCAAAATTTTAGGTTTTCTGATGATCATCCTTACTTGCTATATTGTTTATTCTAGCAATCCTCCTTTTGCAGAGGCAGCTATTCAAACTTTTGTTCCTCAAAAATTAAGTTTCTCTGCGATCTTAACCATTGTTGGCGGGACTGTTGGCGGTTACATCACTTTTGCAGGGGCACACCGTTTATTAGAAGCAGGAATTACCGGAGAAAAAAACTTAAAGGAAGTAAACAGAGGCGCTACCGTGGCCATAGGTGTCGCGTCATTGATGAGAGTTTTATTATTTTTAGCAGCTTTAGGCGTGGTTTACGTAGGCTCAAAATTAGATCCTGCAAATCCTCCTGCTTCAGTTTTTAGGTTGGCAAGCGGAGAAATTGGTTATAAATTATTTGGTTTGGTGATGTGGTCTGCGGCTATCACTTCAGTAATTGGTTCGGCTTATACTTCGGTTTCATTTATCAAATCGTTCCACCCTTGGCTATCGACTAATCAACGATACATCATCATCATATTCATACTAATTTCTACCACCATATTTTTATTCATCGGTAAACCAGTTAAAACATTGGTCTTTGTTGGGGCGTTAAATGGGATGATATTGCCGGTTTCTTTAGGGGCTATGTTATTGGCAGCTTATAAAGCATCTATAGTTAAAACCTACAAGCACCCTGTTTGGTTGGCAATTTTAGGATTTTTAGTAGTGGTATTTATGGCATTTTTGGGCGGTCAAACTATTTTTGAATTGATATAAATGATACTTATGCAGTATAAATCGAGTTTTAAATTATTTTTTTATTTCTTCTTGATGATTCCTTTTCTGAGTTTTTCTCAGGATAATACCAAAGAACCTAAAATTGATTTTGGAGTTTCAAAAGATCTTGCAGATTTTAGAAGTTCAATCATCAATGAGATTCAATATCAATTGAAATTTGATATTCCTGATTCAAAAAGTCAAGATATTAAAGCCAATGAAGTGCTTAATTTTTATTTATTTAAAGATGGTTTTCCGTTACAATTAGATTTTAAAGCTCAGGAAAATCAAATAAAAAAAATTGAAGTTAATGGTAAATCCGTTGTTGTCAATTATCAAAAAGAACATATCATTATTCCAGCATCAGCATTAATAAAAGGTAAAAATCAAATTCAAATTGACTTTATTCCAAGCAATTCAGCCCTCAATAGAAACGAGGATTACCTATATACTTTATTTGTTCCGGATCGAGCTAGAACTACGTTTCCCTGCTTTGATCAACCCGATTTAAAAGCCACTTATAAGCTAAGTTTGATTATCCCTGAAAAATGGGAATCAATTTCAAACGGAATCTTAGAAGGAAGTATTTTAAATCAAGGGAGAAAGACTTGTAATTTTGCTCCATCCGACAAAATCAGTACTTATTTGTTTTCTTTTACTGCGGGGAAGTTTAAATCGGTTAATCAAGATGTTAATAATTTATCAACACAATTTTTATATCGCGAAACTGATAGTGCTAAAATTTATTTAAGCATAGATTCAGTTTTTCAGGCGCATAGGAACGCTATTGATTTTCTCTCCAAATGGACTTTAATCCCTTATCCTTTTCAAAAGATAGGTTTCATTGGTATTCCTGATTTTCAGTTTGGAGGAATGGAGCATCCAGGTGCGGTTCAGTATCAAGCATCTACTTTGTTTTTAGATGCCGCTGCAACAAAGAGCCAATTTATATCCCGAGCTAATCTCATTTCTCATGAAACTGCACACATGTGGTTTGGTGATTTGGTGAGCATTAAATGGTTTAATGACGTGTGGACGAAAGAGGTTTTTGCCAATTTTATGGCTGATAAAGTGAGCGAGAGTTTAAAAGGTCAAGAAGAATTTGACCATAAATTTCTGATAGATCATTTTCCAGCTGCATATAGTATCGATAGAACCATCGGGGCAAACCCCATTCGTCAGCCTTTAGATAATTTGAATGAGGCTGGTTCTTTATATGGAAATATCATTTACCATAAAGCGCCCATCATGATGCGTCAGCTGGAGCTATTGATGGGTAAAGAAAAATTTCAAATGGGCATGCGGGAGTATCTTAAAAAGTTTGCTTTTTCAAATGCCTCATGGCCAGATTTAATAAATATTCTGAATAAATACGCTCCAGTTGATTTATTATCTTGGAATAAGGTTTGGGTGGATGATAATGGAAGACCAAAAATTTCAGATCAAATAGAAATTAATAATGGGAAGATTTCGCGATTAACGATTTCACAGAAACCAGAGTTTGGAGAAGATAGAATTTGGCCACAATCATTTAAAATCTCCTTGTTTTATGCTGATCATGTGAAAGAATTGCCAATAAGTTTATCAGGTAAAATGGTGGATGTAAAAGCTGCGATAGGTTTGCCTAAACCTAACTTTATTATTTACAATTCTGGTGGAGAAGGATATGGCGTTTGGCCAATTGATGTCTCTGTCATCAATCAAACCGATCAAATTTCGTCACCATTAGTTCGAGCTTCGTTTTATATTTCAGCCTATGAGAATATGTTGAATCAGGAATTTGTTAAGCCTACGAGATTGTTGGATTATTTCACCAATCAACTCCAAAAAGAAACAGACGAATTGAATTTGAAGTTGTTGACTGGTTATATCGGAAATATTTTTTGGGAATTTAATACTGCTCAAGCAAGAAAAAGTTTAGTGTCAGGTTTAGAAAATAAAGTTTGGCAAGCCCTACAAAAGCAAGATTTATCCAACAATAAAAAGAACCTTTTGAAACTGTATCAGAATCTTTTCCTAAGTAATGAAGCCTATAATAAGTTGTATCAAATTTGGAAAAATCAAGCAGCACCTGATGGAATTAAACTATCAGAAGATGATTATACAGCTTTAGCTTTTGCTTTAAAGCTGAGGAAAAATGATTTGAACATTCTTACGGAGCAATTGCAAAGAATTAAAAATCCAGATCGTAAAAAACGTTTTGAATTCATCATTCCTGCTTTATCAGCCGATGTAAAAGTGAGAGATCAATTTTTTGAAAGTCTTGTTGATCATAAAAACAGGGAGAAGGAATCTAATGTGTTGGCAGCTTTGAACTATCTCCATCATCCGTTGCAACAAGCTACTTCTGTTAAATATTTAAAGAAAAGTTTGGATTTATTACAAGACATCCAAGTGACAGGTGATATCTTTTTTCCTCAATCTTGGCTGCAAGCCACATTTGGTGATTACCAAAGTTTAGAAGCACTCAAAATCGTGAATGAATTTTTAGAAAATCATCCGCAATATCCATTAAAACTAAAAGCTAAAATTTTACAAGCGACTGATCAATTAAAGCGAGCTCAAAAAATGATTGTTGATTAGTCTTCAATTCTCATAATCGAAATTTATAGTTAGATAATTAAGTGATTTTTGTCTTTTTGGTATAAAAAATTGCCATAATCAGATTTCAAACTAAAAGTTAAAAATATTCCTGAAAAATCCAATTATTTTAGTTTTCCACACCCGTAATTAACTGTAAATGAGCATTCCAGTTAAACTAATTTAACATGAGGCAATTTTAAAAAATCGCTTGTGGAAAACTCAAAACTCAAAAATCGCTTGAGGAATATAAATTTGATCAAAAACCCCTAAAGTTTTTTTAATCGAATATAATCAGTAACAAAACAATTATCAGTGATGGGAAAATCTTCTACAAAGCAAGCAGTAAAAGGAGCTGCAAAAGGGCTGAAATTTCAGCGCTATTTTTCAAAAGAAGGAAAGAGTGTGTATGACCTCTTTACTTACGACAAAAGATCCTCGGTCATCAGAAACCCTTCGGGTGATGCTGTTTTTGAAATGAGCGATGTAGAAGTTCCAAATACTTGGTCACAGGTAGCAACTGATATTTTAGCACAAAAATATTTTAGAAAAGCTGGAGTTCCGCAACCCGATGGAACAACAGGATCTGAGAACAGCATCAAACAAGTAGCGCATCGTATGGCTAATTGTTGGAGAAGTTGGGGAGAGCGTTATGGCTATTTCGCAACACCAAAAGATGCAGAGATTTTTTACGATGAATTGGTTTATACCATCGTAGGCCAATTAGCAGCACCAAATTCTCCGCAGTGGTTTAATACTGGTTTACATTCTTCATACGGAATCACTGGCAAGCCTCAAGGTCATTATTTTGTTGATCCTGTTACCGAAAAATTAGAAAAATCGACTTCAGCATACGAACGTCCGCAACCACATGCTTGCTTTATCTTATCAGTAGAAGATGATTTGGTAAACGAAGGTGGTATCATGGATCTTTGGGTTCGTGAGGCTCGGATCTTCAAATACGGTTCTGGTGTAGGAACCAACTTCTCACGTATCCGTGGAGAAAGCGAAAAATTATCTGGCGGAGGTTACTCTTCAGGTTTGATGTCTTTCTTGAAAATTGGTGATAGAGCAGCCGGAGCAATCAAATCTGGTGGAACTACTAGAAGAGCAGCCAAAATGGTTTGTTTAGATCTAGACCACCCGGAAATAGAAAACTTTGTCAATTGGAAAGTAGAAGAAGAGAAAAAAGTTGCTGCTTTAATTGCAGCTGGTTACGCTTCTGATTATGAAGGTGAAGCTTACAGAACAGTTTCTGGTCAAAATTCTAATAACTCTGTACGTATTCCAAATACATTTTTCAGAGCTTTAAAAGAAGGTAAAGGTTGGGATTTAACTGCTCGTTCTGATGGCAGAAAAATGAAATCTATTGATGCCAACAAATTATGGGATGATATCGCTTTTGCTGCTTGGGCTTGCGCCGATCCTGGCGTACAATATGACACAACAATTAACGAATGGCATACCTGTCCAGCTGGTGGAAGAATAAACGCTTCTAATCCATGCTCAGAGTATATGTTCTTAGATAATACAGCTTGCAATTTAGCCTCTATTAATTTACGTCACTTTTTCGATTTAAAAACTTTAGTTTTTGACGTTAAAGGATTTGAACATGCTTGTCGTGTTTGGACAACCGTATTAGAGATTTCTGTTTTGATGGCTCAGTTTCCATCAAAGGAAGTGGCTCAATTATCCTACGATTACAGAACCTTAGGTTTGGGTTATGCCAATTTAGGATCTATGTTAATGGTGGCGGGCATTCCCTACGATAGTGATAAAGCAAGAGCAATTGGCGGATCTATCACCTCTATTATGACCGGTGTTGCTTACTCCACTTCAGCAGAGATTGCAAGAGAGTTAGGGACATTTAGTAAATACCAAGAGAATAAAGACAGCATGTTAAGAGTGATGCGTAATCACCGTTATGCAGCTTACAACGCTACTGATGCTTACGAAGGTTTAGAAATTGCGCCTCCGGGAATTGATCAGAAAGTTTGTCCTGATTATTTATTATCAGCAGCTTGCAATGCTTGGGATAAAGCGGTAGAAATGGGCGAGAAATATGGTTACCGTAATGCGCAAACAACTGTAATTGCGCCTACGGGAACCATCGGTTTAGTAATGGATTGCGACACTACCGGTATCGAACCTGATTTCGCATTAGTGAAATTCAAAAAATTATCAGGTGGTGGTTATTTCAAAATTATCAATCAAGCAGTTCCTGCGGCATTGAGAAACTTGAAGTACAATGAAGATGAAATCGAAACTATCGTAAATTATGCGAAAGGTTCAGCAACGATAAAAGGTGCGCCACATGTTAATCCTGACAGCTTAAGATCTAAAGGATTTACAGAGACTGATTTAGAGAAATTAGACAAAGCCATTGTTTCTGCTTTCGAAATCGGATTTGCATTTAACGTATGGACTTTAGGCGAAGATTGTTTACAAAGATTAGGCTTTAAAGCCGAGCAATACAATGCGCAAGACTTTAATGTGTTAAAATCATTAGGGTTTAGCCGTCAACAAATTGCTGAAGCAAATGAATTTATTTGTGGAACAATGACTATTGAAGGTGCTCCTTACTTAAAAGAAGAGCATTATCCAATATTTGATTGTGCAAATAAAAACGGAGCAAAAGGAGTAAGATACATTCACGCTCATGGTCACATTAAAATGATGGCAGCTGCTCAACCTTTCTTATCAGGAGCAATTTCTAAAACTATCAACTTACCTAATGAGGCTAAGGTTGAAGAAATTAAAGAAAGCTATGAATTATCATGGAGCTTAGGTTTAAAAGCCAATGCACTTTACCGTGACGGTTGTAAATTATCACAGCCTTTATCTACTAAATCTGACACCAAAGAAGATAAATTAGATTCAGTTGAGGAGGTTTTAGGCGAAGCAGCAAATTTAAAATTAAGCGACTTAACTCCAGAGCAAGTTTTAGAAGCAGCAAACGCCATCTTACAACGTTCAGAAGATACCAGCTTCATGCGTCAACTCTCCAGAGTAGTGCAGAAGAAAGTATTGCCAGCAAAGCGTCATGGGTTCACTCAAAAAGCCAGCATCGACGGACAAACGGTATTTGTTCGTACGGGTGAGTACGAAGACGGAACTTTAGGAGAAATCTTTGTAGATATGCATAAAGAAGGTGCAACCTTCCGTTCATTAATGAACTGTTTCGCCATCGCCGTATCTGTGGGTTTACAATACGGAGTTCCATTAGAAGAATATGTAGAAAAATTCACCTTCACTCGTTTCGAGCCAGCAGGAATGGTAGTTGGACATCAGAATATCAAATCTGCAACTTCTATTATTGATTATATCTTTAGAATGTTAGGATATGATTATTTAGACCGCACAGATTTAGTACATGTGATTACTGAGCAAAAAGTAGAAACTCAAAATCCTCAGATGAAAGATACGGATGTAAATCCTGATGCTTCAAATGTATATCAGCCAGTTCCTGTTAAAGAAGCTGCTCTTTCAGCAAAAGCAAAAGTTCAGACTTTTGATTTATCTATGGGTGCCCAGTCAGATGCTCCGGCGTGTAGTAACTGCGGACATACCACTATTCGCTCTGGTACTTGTTACAAGTGTTTAAATTGCGGAACCTCTATGGGATGTTCTTAATTAGATAAATTCATTTTAAAATGAAAAGCCTTTGAGAAAATCTCAAAGGCTTTTTTATTAACTATTAAATTGGAGTTCTTAATAATGTATATGGGAATGCTTTTGTAAATGCCGATTAGTAATAATTTTTCCAGATAAATAACCTAGCGCAATTGCTAGCGGATAATCGCTTACCCAGTGGACACCATTATTCAACATCGCAAATCCGGTTAAACCAATTAAAGAATATCCAACAGGTTTAATCCATTTTTTTTCGGGATAGTTTTGAGCTAAAACAGTCACCGTAGCCATCATGGTTGATAAATGACCTGATGGAAAGCTGTCGTAACTGGATTTATCTGAATTAAAATTATGAAATGAAGGAAATAAATTCCATTCCCCTCTACTCATGGTTGAGCTTGATGGCGTTTGCCTACCTGTTATTCGTTTTATGATCTGTGTAGCAACGCCCATAGTAATAAATGATTCGGTTAAATCACTTGCTGCCTGTAGCGAACGATTATCCTTATTTATTTTCCCGTAGATGAATAAACCTGCCGCAATATACATTGTAGTACCTCCTTCACCCATTTCATAAAGGCCAGTATTCAGATTTTGAGGTATTTTAACCAAACGTTCTCCGGCAACCTTTAAAGGCGCATTGAACTCAACTGAACGTTGAAGACCAATGTGATTACTAAATTGCTGCGCTGCATTTACAATATTTTGATCTTGCCAATAAAGCAGTGCTGTAGAACCTAAAACTAAGCCCAAGCCTTTCAAATTCTCTTTTTGGAATGGAGCTTTTGTAATTTGCCATAAATCACTAGGAACATGGGTGACAAAACCAAATTTTTGAGGTTTTTGATAGGATACTAAAGTGTCAGAATAGGATTTCGAAATTTCAGAATTAGTGAGTGTATCTGATTGTGCGAAACTATTTGTGATGGAGGTTAAAGATAAAAAAGCAAGGATAAAGAGCTTCTGAAACATTGTTTATGATTTAAAGAAGCAAGTTTAATCAAATTCATTAATCTTTCCTGCTTTTGAGGATTATTTATGGATGAAATTGGACTTTTTAAAGTTTAACAGAGACACACAAAAAGACAAAGATTGAAATCTTTTGGTTGATGTTAAACGTGTAATTTGAGTTAAGATGCCGATATTTTGATTTAATTCTTGAGCCTTAGAATAAATATTTTAATAAGAAAATATGATTGCGATACATTCAATAAAGTCTATTACTTTGTTATTGACATATTTCAAATTGAAGTGGATGAAAAGAGATATGAGTTTGTGTTGATATACATTTCATTAAAAAATCTCACTACAACTATTTGATATTTAAAATGATAGTTCTATCTTTGCAGTCCCCAAAATAGGGGGATTTTAATTTTTAATCATTTAAATATAAGCAAGTGAATACGTTAAGTTACAAAACTGTCTCTGCCAATAGAAAGACTGTCGACAAACAATGGGTTGTTGTTGACGCTCAGGACGAGATTTTGGGGCGCTTGTCTTCTAATATCGCTAAGATCATCAGAGGAAAAAACAAGCCATCGTTCACCCCACACGTAGACTGCGGAGATAATGTAATTGTTATCAATGCAGACAAGGTTAAACTGACAGGAGATAAAATGTCTGATAAGACATATGTTTCTTACACCGGGTACCCAGGTGGTCAGCGTTTCATCACTCCAAAGGAGTTAATGGCAAAGCATCCTACTCGTGTATTAGAGAAGGCTGTTCGTGGAATGTTACCTAAAAATCGTTTGGGAAGAGCAATCTTCAAAAACCTGTATATCTATGCAGGAAGTGAACATCCACATGTTGCACAAAACCCTAAATCAATTAAATTTTAAATTTAAAGGAGAAAAGAAATGTCAGTTACAAACACTTCTGGTAGAAGAAAAACTGCTGTTGCCCGCATCTATTTAAAAGAGGGTAACGGTACTATTACCGTAAACGGTAAAGACCACAAAGAATATTTCCCAACACTTCCTTTACAGTACATCGTAAATCAAGCTTTTATTGTTACTGAAGTAACAGGACAGTTTGACGTAACTGTAAATGTTGCAGGTGGTGGCGTTAAAGGACAAGCTGAGGCTGTTCGTTTAGCAATCGCTAAAGCTATTGTAGAATTAGACGCGGAAAGAAAGCCAGCGCTTAGAGCTAAAGGTTTAATGACACGTGATAACCGTATGGTTGAGCGTAAGAAACCAGGTAGAGCTAAAGCTCGTAAGAAATTCCAATTCAGTAAACGTTAAAATTCGGAGGACAAGACAATGGCAAGAACAACTTATCAGGACTTATTGGATGCAGGTGTACATTTTGGTCACCTTACCCGCAAGTGGAATCCGAAAATGGCGCAATATATTTTTATGGAGCGCAATGGAATCCATATCATCGACTTAAACAAAACTTTAACAAGAGTTGAAGAAGCAGCTTCTGCTATCAAACAAATTGTTAAATCTGGTCGTAAAGTATTATTTGTTTCTACAAAGAAACAAGCAAAAGACATCGTTGCAGAATACGCAAGATCTGTAAATATGCCTTACGTAACCGAAAGATGGTTAGGTGGTATGTTAACCAACTTTGCAACTGTTAGAAAGTCTATCAAGAAGATGACCAACATCGACAAGATGACTAAAGACGGTACTTATGATGTACTTTCTAAGAAAGAAAAATTAATGATTCAGCGTGAGCGTATTAAATTAGAAACCTTATTAGGAGGTATTGCTGATTTGAACCGTTTACCAGCTGCATTATTCTTAATAGATGTAAAGAAAGAGCATATCGCTGTCACTGAAGCTTTAAAGTTAAATATTCCAACCTTTGCTATGGTGGATACTAACTCTGATCCTTCTAACATCGATTTCCCTATTCCAGCGAATGATGATGCTACAAAATCTATTTCTTTAATTACCGGTATTATCATCCAAGCAATTATCGAAGGATTAGAAGAACGTAAGCAAGAAAAGGATGCTGAAAGCGACAAAGAAGCAGCAGCTGAAAAAGCAAAACTAGATGCTCCCGCAGCAATAGCAACTCCAGCAGCTGAAAAAGCTCCTGTAGAAACTGGTAAAAGAACAAGAAAAGGTTCTGAAGCCGAAACTGCAGTAGCAGCTAATACTGAAGAAGCAAAAGGAGAATAATAGCCTCACCCAACCTCTCCAGAGGAGAGGAGTTAGGGTTGCTCTTCGTTTTTTAGAAAATATACACAAAATATTCACGGCCTATCTTCTCCCCTTTGGGGAGATTGAGTGGGGCTTTAAATTTTTATAAAATGTCTACAGTACAAATTTCTGCAGCAGATGTAAACAAACTTCGTCAGCAAACTGGCGCAGGTATGATGGATTGCAAAAAAGCTTTAACGGAATCTAACGGTGATTTTGAAGCGGCAATTGATTATTTACGTAAAAAAGGTGCTAAAGTAGCCGCTTCACGTTCGGATAGAGATTCTAACGAAGGTGTTGTAATTGCTAAAACTACTGCTGATGGTAAAAAAGGAATCGTAGTTGAGGTAAATTGCGAAACAGATTTCGTTGCTAAGAACGCTGATTTCGTTGCTTTTGCACAAGCTATCGCTGATAAAGCTGTCGAATCAGGAGTTTCTTCAATCGAAGAATTAACAGCTTTAGAATTAGACGGTGCTAAAATTGCCGATTTAATCATTGATCAAACTGGTAAAATCGGAGAAAAAATAGGTGTTTCTAAATTCGAAACAATCTCTGCTGATAAAGTGGTTGCATATATTCACGGTAATTATCGTTTAGCTGTTTTGGTTGGCTTTAATCAATCAGTAGATGGTTTAGACGAAGCTGGTAAAGATGTTGCCATGCAAATTGCAGCAATGAGCCCAGTAGGTGTTGATAAAGCTGATGTTGATACCCGTATCATCGAAAGAGAAATGGAAATTGCTAAAGAGCAAATTAGAGCAGAAGGTAAGCCAGAAGAAATGGTTGAAAAAATTGCTGCTGGTAAATTAAATAAGTTCTACAAAGAACAAACTTTATTAAACCAAGAATTCGTAAAAGATTCTTCAAAGGATATCCGTAAATTCTTAGATGAAACTTCGAAAGGATTAACAGTTACAGCTTTTAAAAGAGTTGTATTAGGAGCTTAATTTTTAAAATAAAGATATTAAGGGACAAGAATCAAAAACTTGTAAAATGATATAGAAATCCTCATCTTTAATTAGATGGGGATTTTGCTTTTTACGCTAATTAAGTCAAATTCAAAATAATTTTCAGCAAATTTGAACATGAATATAGCCATCATTGCAAAAACCATTTATAACAATCTAGAAATTTATAAAGATCAGACCATCTTAATTGAGAATGGGGTCATTACGCAATTAGATCAAAAGGAAATTCCAACTAATTATAAAATAATAAAGGCTGATATCGTTTCGCTTGGCCTTTTAGATTTACAAATTTATGGGGCAGGGAAGACTTTATTCTCTGCTGACTTAAGTCACGAATCTTTAGAGGAAATGGAGAGCGCATTAATTAATCAAGGCTGTACAGGTTTTTTGGCCACTTTGGCTACCAATTCTGATGAAGTATTTCTAAAAGCAATAGCAGTAGCGAAAAGCTATCAGCCAAAAATTGGTAATTTTTTAGGATTGCATTTAGAAGGACCGTTTATTAATCCGTTAAAAAAGGGTGCTCATATTGAAAAATATATTAAAGTAGCTACAAAACAATATGTAGCAGAAATTATTCAAAAGTCCGAGGGGATAGTAAAAATGATAACCATCGCTCCGGAATTGCAGTCTGAGGAAATCATTGATGTTTTAAATGCAGCAGGTATAATAATTTCTGCAGGACATAGTATGGCTACTTTTAGCGAAGCTCAATCTTTCTTTAATAAAATCCCTGCAACAACACATCTGTTTAACGCTATGCCACAACTTCAGCATCGCAACCCTGGTTTGGTAGCTGCAATTTTTGATAAAATGCCGTATGCTTCTATTGTTGCGGATGGAGTACATGTTGATTTTGAAATGATAAAACTCGCTAAGAAATTATTGAGGGATCGTTTATTTCTAATTACTGATGCCGTGACAGCTTGTAAAATTGGACCCTATCAACATCTTTTTGATGGAGACCGTTACGTAATGCCTGATGGAACTTTATCAGGCTCTGCATTGACGATGTTAAAAGCTGTACAGAACTGCGTTACTCATGTGGATATTCCGATTGACGAGGCGCTAAGAATGGCAAATTCTTATCCTAGTAAATTGTTGCGTGAAGAAAAATTGGGAAATATTAAAGTAGGAGGTAGTGCTAACTTATTATTGTTGGATGAAAATTTGAATCCAATTAATATCCTTTTTAGAGATACTATTTATTAATAGATCGCCCTTTCAAATATCATTTTCTAAAACACATTTTGTATTATAACAGAATTTTATATTTTTGTCAAAATCCTTACAAATGAAATGTAACCGTAATATTCATTTGAAACAATATTCAATAGATTACATTTCATTTAATCCAGAAATTTTAGCCAAAGCAAATGAAATATAAGAGAATTCTACTGAAGTTAAGTGGCGAATCCCTGATGGGTGAAAAATCCTATGGTATTGATAATAACATGGTATTGAAATATGCGGAGGAGATAAAAGCAGTTCAAAAAACAGGTGTTGAAGTTGCTATAGTTGTTGGAGGAGGTAATATTTTCAGGGGCTTAAGTGCAGAGAAATCCGGAATGGATAGAGCACAGGCAGATTATATGGGAATGCTTGCCACGGTAATCAACTCTATGGCTTTACAAAATGCTTTAGAAACTTTAGGGGTTTATACCAGACTGTTATCTGCCATTAAAATGGAGCAAATTTGCGAACCTTATGTTCGTAGAAGAGCCATACGTCACTTAGAAAAAGGAAGAGTCGTTATTTTTGGTGCTGGGACGGGAAATCCGTATTTCACTACTGATTCTGCGGCTGCACTAAGAGCCATAGAGATTAAAGCGGACGTAGTTTTAAAAGGTACGAGAGTTGATGGTATTTACACAGCAGATCCTGAAAAAGATAAGACAGCCACTAAATTTGAACATTTAAGTTTCGATGAAGTGTACGACAAAAACTTAAATGTAATGGATATGACAGCTTTTACCTTATGCGATGAAAACGATCTTCCTATCATTGTTTTTGATATGAATAAAACTGGAAACTTGATGAGATTATTGGAGGGAGAAGCCATAGGAACTTTAGTAAAATAAAATAGATTATAAAATCAATACAATGAACGAATTCATTAAAATGGAATTAGAAGAAGCGAAATCCTTAATGGAAAAAGCTTTAGCTCATACCGATTTAGAATTTACAAAAATTAGAGCAGGTAAAGCGAGTGTCGGAATGCTTGATGGTATTGCAGTGGATTATTATGGAGCACCAACGCTATTAGCTCAAGTTGCAAGTATTAATACGCCGGATGCAAGAACCATTGTTGTTCAGCCTTGGGAAAAAAATATGATTGGCCCAATAGAGAAGTCAATTATGGAAGCTAATATTGGTTTAAATCCTCAAAATGATGGGATTGTGATCCGTTTAAATGTGCCACCATTGACCGAAGAGAGAAGAAGAGATTTGGTAAAAAAGGTAAAGGAAGAAGCAGAATCAGGACGTATTGCGGTTAGAAATATCCGTAAAAACACCAATGAAAGCATCAAAAAATTAAAAAATGATGGCGCTTCTGAAGATGAGATTAAAGTTGGTGAAGGCGAGGTGCAAAAGATAACGGATAGCTTTATTGCCAAAGTAGATCATTTAGCCGAAGTAAAGGAAAAAGACGTAATGACAGTTTAATAGTCATAACATCATCAAATATAAGGGGAATGAGTTAAAAACTTATTCCCTTTCTTATTTTTGTGATTGCTAAGTATTTAGATGAAAATATTAAAAGGATATCTTAAAAATTATAAAGGACTAATTGGTTTAGCATTGTTATTCGCGGCTATTAATCAATGTTTTTCTTTAATTGATCCACATATTACTGGAAGAATTGTGGATGAGTTTATTGAGAAAAAAGACACACTAAAAGAACATGAGTTTACCTATGGTGTTTTTAAACTCATCGGTTTAGCAGTAGGTGCTGCCATGGTTTCAAGAATTGCTAAAAACTTTCAGGATTATTTTGCAAATATCATTACTCAAAAGTTAGGTGCGCAAATGTACGCCGATGGTTTAGAACATTCTTTAAAACTACCTTATCAAACTTTTGAAGATCAAAGAAGTGGTGAAACTTTAGGTATTTTACAGAAAGTAAGACTAGATTCTGAGAAGTTCATTATCGCTTTTATTAATATTCTTTTTACCAGTTTGGTAGGGATGATATTTGTGATTATCTACTCTTTAACAGTGAGTTATAAAGTTACCCTGGTTTATTTTGCAGCCATCCCATTAATATTTTTAGTGAGCTGGGTGTTGAGTAAGAAGATCAAAGTCATCCAAAAGAAAATTGTTGGTGCCACTACGGCATTGGCAGGTTCTACTACAGAATCTTTAAGAAATATAGAGCTGGTAAAAAGCTTGGGTTTAGCCAATCAGGAAATCAAAAGATTAAATAATACCACCTATAAAATACTGGATTTAGAGTTAAAAAAGGTGAAGTACGTAAGAAGTATGAGCTTTTTACAAGGTACAACCGTGAATTTGGTCCGAAGTTCAATGGTGGTCATTTTATTATTGTTGATTTTCCAAAACAACATCTCTCCTGGCCAATATTTCACTTTTTTATTTTATTCGTTTTTCTTATTTGGTCCTTTACAGGAGTTTGGAAATATTATCTTAACCTACAGAGAGGCAGAGGCATCTTTAAATAATTTTCAACATATTTTAGATATGCCAGTTGAAGTTAAGCCAGAGAATCCTGTTGCTACTGGCATCATTAAAGAATTGGTTTTTGAGGAAGTGAGCTTTAAACATTTAACGGCTAATCGGAATGCGCTAAATGGAATTAGTTTTAAAGTTAAACATGGGGAGACGATTGCTTTTGTTGGTCCATCTGGTTCTGGGAAAACAACTTTGGTTAAGCTTTTAGTCGGGTTATATCATCCGATTTTTGGAAAAATTAAATACAATCAGGTAGATAGTTTAAAAATCGATTTGGATGACCTAAGAGAGAAAATAGGCTTTGTAACTCAAGACACTCAACTTTTTTCGGGTACTATTCGTGAGAACTTACTATTTGTTAGGCCAAGCGCAACAGACGAGGAGTGTATGGAGGTTTTAAAGCGGGCAGCATGTGATACACTACTTTCTAGAGCAGAGCATGGCTTGGATACTGTAATTGGTGAGGGCGGGGTTAAGGTTTCTGGTGGAGAAAAACAGAGGTTATCTATTGCAAGATCATTATTGAGGAAGCCAAATATCTTAGTTTTTGATGAAGCAACTTCTTCGTTAGATTCAATTACAGAAGAAGAAATAACCGACACGATAAGAAACGTATCAGAACAGTCAGATAGGATTACTATTTTAATTGCACACCGTTTATCCACCATTATGCATGCTGATAAAATCTTTGTTTTAGAAAAGGGTAATATTGTAGAACAAGGTAAACATCAGCAGTTAATTGATGAAAAAGGCTTATATTATGCGATGTGGAGACAGCAAATTGGAGAGCGTTTCCAGCAGGAAAATGTTGACACGGCTGATAATTTCAATTAAATGGTATGAGTAAAATAGTTTTAATGGGATTGTTTTTATTCCCGCTATTGGTCAGTCTTTTAGCTATAAAAGATGTTTTTGAGAATAAAACTTTAGATAAGAGCAAAAAAATAATTTGGATTATCATTGTTGTTTTAATCCCGTTAGTTGGTGCTATTATTTATTTCTTTTTTGGAAAACCTAAGCGACTGTAACTCGTAAATAGGTGTGTCAAGAGTAGAAAGGATATGAAGCTTTAAACAATGTACTCCCGATAGCCATCTGGTCAGTATGAACAAAAAGTCCGCACAAAAGCATAAAAAATATTAAATAATAAAAATAAAATATCTTGATAAATCAGTAATATCAAAACATTATTTTAACTGATTTGTCATGGTAATTAATAAAGATTATATTACTTTGTAAATAAAATTATCCTAAGCGTAAAATGGAAGTACAGGCGGGGCAACTCTTATCACAAATTAACTTTCCTTCTGATTTAAAGAAATTTAAGGAAGAAGAGTTAGAGGCGATTTGTAAAGAGTTGAGGCAATATATTATTGATGTGGTGTCTGTTAATGGCGGACATTTTGCAGCGAACTTAGGAGTCGTTGAATTAACTGTTGCGTTGCATTATGTTTTAAACACACCATACGATCAGTTGGTTTGGGATGTGGGGCATCAGGCTTATGGTCATAAAATCCTAACCGGAAGACGTAATGTATTCCATACCAATAGAATTTATAAGGGGATAAGTGGTTTCCCAAAAAGATCAGAAAGTGAGTATGATACATTTGGTGTTGGTCACTCTTCTACTTCTATATCTGCTGCTTTAGGGATGGCTGTAGCTTCGCACTATAAGGGCGAAACAGATCGACAGCATGTGGCTGTGATTGGTGATGGGGCAATGACTGCGGGAATGGCTTTCGAAGCTTTAAACCATGCTGGAATTGAGAATTCTAATCTTTTAGTGATTTTGAATGACAACTGTATGTCGATTGATCCCAATGTTGGCGCATTAAAAGAATATTTAACAGATATAAGTACTAGCAAATCTTACAATCGTTTTAGAGATGACGTTTCGGCCGTTTTAAGTAAAATTTCAGAATTAGGTCCGAATGCGCATGAAGTCGTTAAGAAGATAGAAAAGAGCATAAAAGGAACTATTTTAAAGAAGAGTAATCTTTTTGAGTCTTTAAAATTTAGATATTTTGGTCCGATTGATGGCCACGACGTCAATCATTTAGTAAAAGTTTTAGAAGATTTAAAACATATTCCTGGTCCGAAATTATTGCACTGCGTTACCGTTAAAGGTAAAGGATATGCATTAGCAGAGAAAGATCAAACTAAATGGCATGCACCAGGTCTGTTTGATAAAATCACCGGAGAAATCAAAAAATCAGTTTCTGATAAGCCTCAAGCTCCAAAATATCAGGATGTTTTCGGACACACGATGGTAGAATTGGCTGAGCAGAATGATAAAATAATGGGGGTAACCCCAGCAATGCCTTCTGGTTGCTCCTTAAATATTATGATGAGGGCAATGCCAAATAGGGCGTTTGATGTAGGGATTGCTGAACAGCATGCGGTTACATTTTCGGCAGGTTTAGCTACACAGGGTTTAATTCCTTATTGCAACATTTACTCGAGTTTTATGCAGCGAGCATTTGATCAGGTAGTGCATGATGTAGCCATACAGAAGTTGCCTGTTGTATTTTGTTTAGATAGAGCAGGAATTGCAGGTGCTGATGGCCCAACTCATCATGGTGCTTACGATATTGCCTTTTTTAGATGTATTCCAAATATGATTATCTCAGCTCCAATGAATGAAGAAGAGTTAAGAAATCTAATGTACACTGCGCAATTAAAAAATCATGGAGGCCCTTTTACCATTCGTTACCCAAGAGGAAATGGTGTAATGCCAGATTGGAAAAGACCTTTTCAAGAGATTAAAGTTGGTAAAGGACGTAAGGTTTGTGATGGTGAAGATATTGCGATTCTTACTTTAGGACATATTGGTAACGAAACAGTTAAAGCATGTTTGGAATTGAATGCAGAAGGATACCATCCAGCACATTACGATATGCGTTTCGTGAAACCTATAGATGAAAGAATGCTACATGAGGTATTCTCTAAATTCTCTAAAGTAATTACTATCGAAGATGGTTGTTTACAGGGAGGATTTGGAAGTGCAGTTATAGAGTTCATGGTAGATCATCAGTATCAATCACAGGTTGTTCGTTTAGGAATGCCAGATGAAATTATTGAACATGGCGAACAAAAGGAGTTGTGGCAAGAATGTGGTTATGATAGTGAATCTATTATCAAAGAAGTTAAAAAATTAGCTGTTGCCAGAACAACTAATGGGATGGTGGGGTAATATTAAGCCTGTAAGTCTTCAATCACTTTAACTAGTTTCTTAGAAATTTCAGTTCTTGATAGATGAGATAAATCTTTTTGATCAATCGTGATGTTTTTTCTATCCAAGAATTTTTGATACTCCTTTCGTAATACTGCTGTTATATCCTCAAAACCATCGCAAACATAACCTGCTTTATACTTTTTTATAGTTTCTGAAATATCTCCTTTATCCGAAACTGGAAGAAGAATTGGTTTTCTAAACATCAGATAATCGACAATTTTTGAGGTGATAATTTGTGATCTGCCCTTAAACCTTAGTTGTAGAAAAATGGATGCATCGGTTAAATACGGAAGCAACTCTTCTCTATTTACCCTTGCTGTGATGTTGGTGATGCTTTCGAGTTTATACTTTTTAATTATATTTTTTAAGTTTTGATTTTTGTCAGCTCCTATAAAATTTAATACAATTCGCGAACTATCCTCTATTGAATGAAAAAAATCTGCAAAAGCTTTAAAAAAGTCTTCTTCAAATAATTGATCGTTATAAATAGTGCCTAAATAACTTATGCTAAACTTTTCAGGTTTGGCATTAATTTGATAAATGATATCTTCTTGTTCAAAATTACTGCCATTTTCAATTATGGTTATTTTATGGTGATATTTTTTGGGGAAACAATTCTTTAAACTTTCAGAAACTATGGTAATATGGTGTGCATATTCCAATATTCTAAGTTCGGTCTTTAGTGTAAACCTTTTTTTGAGAGAATGAATTAGATGATTCGTTTCAAGTAAGTGATAACCAAAATTCCATGGATCTCTATAATCTACAACTAATTTTGCATTAAATTTTTTCGAGAGTAGATAGGACGATTTGATGATTCCTCCTGACCCTCCTGAAATGATGATTGAAGGCTCGGTTTTTATGTCTTTAAAATTAGATGGATCTACAAACCACGAGTCGACTTTGTAAACCATGACATGAATTGCTAAAAAGGACTTCTTTAGCCAAAATGGATATTGATGAGCATCAATAAATAACAATATTCTTTGAATAATATTGTAATTGGTTATTGTTAGCTCGATCAATTGAGGTGTATGTATTAAGGAAGAATTTATTGATACGTCCTCAATATGGCGGGGATTAAAGGGAAAGATGAGTCCTATGGCTTTTGTATTGTTATTTTTCTCAATTAATCTTTTTAAAAAGCTGATATATCTAAATGTATATGTTTGATTTAGTCTTAAATCATAAGTCAATATCCAGTTTAGATTTTCCCTTTTTTTAGAAATCATAATAAATATTCCTGAAAGAACTTCTCAAACCAATAGTTATCCAGTTAGTGGTGTTATTAAAAGTCAAGTTTTTCTCGTTTCTATGGGTTACCTCTAGCTCTATCCTTAAATTATATTTTGGATTTAATAAGTAAGCAGTCTTAAAATTTAAGTAAGTAAAATCAGTGACTAACCCTTGAGCAACCCTATTGTTTAAGTCTTGTTGTCTAGTTTTATAAGGCTTAAATATATCCTTACCAAAATTCTTTCCTATACCCTCCAAGGCGTATTTTGCAAGGTCAATTTCTGATGAGAAGTTTAACCTGCTGACCACA
>JACMOI010000063.1 GCA_014378105.1 Pseudopedobacter sp.
AAGAGCGAATGCCCAAATCAGTTTTGATTTAAAGCGATAACCTAAAATGCCATAAACGGGAACTGCCGCTAAGAAAAGCAGTGCATAATTATCACTATTTTTATCAATGGTTTTACCAAAGTAGGCGAGTCCGTTGGCTATTAGTAAAACCCCTGCAAGTAATAAGGCGTCGTTACTAAAAATTTGTTTTGCTTTGGTTTTTCTACGTTTGTTTCCTAAAAATAAAAAATATGCTGCTAGTGTAAATGAGAAAATACTAATCAGAATATTTGGTGTATTGTAAAGGGAAGAAAGTAAAGCGGCCATTTGCTGGTCTAACAACAAAGAACCCAATGCAAAAACACCACAAGCTAAAGCTATGTAAATAGAATACTGCGCTAATTTTTGCCAGTCAAAAGATTTTACGCTGTAGCTTTTTTTAAGTTCCGTTGCTTTTTCATGAGCAAGAATTTCTTCTCTTTCCCAATGATTAATCATTTCATCAAGAAAATCTGCTTTCTCACGGTCAATCTTCATCTAAACTAATTTAGAAATAAAAATTGGAAGGCTTAAAGCTTTTCGAAGAATTCTAAAGTAGAGATTTTATCTCTCCCCAATTGTTCGGTCAATTTTTCTAAACCTTCAAATTTCACATCATGCCTAATAAAGTGTAAGAAATCCATTTTTATGGTTTGATGATAAATGTCTTCGGCAAAATCAAAAATATTCACCTCAATGTTTTGACTCATTCCATTAATAGTTGGACGGTGACCAATGTAGGCCATCCCTTTATAAAGTTTAGGCCCGATAGCTAGCGGGTTCAGTGTGGTTAGTTCAGCGTTGAAAGGTTGATAAGGATTATGTAATTCTTGATTCTTATTTTTCGAATCCAGTATCTCCACGGTAACTGCATAAATACCATCGGAAGGAATAAGTTTATAACTTTCTTCGATAAATAAGTTTGCTGTAGGATAGCCTAAGGTCCTACCAATTTGATCTCCTTTAATCACTTTTCCCGATAAGGAAAAAGGGTGTCCCATTAGTTCATGAGCATCATCAACATCGCCTTTTGTTAAAGCTTTTCTTATTCTGGTTGAAGAAATTGCTACATCATGAATGTCTTGTTCAGGGATTTCATCAATTTGATATTTGTGAACGTCCCCGAATTGAAGTAACTCAGCCATGCCTCCACTACGGTCTTTACCGAAACGATGATCATAACCAATCACCATGGCTTTCATCCCTATCTGGTCGATTAAAACTTGCTTGATATATTCTTCAGGGCTTTGATTAGAGAAGTCACGAGTAAATGGGGTTATAATTAGATGGTCTACATCTAATTTTGCTAACAAAAGAGCCTTTTCAGCCATGGTATTTATCATCCTTAACTGGTCATCTCCAGGATTCAAAATCATCCTTGGGTGAGGGAAAAAAGTTAGGATTACTGATTCTCCACCCTCGGTCTTCGCTTTTTCTACCAGTTTAGAGATAATTTTTTGATGCCCTAAATGTACACCATCAAAAGTGCCAATGGTAACCACTGCATTTTCTAAGGGTTTAAAATCATTAATATGGTGGTAGATTTGCATTGCTTTTTTTGTCATGCTAAATTTATTTCAGCATTTTTTCTCTGTTTAAATGATTATTGAGCATAGATTCCGAAGTAAATTCGTAATGACATGCTCATAAATTATCACTTAAAATCATGCTGAGTTTTAATTTCTCTGATATGGTTAACCAACTCCATAACTTCAAACGCACTTTCAACTTTAAAGTTTCCGCTTCGCGTTCTTTTTAGTTTAGAAAGATGAGCACCATTATTCAATTTCTTGCCAAAGTCATGAGCTAATGAACGAATGTAAGTTCCTTTAGAGCAAATTACTCTAAAATCAACTTCGGGTAATGCTATTCGAGTGATTTCAAATTCAGAAATAGTTACTTTTCTTGTTTTTAGAACTACTTCTTCCCCTCTTCTGGCTTTTAAGTAAAGCCTTTCTCCATCTACTTTAATGGCAGAGTGGGCTGGTGGATATTGATCTAAATCTCCTATAAAATATCTTGTAGTTTCTAAAATATCCTTTTCGGTTAAACCAGATGTATCGAATGTTTGATCAACCTCAGTCTCTAAATCGTAAGATGGGGTCGTAGCACCTAAAGTGAAGGTTCCAGTGTATTCTTTTTCTTCAGCCTGAAAAGTATCAATTTGTTTAGTAAGTTTTCCGGTACAAATAATTAAAAGTCCGGTTGCTAAAGGATCTAAAGTACCAGCATGGCCAACTTTTAACTTTAGCGGTTTAAAGGAGTTTCTGATTTTTCCAACCACATCAAAAGAAGTCCAGGTATAAGGTTTGTTGATTAATAAAACCTCGCCAGTGGTAAAATCAAAATTAGGGAATACTCTTTTTGTATTTTCTTCACTCATCATTAAATCACTTGCAAGCTATGTCCACTTAAAATAAGGACAATGATAATAGCTCCAACGATAATTCTATAAATTCCAAAAACTTTAAATCCGTTTTTACTTAAAAACCCTATGAAACTTTTGATGGCAATTAAAGCCACCACAAAGCCAATAACATTTCCAATCAATAGTAGATTAACTTCATTAGAACTGATAGTGTGACCATCTTTATAGAAGTCAAATAATTTCTTGGCGGTAGCAGCAAACATAGTTGGGACTGCCAAAAAGAAAGAAAATTCGGCAGCTGCTTTACGCGTTAATTTCTGAGACATACCGCCAACAATAGAAGCTCCAGAGCGGGAAACGCCCGGAATCATAGCTAAACATTGAAAAATACCAACCTTTAAAGCAGTTGGATAAGATATTTTATCAGCGTCATCTACATCAGCATTTTTAAACCAGTTATCTACAAATAGTAAAATGATACCTCCTATTAATAAAGAAACGGCAACAGTTAGTGGACTCTCTAATAATTCGTCAATTTTCTTGCTGAATAATAAGCCGAAGATGACAGCAGGAACGAAAGCGACTAGGAGTTTGAAGTAAAATTCAAAGCTTCTGAAAAATCGTTTAAAATATAAAACAACGACAGAAAGGATAGTCCCAAGTTGTATGGCAACGGTGAATAATTTTACAAAAGCATCTGACTGGATGCCCATTAAAGATGATGCAATAATCATATGTCCGGTGGAAGAAACCGGAAGAAACTCTGTAATGCCCTCAATGATGGCCAATACAAAAACCTCGAAAATATTCATTTATTTGGTAGATGGTTTTTTAAGAATTGCGAAAAAACCTAAAGCAAAACCAGATAACACCACAATTGGTGCTAAAACTATTTTACGAAAGCTATAAATGTCAGTAGTACCACTCATCAATATAAAGCCAATAATTACTATTACGATACTGGCAATTAATATTTGGTAATTTTGTTTTTTGAAAACAAATTGAACTTGACTGTTTTCGTTGGTATTCGATTGTTTTTGTGCCATGATGGTTATCTATATAAATCGTAACTTTTAATTCTTAAATATTTGGTCACCGCGAAATAGGTGCTGAGGCAGGAAATGAAAATTCCTACAGCAATTACCCCTAAAAATACAATACCAAATTCTGCATAATCGGTTAATATCACTAATTCAGGAATTTGCTGTTGTGCAAAATAAAGGGTGAGCACTAACAAGATAATCGCAATTAAACCAGCAATTAAACCATGTAACGCTCCATAAGTAATGAAAGGTTTTCTGATAAAACCACGGGTTGCGCCTACTAATTGCATGCTTTTTATTAAAAAGCGTTGTGAATAAATGGCTAAACGAATGGTATTATTAATTAAAGCGACTGCTATAATCAATAGGACAGAGCCAAAACCAAAAATCACTAAAGAGATAGTCCTGATGTTTTGATTAATCATATCTACCAAAGATTTTTGGTAGCGAACTTCGTTAATCAATGGATTTTTCTGTAATTGTTTACTTAAAACATCAATGCTTTGTATGTTAGCATAATCTGCCTTCATGTAAACATCTATTGAAGAAAGTAAAGGATTATAACCTAAAAATTTTATAAAATCTTCACCTAAATCCTGAGTTAAGTTTCTGGCGGCCAGTTCTTTGCTAATGTATTGTGTGGATTTCACATAATTATTAGCTTCAATTTGTTTCTGTAATTGTAAAACATCTACTTCTTTAGTCCCTTCGTTAATGATGACGTTTAGAACGATATTTTCTTTCACGTAATTAGATAACTTTTGCCCATGCACCAAAATTAAACCCAGTAAACCAACCATTAAAAGCACCAAAGAGATACTAATTACAGTTGAAACATAAATAGTTTTAGTTTTTCGGGCTGCTTGGCTGTCTTCAAATTCTTCCATAAACAAATATTATGTTGCGAAAATAATAAACATCAGTTGAATATAAGCATGATTATGTGGAAAGCATTTAATTTAACATTTTTTAGCTTTTAAATTTGGGCCTTTCCCAAGCTTTTGTCTTTAATTATTCAAATTAAGACAGCTAAGGTTTGACAAAGAATCTTAAGTATACCTTCCAGCCTTTTATTGTGTCTTTCCTTTTTCTATTCTTTTGATATTAAACTCATACATCACTTCCACCTTTTTTCTTGCCCAAGGTGTTTTCCGCAAAAAACTTAAACTCGATTTAATGCTTGGATCCTTCAGAAAACAATTAATTGGAATTTTATTGGCCATTTTCTCCCAACCTACATAGGTCACAAGATCGGTCAATATCATTTCGAGGGTAAGTCCGTGTAAAGGATTATTCTTTTGTGGAGGATTGAGCTCTGGCATAAAACTAAAGGTATTCTTTTCGGGATCAAATATCAATTTGTTTGGAGCAAAAAAAAGCCAACAACACATGTTGTTAGCTTTTGATTTTCTATTTGACTTACTGAGCTTCAACCAAAGTGTAAACGATATATGCGTTATGTCCATTTATCAGAGTAAATGGTGAACGTAAAGTAAGATTGGTTTTCGTAGCTTGAGAAATTTCAAGCTGATAACCTGAAGCTACATTTTTTGCTTTTTCGCCTTCATCTATCTTTTTAAATTGAAAAATAGGAGCTGCACCATTATTAATTAATGACCAGTATATTTCTTGGGAGGTTCCATCAGAAAGTATAATTTTCCCGCTTTTACCTCCATATAGTGTCCAGGTACTTCCAATAAAACTTTGATAAGGAGCCATATCAAATACATTTTTTATCTCATAACCACTAGGAAAACCTTCTAACGAAACATCGCTAACTTTCCATGTATTCGAAATTGTGCCAGCAGAAACCTTCATGGTATTCATTCCATTTTTAGATGCACACGATGAGAAAAATATCAATGTGAATAAAAAACAAAAGGAGGTTAAGGGGTTTATTTTAATTAGATTTTTCATAATTTTTAATTTATTTTGATATTTCTTTTCATAGTAATTCAAAAATGAAGCCAGATAAATTATGCAAGAGTGGGATAAAAAAATACCCCTTTCGTGGTATTGATCTGTCTAATCTTATACTCGTACTTTGTAAAGAAGATCCTACGAAAAATTTGAAAAACAGTCGGTTCCAGATATGGGCCGGCTGTTTTCGTCTATCCTTTTTTTAAGACAGACCAAGGTAAAATAAACGTGGGCGAAGCGGCAGCCCGCAGCTCCGCTTTTTTTGCGGTGCGAGGACTATAGCGTAGCACCCGACTATCGGTCAATAGTAGCAAAAGCTTTGCTTTTCAAATAAAAAAACGCTGCTTGCTTTAAATTTTTTATTTTCGCAACAGATTACAAAAATCACGCAGAAATGGATTATCAATTTAAGCAGATAGAGAAAGACTGGCAAAAGTTTTGGGCGACGAACGAGACTTTTAAAGCAGAGGTAGATGAATCGAAGCCTAAATATTATGTTTTGGATATGTTCCCTTACCCAAGTGGTGCAGGTTTACATGTGGGGCATCCGCTGGGCTATATTGCTTCTGATATTTTTGCGAGGTATAAAAGATTGAAAGGTTTTAATGTGTTGCATCCTATGGGGTATGATTCTTTTGGTTTACCTGCAGAGCAATATGCGATACAAACTGGTCAGCATCCGGCAAAAACTACCGAAACAAATATCAATCGCTACCGCGAACAATTAGATAATTTGGGTTTTTCTTTCGATTGGAGTAAAGAAGTGCGTACCAGTTCTCCAGAGTATTATAAATGGACGCAGTGGATTTTTATGCAGTTGTTCAATTCGTGGTATAATCTAGATACAGATAAGGCGGAGCATATTTCAACTCTGATTGAGAAGTTAGAAACCATGCCTTCTCCAGAAATCAATGCCGTTTGTGATGAGGATGTACTTTCGATTTTACCAAGCGATTGGAGCACCATGAGTGCCGAAGAAAAGCAAGCTGAATTGCTAAAATACCGTTTAACTTATTTGAGAGAAAGTACCGTAAACTGGTGTGCAGCATTAGGAACTGTTTTGGCAAATGACGAGGTGAAAGATGGTTTTAGTGAGCGTGGCGGTCATCCTGTGGAGCAAAAGAAAATGATGCAATGGAGCATGCGAATTTCTGCTTATGCAGAAAGATTATTGCAAGGCTTAAATGATATTGATTGGCCTGAGCCCTTAAAAGAAATGCAGCGTAACTGGATTGGGAAAAGTGTAGGAGCGATGATGCGGTTTGGCCTCATCCCC
>JACMOI010000064.1 GCA_014378105.1 Pseudopedobacter sp.
AAAAATTTATACCCGATTTAGAAAAAGCTATCAATTTTTATCGAGAGGATTTTCGCCACATGGTAAAACTACACCTCAAAAATTGTATAACCAACAGAGAACCATTTGATTTTGAAGCTGTTATAATTACGAGTAAAAAGAAAGAAATATGGATAAGATCCATCGGAACTGGTGAATTTGTTGATGGGGTGTGCAAACGCGTTTATGGTAGTTTTCAGGATATCAGCTCTCTTAAAGAAACAGAAAACAGATTACTTTCTCTTGCAGAAAATCTACCGGGAATAGTATTTCAATACGTAATAAATATAGATGGTACTGATTCGGTCCGCTATCTTTCAGGATCAGTTTCACAAATTTGGGGTTTTGCAGTTAGTGATATTGAAGATAACTTAAAAATAGTTTGGGACCGAGTTAATGCAGCTGGTGACTTTGAGGAAGTTCAGGCTAGTATCATGAAAGCTGTCCAAACCAAATCCAATTGGAGAAGTCGCTTTAAGTATGTATTGCCATCAGGTGAACTCAGAACTCATTTAGGTAATGGAACACCTGTTTTTTTAGCAGATGGTACAATTGTATTCAACTCCATTATTTTGGACATTACTCAGGAAGTCAAAAACGAAGTCTTATTAAAGCAAGCGAGTACCATGGCCCGTATTGGCAGTTGGGAGATGGATTTGATCAACCAAGATAAGGACGACATGTATTGGTCTCCTGTAATCAAAGAGATATTTGAAGTAGACCAAAGCTATAAACCTAAATTAAGACGTAGTTTGAAATTTTATATCGGAGATAGTAAAGATAGAAAACAACAAGCTTTGGGTCTTTTAATTAAAGAAGGAGTTGAGTTTGATGATGAGTACCAATTACTTACTGATAAAGGCAAAGAAAGATGGATTCGCTGCATTGGTAAAAGTGAAATGGCAAATAACATACGAACCAAAATTTTTGGAAGTTTTCAGGATATATCTGATCAAAAACTAGCTGAAGAAAGAATACGAAAAGCATTAGAAGAAAAGAATAGGATATTAGAAAGTATAGGGGATGCTTTTTTTGCCATTGACAATGATGGGATTGTGACCTACTGGAATAAGCAAGCAGAGCTTATCTTAGGCAAAAAAAAGGAAGAACTTTTAGGTAAACCCCTTTGGGATGTATATGATTATTTAACTGACACTGATTTTTTTAGTCAGTTCCTTCATATTAGAAAAACAAGACAAACTACCAACTTCGAAGCGTATTTGCCTAGGTTAAATATTTGGCTAGAGATTTCTGGTTACCCCTCTGAAGAAGGCATATCTGTATATCTGAAAGATATCACCTTAAGAAAAGAAGCTGTTATCCAGTTGCAGCAAGCTAACGAACGATTTGAAAAAGTAACCGAAGCGACCAATGATGCTATTTGGGATTGGGATATCATCAATCAAACAAATTACCGTTCTAAAGCTATTGAAAGGTTCTTCGGTAAAAGTGCTTTAACCTTACGTTCTTCAAATGAGTTATGGAAAGATAGTTTTCATCCGGAAGACCTACCTAAAATTAAGGATAGTATTTACGAAGCTATTGCTAACCCCTCTTGTACCCGATGGGAGTTAGAATATAGAATATATAATGAAAAAGGGAAAACACTTTATATTGTTGATAGAGGAATTATCATACGAAATAACGAAGGAACGGCCATTCGAATGGTAGGTGCCATGACCGATATTACAGAACAGAAAGAATTACAAATTCAGGAGGAAAAACTGATGGAAGATATTGTTCAGCGAAACAAAAACCTAGAACAGTTCTCCTACATCATTTCGCATAACCTACGATCACCTGTTGCTAACATTCTAGGGTTAATATCTTTACTTCAAGAAGAAAATATTCCAGCAGAAACATTAGATTATATCAATAATTCAATTAATCTATCCGCAAACAAGTTAGATGAAATGATTAAGGACCTTAATGATATCCTTCAAGTAAAAAATAATGTAACCGAGATCAAAGAATTGGTCAGTTTTAAAAATCTTGCTTCAGATATCTATGTGAGTATCGAAACCTTAATTAAAAAGGAAAATGCAATAATTACTTGGAACTTTTCGGAAGCACAAGAAATGATGACTATTAAAAGTTATTTACACAGCATTTTTTACAATTTGGTTTCTAACAGTTTAAAGTACAGGCAGCGCCACGTTCCTTTATTGATAGAAATAACAAGTCAGCTAATCAACAATAAAATCGTTTTGCTTTTTAAAGACAACGGCTTGGGGATAGACCTTGAAAAACAAAACAACATGGTTTTTGGATTGTATAAACGCTTTCATGCTAATTATGCGGAAGGAAAAGGTGTGGGTTTATTTATGGTAAAAACCCAAGTAGAAACTATTGGAGGTTCAATTAGTATTATAAGCGAAGTAAATAAAGGAACAGTATTTAGAATAGAATTCCCAGTTTAATAAACCTAATAATATCAGGATTTTTGCTTCTCCTATATTGAAGCGAAATCTTTTGACAGTTATGAGCTATTGTTTTAAGATAGTTCTGTAAGCTATCGGCTTCGACAAGCTATGAGTAACCAAAATTAATAGTAATTTTAGGTAAAATCACTAATTATAATGCCATATAGAGTCTGCTATTTAATATTTTCTCTTCTTTTGATCAATTTGATGTCATGTAAAGTTTTGCATAACCGATTTTCAAAACTTGATCATACCGTTTGGATTCACGGTGCTTCGGATTGCAGTAAGAATACAGATCCACTGATTCAGGTTGTTCAACTCAATCGCAACACTTGGATTTTGAGACAAAATAAGTGTGTTAATTATGAAGCGCCCTTTATGTATCTTTTTATAGGGAATAAGAAAGCTTTATTAATGGACACCGGTGCCACAGAAGATGAAAAACAATTTCCGTTATATCAAACTGTGAGCAAGCTGATTGAACACTGGGAAAAGGAAAACAAAGCGTCTATCGAACTTATTGTTGCCCACACCCATTCTCATGGCGATCATGTAGCGGCAGACCTACAATTTAAAAACAAACCGAGAACAACAGTGGTAGGTTTAAACATTAATGAGGTGAAGACTTTTTTTAATTTTCAAAACTGGCCGTTTGAAAATAGTAAATTAGATTTAGGAGGAAGAGTAATAGAATTTATTCCAATCCCTGGCCATCAGATTGCTTCGATTGCGGCTTATGATGATCAGATAAAAATACTATTAACAGGAGATAGCTTTTATCCAGGAAGACTATATATTGCCGATTGGAATTCTTTTAAATTAAGTACGCAACGTTTATGTGATTTTGTTAGTAATCATCAGATAAGCTATATTTTGGGTAACCACATAGAAATGACAAAAACTGCAGGTAAAGATTATCCCACAGGGACAACATTTCAACCTAATGAGCATGTTTTGCCGCTAAAAGCAAGTGATTTGTTTTTGCTCAATAATTCTTTAAAAAAATTAGGTAAAAATCCAAAGCGTGAGGTTCATGACAATTTTATCATCTATCCGAAATAGATGACTATTGTTATTAATAGGTATTATTTAGAATTAAAAGATGGTATAACAATAAGTGTGGCTAACTAAATTAAAAATTTTCATTAAAACATAGCAAACATGACAGAATCAATCAAACAAAAACCAAATTGGTTAATTGCTTTAGGTGTCCCTTCATTGATTTTCTTTTGCGCTTTCCTGATTAGTTTTACTACTAAATTCAAAGCACATGAAGTTATTTTGTCTAATGCAATGCTAGTAGATATATTGATATTAGCACCATTGATTTATTTTCTAGCTATTAGAAAGAGTAGGGTTTCTAATTTAACCGTCATTCGAATTTTTTTAATTGGATTAATGGTAGCTTGTTTAATACTAAATTCACAAACAAATCCTTTTCTTCATGTACTCAAAGTATGGGTTTCGCCTTTAATAGAATTAGGAGTCATTTTTTTTATCGTCAGCAAATTTTACATTGCCAATAAAAAGGCCAAAGTAAATCATCCTCAACTTGATTTTTTAACGCATTGTAGAGCGGTGATGTTGGAAGTGATAGGTAACGAAAAGTTTAGTAATATCATTTCTTCTGAAATAGCAACTTTCTACTATACTTTCTTAGGGCAAAAGGATAAAGGCATAGATTATAAAACAAAATTTACAGCATACAAAGAAAGCGGTGTTTTAGCTGTCATATGGGCCTTTATGATGATAATCTTAGTTGAAACCATAGGCTTACACTTTCTTTTAATTTTATGGAGTAAGACTTTTGCTTGGATACTTAGTGGTCTTAGTCTATATACTGTTATTCAATTGTTTGCACATTTTAGGGCGCTAAAAGCTCGTCCTATCACCATTCATACTGATGCTTTAGAAATTCATCATGGTCTTTCAGGGGATGCTTATATTTCGTTTAAAAATATTGAAAGTTTCGAGGTGACTAAAAAATTACCCTTAAATAGAAATGTGGTTTCTCTCATGCTGATTAAAAAACTTGAAGAGCATAATATGGTGGTGTATTTGAAAAAACCTATAGAAGTAAACAAGCTTTTAGGCATGAAAAAGACTACGGATACTGTGGTGTTTTGTGTTGATCAAGTAGAAGACTTTACAAAAGCTTTAAAGTTAAAAATGAAGAATAACGCTGAGTTCTAAACTTCATTAACTTGAGTAAAAAACAGACTTTACCATGTTAACCATATCATTAAAATTAAGAAGATAGGTAGGACGATAAAAATTTATACAATGATTTAAAAAGATTACACTTTTGTAAATTTGGATTGGTTTAGAAACTAAATAATTTAAACATTTAATGCTTTTTACTTTTACAATAATTCTTTAGTAGTCATTGAAAAACAAACTCATATGAAAGATGAAAAGCTTGCAGTACTGATTGACGCAGACAATGTTCCTTATGCTTATGTGAAAGAAATGCTTGATGAGATTGCTAAATATGGCAATCCAACCATTAAACGCATTTATGCAGATTGGACAAAACCAACAGTTGCTGGATGGAAGGGTGTTTTACTTGAAAACGCAATCACTCCAATTCAACAATATAGTTATACCGTAGGGAAGAATTCAAGTGATAGTGCGCTCATTATTGATGCCATGGATTTACTTTATTCTGAAAAAGTTAATGGGTTTTGTATTGTCTCTAGTGATAGTGATTTCACAAGACTTGCAACCCGTTTGCGAGAAGCAGGAATGTTTGTGATTGGAATTGGGGAAAAGAAAACTCCTCAGCCATTTATTACAGCTTGCGATAAATTCATTTATATTGAAATTCTGAAAAAAGAAAAAGAACATGGATCAGCAGAAAAGCTGAATAAGCAAAGTAAACCTAAAGTTGAGTCTTCATCGGCAGTAAGTAAAGTTGATAAGGAATTAGTAAACCTAATAAAAGATAGTATTGATGAAATTTCTGATGACAGTGGTTGGGCTTTCTTAGGTGTATTAGGGAATTTTATCATTAAGAAAAAAACAGATTTTGACCCGAGGAACTATGGTTTCCCTAAGTTATATCCTTTGATAAAAAGTATTGGCGAATTTGAAATTGAAGAAAAAGTAACTGGTGAAAATAATATTCGACATATCTACTTGAGAAATAAATAAGAACTATCCACACAAGTTTAATAAATCTAGACTTGAAAATTCTTCACCCTGCTGACCCTAAGGTTAGCAATTTTTCATTGAGTGTCTAAAATAATCAGGACTTATAAAATTTCCTTCAAGACAAGGTTTTTAATTTATTTCATGGTACTCAGCAAATCTGCAATTAGTTTACTCGTAATGATATCACCACTATTAATGATGAATATCATTTTATAGATTTCAAATCTTTCCCAATTTAGCGTATCAAACTTGGAAGAAATGAAAACGGTTTTAGTCCTAACAGACTTCTCATCTTTGGCTAATAACGCAGCTAGTTATGCAGTTAAATTTGCACAACAAATACAGTCTAATTTATTACTTTTTAATGCTTTTGGCTCTCCCGAAAAAAATAACATGGCCTCACAAGGGATGATTTGGCAAACAAATTTTGAGGAATTACAAATGCGAAGTGAAAAGGCCTTAAAAGCATTATGGTTAAATTTAGACTCGGAAATTAAAACTTATTTACCTGAAGCTGATTTTTATCCTCAAATATCATTTGCCAATGATTTTGGAGCTATTGCTGATTTAATAGAAGGGATTATCTTTAAAAAATCTATAGGTTTAATTGTAATGGGCGGACAGCATATTAATAATTTAAGTCGCTTATTTATAGGAAGTGATACGCATGATTTGTTAGATAATGTGATTTGTCCAGTTTTAATCATCCCAGAAGGAGTGACCTACCATAAATTAAAAAAAATCACTTATGCCACAGATTTAAAATCAACTGATCAACCAGTGATTGCTTCCATTGCAACTTTAGGCAAGATATTTTCTGCAGACATTTCTATTACCCATGTAGAACCCAATCCGAACCCAGAACGATTGGCAAGAATTAAAAATCTAGAATCAGAGATTCATCATCAGATGAGTTATAAAAATATCCACTTTAAGACAATAAACAGTAAAAATATAACAAAGGCTTTGTATGCGGTTAAAGATATAGAACAGACTGATGTTTTGGTTTTGATGCATAAGAAATATCATTTCCCCGAAAGCATTTTTCATAATAGCGTGAGTAAGATAATGGCTAAAAATTGTCATATGCCCCTTTTGATTTATCCATACACCTTTTACCAACAACTAAATTAAAATGATGACTCGGAAAGAAGAAAATACATTTGAGAGAGAATTAACTCTAATTTATGAAGCGAATAAAAAGCATTTAGTTGAATTGATGTTTTTTGATAGCGAAATTAAATTTCTAAAAATACTACTGACCAAATATTTTGCATTGCAAACGGCAACAATACAAATCAACAAGATCCAACTGATTGGAGATAAGTTGTCTCAAATTAATTTGATAAGAAAAAATATAAATACAGACGCTTTAACCCATCAAGGTAATCTAGAAGCACAATTTAAAGGATTAACTCAACATCATACTTATTTTTATACTCTAGAAAGTAAACGCATTACAATAGAAGTGCATGACTTGGAGCATCAATACAGAAAGGTGAAAAGTGAAATCTTCCAGCTGTCAAAAGTGATTTTAAGTGAAAGAAATCTTAAATCTAATAATTGATGAATGGTGAGAATTTGTAATACTTTTTTTAAAGCTATATTTTTTCCGCTTCGGCTAATAGTAAAGCCTTATCTACAGGTACCACTCCAACTTTTTCGCAAACCAAACCACCAGCTAGGTTTCCTAGTTTAGCAGCTGTATGAATATCTGTTTTGGCGGCAATACAGGTAGCAATAACACTAATCACCGTATCACCGGCGCCAGAAACGTCTGCCACGTTACGAATATGAGCGGGAGTGAGGTGTTCCTCATTGTTCTGAAAAGTATAAACCCCCAATTCTGATAAAGTAACGACTATGTTTTTTGCATGGATGATATCCTGAAGCTGTAACACTGCAGCTCTTAATTTCAATAAATCTTTAGGGTTAAAGTCAATTTTTAGACCCTCCTTTAATTCTTTCAAATTAGGTTTAAAAACATCCACATCTTTGTAAGATAAGAAATGACGTTTTTTCGGATCTACCACAATTGAAATCTGTTTTTCTTTTGCGGTTTTGGTAACTTCATCAATTAAATGCTGCGTAATTAATCCTTTGTCATAATCCTGAAAAACGATGCTATCTATTGAATGTTGTTCTAAAAGCAAACCAATTTTATGAAGAATCAAATTGGTTTCGTTTTCACCAATTTCTGTGTCGGTCTCCGCATCAACTCTTAAAATTTGTTGATTATTCCCAATTACTCGAGTTTTAACTGTTGTTTGACGTTTAGCCACTTTAACAATTCCGTCTGATGAGATATTTTCTACGTTCAGCAACCGTAAAAATTCATCGGCCTCTGCATCATCCCCAATAATTGCACAAATGAGAGGGTTAGCTGCTAAAGCTTTAATATTTAAAGCGACATTGGCAGCACCACCTAAGCGAGATTCTTTTTTATTTACCGAAACGATAGGAACAGGAGCTTCAGGAGAAATACGATCTACCTTTCCCCATAAATAGGCATCAATCATTACATCACCAATAATGAGGATGTTTAAATCTTTAAAACGATTGAATAAGTCTTGGTACAAATCGGTTTATTTAATTCGTCACTTAGAAATTGGAAGTCGTCTTGTAGAATGGACTAACCTATTTTTGAAACTTCTTCTTGTGTCGAAGTGACGAGTTTTCTTTTAATTATTTTAAGTTTGCTAAAGCAGCAGCAATACGCTTACAAGCTTCTCTCAATTGTTCTTCAGATGCAGCGTATGAAATACGGATGCATTTTTCGTTACCGAAAGCCTCGCCAGTTACTGTAGAAACATGTGCGGTATTCAATAAATAAAGAGAAATATCTTCAGCATTGTTTAATGTTTTTCCATCAAAAGATTTACCAAAGAACGAAGAAACATCAGGAAAGAAATAGAAAGCGCCATCAGGTAAGTTTACTTTTAATCCGTCTATCTGTGTGAGTAAATCATAAACAATGCCTCTACGTTTCAAGAAAGCATCACGCATTTCATGAACTTCTTTTAAGCCTCCGTTTAATGCTGCTACACCAGCTTTTTGGGTGATGGAGCAAGTTCCAGAAGTAATTTGACCTTGTAATTTATCCGCAGCATCAGCAATTTCTTTTGTGGCAGCTAAATAACCAATTCTCCAACCTGTCATCGCGTAAGCCTTAGAAAAACCATTGATCACAATCGTTCTTTCTTTTACAGTTGGAAACTCCGCAATAGAAACATGTCCACCAATAAAATTGATATGTTCATATATTTCGTCAGAAAGGATATAGATGTTCGGATACTTTTCAAAAACGGTAACTAAAGCGGCTAGTTCTTCGCGACTGTAAACGCTACCTGTAGGGTTACAAGGCGAAGAGAACATAAACATTTTAGTTTTTGGTGTAATGGCAGCTTCTAACTCGGCAGCAGTAATTTTGAAATTATTTTCTGCTGTAGCGTTAACATATACAGATTTACCTTCTGCTAATTTTACCATTTCTGAATAAGAAACCCAATAAGGTGTAGGGATAATTACCTCATCGCCTGGATTTAACATCACCATTAAAGCATTGGCTAATGCTTGTTTAGCACCAGTAGAAACCACAATCTGGTCGAAATTAAAATCTAAGTTATTTTCACGCTTTAACTTATCAGCAATTGCTTTTCTCAAATCAGGGTAACCTGATACAGGCGTATAATAAGTAAAGTTATTGGCCATCGCTTCAGCAGCAGCATCTTTAATGAATTGTGGCGTATGAAAGTCGGGTTCACCAAAACTTAAATTAATAACATTAATTCCTTTTGCTGAAAGTTCTCGACCCAGTTTGGCCATCTTAATAGTCTGAGACTCTGCCAGATTATTGATTCTATTAGATAAAATACTCATGGTTTTAATTGATGTCGCAAATATATAAAAATACTTCTTTTGAGGATAATGCTATTTGTTCTTGTTTAATAAGATGATGATTTGAGTAATTACTCCATAGCTGTTTTCTGATATCCTTTTTTTAAGCTTAAAACTGTCATTTCATTTCTCAATACTCACATATTCATTCCTGCCATAAAATCACCACCTTTTTTCAAAGTGTACTCGCTACTCAATAAATAGGTGCCACTAATCACTACTTGGTCTCCATTATTAAGACCTTTTGTGATGACCACCGAATTTTCGTTTTCTGCACCTAATGTTACCATTCTAAATTCATAGTGACCTTTTTTGGTTTTCACCCACACTATATCGCCGCTCTCTTCTCGCATCACGGCATCATTTGGTAATGATATGACACCCTCATTTCCCTGATAAGGAAAACTTATGCTGGCTTGCATACCTGGCTGAAATTGTTGTTTAGAATTAGAGATTACTGC